>JAJPHH010000107.1 GCA_021325385.1 Alphaproteobacteria bacterium
GATCGCAAGGCGCCGATTCCTCACGATGCCGAGATGTATAAGTGGCGACATCTCATCGAGAACTGCTTCCAACGTTTCAAGGAATTTCGCCGCATCGCCACCCGCTACGACAAAACCGACACGAGCTTTGCCGCCATGATTCATTTGCGCGCCGTCCTGATCGCTTTGAAATGAATGTCAACAGACCCTAGTTCTTCGGGCGCAGATCGAGGCCGACGCCTTTGTCGACGAACTGCGTCGTGTAAGCCTTTTTGTAGTCGACATTCGGCTTGACCACGCCCGCCTTGACCATCTCATCGAAGAAATCTTTCACCCGCGCGTCGGTCATCGCGCCAATGCCGAGCTTCTCCGCGTCGCCCGAATCGACGAGCCCGTATTCCTTCAGCTTGCTTATTGAAAAGGCGATCTGCTCGTCGGTGATGTCGGGATTATCCTTCTTGATCGCCGCATTGGCCTTGGAATTGTCGCCATAGAGATAATGATACCACCCGATGATCGAAGCATTGACGAAGCGCTGGACGAGATCCGGATTCTTTTCAATCAGATCGGGTCTCGTCTCGATCGTATTCGCGTAGGTCGAATAGCCGTAATCGGCGAGAAGGAAGATGTTCGGCTTGAATCCGCCCTGCTTTTCGACTTCGAGCGGCTCCGCCGTCAGGTAGCCTTGCTGAATTGAATGCGTGTCGGCGATGAATGGGCCGGCGTTGAAATTGTAGGGCTTGATGTTTTCTTCCTTGAAGCCGTAGGCGACCTTCATCCACTGATAGAAGGACGTTATGCCCTCCTTGCCGACGAAGGCCGTCGGCGCCTTGGGCAAGTCGGTCCATTTGTCGAGACCGACGCCCGGATGCGACATGAAAATCTGCGGGTCCTTCTGGAAGATGGCGGCGACGACGATCGTCGGGACGTGTTGCTCGACAGCCTCGAACGGCAGCAGCAGGTTGCCGCCCATGTAGAATTCGATCTTGCCGGTCGCCAGAAGCAGCCCGTTATTGGCCTGCGGTCCGCCCGGCATGATGGCGACGTCGAGGCCATATTTGGCGTAAGTGCCGTCAACGACGGCCTGATAATAGCCGCCGTGCTCAGCCTCGGCCAGCCAATTGGTGGCGAACGTCACCTTGTCGAGCGCCAAGGCGGGGCTCGATAAAAGCATGAGACCGGCGAGGCCGGAAAGCGCGGCGCGCATCATTTCTCCCTCCAGATCGGACTTTCGGACGATACGAAAGTCGAACGATGCTTTGCAAGTCGCGGGCCAGCGCTTGCCAGGGCCGCCGCCAGGCTTTACTCGAATCGGGAGCTTAGAAAAGGGCGAAGATTCGTGCGCCGCCTCGAGCCGGAGAGCATTCACCCGCCTTTCGCGCGCTACGCGCATGGCGTCGAGGCGCCGGCCGGCGCGCGGCTGATCTTCTGCTCGGGCCAACTCGGCGTCGCCAAGGACGGCGTCGTCCCCGCCGATGTCGAAAGTCAGGCCCGCTTGTGCTTTCAGGCGATCGCGGCGATCCTCGCCGAGGGCGGCATGAGCCTTGCGGACGTCGTCCGACTCAACGCTTATGTGACGAGCCGCGAAGATATGGCGGGCTACATGAAAGCGCGCGACGAAGCCCTTGGCGCGAGCGGCGAGCCGCCTGCTTCGACCTTGATGATCGTCGCAGGCTTCACTCGGCCGGAATTCAAGGTGGAAATCGAAGCGATCGCGGCCAAGAAGGATTGAGCTTCAACCATGCTGCCGACCAAGTTCTGGGCCGAGATGCGCTGGAAGGATTTCCAAGCCGCCGACATGTCGCGCGTCATCGCGGTCCTGCCGGTCGCTTCCATCGAACAGCACGGGCCGCACCTGCCGGTCGGCGTCGACACGTTCATCAACGAAGGATACCTCGCCCGAACGATCGCGCGCGCGCCGCCGGAATTGCCGGTTCTGTTCCTGCCGGTTCAGACGATCGGCAAATCCAACGAACATATCGAATTTCCCGGCACGCTGACGCTTTCAGCCGAGACGCTGGTCCGCGCCTGGTTCGAGATCGGCGAGAGCGTCGCGCGGACCGGCTGCCGCAAGCTGGTCTTCGTCAATTCGCATGGCGGCAATGTGCCGATCATCGACATCGTGGCGCGCGAGTTGCGGGTGCGCCGCAACATGCTGGTCGTCAATTCGGCCTGGAGTCGGTTCGGCTATCCCGACGGCCTGTTCGGCCCGAAAGAGCGCGCCCACGGCATTCATGCCGGCGACGCCGAGACCTCGTTGATGCTGGCCTTTCGTCCAGCGACGGTAAAAATGGCCGAGGCGCGCGATTTCGTCAGCGCCGCGATCGGCATGGAGCGGGACTTCACCTGGCTTCGCGCCACGCAGCCGATCGGCATGGGCTGGATGTCGCAGGACCTCAACGATTTCGGCGCCATGGGCGACGCCTCGGCGGCGACCTTGCAAAAGGGCGAAGCCTGCGCCGATTACGGAGCGACCGCCTTCCTCGAATTGCTGGCCGATGTCGACGCCTTCGATCTGTCGCGGCTGGGCAAGGGGCCGCTCGGGTGAAACGCGAGCCGAAAAGGCCGAAAAAGCCGCCGGCCGCGGCGCCACTCCTCCCCGATTTTTCGCACGAACGCGCCCATATCGCGGAGGGTTTCTGGCCAGTCGTCGGCGTCGATGAAGCCGGCCGCGGCCCGCTGGCCGGGCCGGTAGCGGTCGGGGCCGTGATTCTCAATCCGGACGATCTGCCGGTCGGCGTCGACGATTCGAAAGCGCTGACCGCGGAGCAGCGCGAACCGCTGTTCGATCTCATTCTCGCCAAAGCCCTTTGCGTCTCGCTCGCTTTCGCCAGCGCCGACGAAATCGATACGCACAACATTCGCATGGCGACTCTGCGCGCCATGGGGCGGGCTGTGGCCGCGCTTCATATGCGGCCGCGGATCGCGCTGATCGACGGCCGCGACGTGCCGCCCGGCCTGTCATGCCGTTCGCGCGCAATCATCGCCGGCGACGCCGCTTGCCTTTCGATCGCCGCCGCTTCGATCGTGGCGAAAGTCGCGCGCGACCGAATGATGGCGAGGCTCGATTCGCACTGCCCGGGCTATGGCTTCGCTCGCCATGTCGGCTATGCGACGCGCTCGCATATCGCCGCGATCTCCGCGCTTGGGCCCTCGCCGTTCCACCGGCGCACGTTCAGCTCCGTCCGGCCAGAGGACGTCGTCGCCGACTAGCCTGCGCCCCTTGGAGCGCCGCGGAGCGCGCTCGCCGCGCTCCCGAAGGCGGCTCAACGCCGTTCTCATAAAACCTTACGAATTGATTGAAATCTCCGACCTTTTTAGTCGCGGGCGGCGTGCAAAAACGAGACAGGCCCTCGATCGGCGGCATCAATAAAATTTAACTCAAATGCCGCACATTCCGGACTGTTCGTTGCGTTCGACAGTTCGAGTTCATGCGTCTTTCCCGCGCCGGGGCGACCGCCCAACCCGTCCAGCTTCAGGTTTTGCGTACTGGGAAAGGTTCGGCTCGCCGCCTCGGCGCGGTTGCGCCGCGCGACCTCATTCTCGTCGGCGATTGCGTCGAGACGCTGAATTCGCTGCCCGCCGAATGCGCCGATCTCGTTTTCGCCGACCCGCCCTATAATTTGCAGCTTGAGCGCGCCTTGTCGCGCCCTGACCAGAGCCTCGTCGATGCGGTCGACGACGATTGGGACAAGTTCGCCAGTTTCGCCGATTACGATTCGTTCACGCGCGCGTGGCTCGCCGCGACGCGGCGCGTGATGAAACGCGACGCGACGATTTTCGTCATCGGCTCCTATCACAATATTTTTCGCGTCGGCGCGATCATGCAGGATCTCGGCTTCTGGATCCTCAACGATATTGTCTGGCGCAAAAGCAATCCGATGCCGAACTTCCGCGGCCGTCGGTTCACCAACGCGCACGAGACGTTGATTTGGGCCGCGCGCAGCGCCGAGGCGAAGAAATACACGTTCAATTACGAAGCGCTGAAAGCCGGCAATGAGGATTGCCAAGCGCGCTCGGATTGGCTGCTGCCGATCTGTTCGGGCGGCGAGCGTTTGAAAGATTCCTCGGGCCGCAAGACCCATCCGACCCAGAAGCCGGAGGCGCTGCTCGCCCGGATCATGCTCGCCGCCTCCAATCCCGGAGATTTGGTGCTCGACCCATTCTTCGGCTCGGGCACGACCGGCGCCGTCGCGAGGCGGCTGCGTCGCGCCTATCTCGGCATCGAGCGGGACGCGGGCTATGTCCGGGCGGCCGAAGCGCGCATCGCGGCGGTCCAGCCGCTGGCGGAACAGGCGGTCGCGGCCGCGCCGACGCGGCGCGGCGAGCCGCGCGTCGCGTTCCTCAGCCTGGTCGAATCAGGGCTCGTCGGAGCGGGCGAAGCGCTGGTCGACGCGCAACGGCGGCATCGCGCAATCGTGCGGCCTGACGGCGCGGTGAGTCTCGGCGCGATCGTCGGCTCGATTCACAAAATCGGCGCCCTTGCGCAGGGCCTTCCCGCCTGCAACGGCTGGACCTTCTGGCATGTCGAACGCGACGGCCGCCTGACCCCGATCGACGACATGCGCGCCAGCATCCGTGCAACGATGCGCGCTGCGGCGGAGTGAGATACGTACCTTCGGCGCGCATTCTTCCCGTGAGGGGAGAAATGCTACTTCCGCGTCTGTTTCCGACGCAGCGCTTGCAAATCCTTGGCGCGCAGCAAGAACACCTCCCCTTGGCTCTCCGCCGTGTCGAGCCAGATCGGCGAGAGGCTAGGAAAATCCCGCTCGAAGACCGGCCGGCCGCGGCCGATCTCGCAGACGAGCGCGCCGCGCTCGGTCAGATGTGCCCCGGCTTCGGCGACGATGCGCCTGACAAGGTCCAGTCCGTCTCGGCCTCCGCTATGGGCGAGGCGCGGTTCGGCGGCGTATTCCGGCGGAAAAGCGTTCAGCGCCTCTTCATCGACATAGGGAGGATTGGTCAGGATCAGATCATAGCGTTTGTCGCCGATCGGCGCGAACAGATCGCCCTGATGCAGCGCGATGAGATCGGCGAGCCCGTATTCTTCGACATTCCGCTTGGCTACCGCCAAAGCGTCCGTCGAGAGGTCGACAGCGTCGATCCACGCTTTCGGGAACGCTTCGGCCGCCAGAATGGCGAGCGACCCGCCGCCCGTGCAGAGGTCCAGCACGCTGCCGACTTCGCTCGGCCGAATCAGCTCGTCCTCGCCGACCAAGCCGCCGAACAGCAATTCGCCGATAAAGCTGCGCGGCACGATCACGCGCTCGTCGACATAGAAGGGCCGACCTTGGATATAGGCGCGGTTGAGCAGATAGGCCGCCGGCTTGCGGGTCGCGATGCGCGCCTCGATCAATTCCGCGAGCGCTTCGCGCTCGCTCGGCGTCAGCCGAGCGTCAAGAAACGGGTCGAGCCTGTCGATCGGCAGATGCAGCTTCTCGAGCAGCATGAACGCCGCTTCATCGACGGCGTTAGCAGTACCATGGCCATAGGCGAGCTTGGCCGCGTTGAATCGGCTTACCGCATACCGAAAGAAATCCCGCAAGGCGATGAAATCTTCGATATCGCCGCGCGACGCTGACGCCATGCCTGTTCGTTCCTTCGCTCGCCGCTTGTACGGTAAAATGGCCGGGAGGACCCGGCCATTTCCAAAAACCGAATCTCTCAGCCAGCGCTCACATCTTGCCGGCGTCTTCTCCTCGCTTGCATTTCGCGCGGAATTCCTTTCGCGCCTTGCCGTGCAACCCTTTCGCGTCGGCCTCTTTCGAACATTCCTTGGATCGCGCCGCCTTGGCGGCGGCGTCCGCCGGAGCGGCCGGAGCGGGGGTCGTCGCTTGCGCGAACGCGACGCTTGCGGTGAACATGACGGCGACGCCGGCCGAGACGATTGCGGAGAGCTTCATGAGCGTTTCTTTCTGGTTGGACCGTTTGAAGACCGCCTTTGCGGGCCAAAAGGCCTAGTCCAAGCGATCGGGGAGCGATTTATAGAATCGAGCGATGGTTTCAGACAAGCCGCCGCCGGCGCTGCGCCCGAACGACGCGACGATGCGCGCGACAATATCTTCAATGACGGAAGGCTGATGACGACGATCTCGATCGGCGCTGTTTGCGAGCGTTTCCCCGAATTTCGCCTCGCCCTTGTCTCGACGCGAGATTTGACCATCAGGTCCGGGCGCTCGGCCGAACTCGAACGGATGATCGAAGAAGCACAGGCGGCATGCCGCGCTGAATGGCGCGGCGTCGAACTTTCGGCGATCCCCGGCGTCGCCGCATGGCGCGCCGCCTATCGCGGCTTCGGCATCAAAAAGACGAGCTACCGTTCCTCGGTCGAGCGCCTGATCAAGCGCGTCTTAGCCGGCGGCGAGTTGCCGCGCGTCAACAATCTTGTCGATCTCTATAATTGCGTGTCGTTGACTTCCTGCCTCTGCCTTGGCGCCGACGATCTCGACAAGATTTCGGGCGACCTCGCCTTTCGTTTCGCAAGGCCGGGCGACACGTTTGTCGATATGAGCGCCGAGCAGGGCGAAGACCCCAATGACCCGCCCAAGGACGGCGAGGTCGTCTACGCCGATTCTCGCCATGTGCTCTGCCGGCGCTGGAACTGGCGGCAGGACGCGCGGACCGTCGTCACGCCGGCGACCGAGAGAGCCGTCCTGACGGTGCAGTCGAACGGCTTCGGCGAGGTCGAATCTGCGGCGCAGACGCTTATCCAAATGATCGCGACGGAATGCGGCGGCCGATCGAGCCTCGTCATCCTCGACCGGTTGACGCCGACCCGTGAATTCGAACGCCCTCTTGCCAGGACTCGAAAATGCACATAAAGATATCTTTATGTCTAAAGATGCTGCGGCATTAGAGCGGCCTAAAGCGCGTCTGCAGGATGTTCTCGCGGGTCTGGCTGCGGCGGGCGAGATCACCCGGCTGCGGCTTTTGTGCCTCCTGGCCGAAGCGGAACTGACCGTCACCGAACTGGTCGCCATCCTTGGCCAATCGCAGCCGCGCGTTTCCCGGCATCTGAAATTGCTGGCCGAAGCCGGACTCGCCGAGCGCCGGCGCGAAGGCGCCTGGGCCTTCTTCCGTTTGGGCGAATCCGGCGCCGGCGTCGCCTTGGCGCGCGACATCGTCGGCCGAATCGATTCCGCCGACCCGGTCGTCGCCGGCGACCGGGCGCGGCTGGAGATGACGCGGGAAGCCCGCCGGCGGCAAGCCGCCGCCTATTTCGCCCAGATCGCCGAGGACTGGGACCACGTCCGCGCCCTCCACGCGCCGGAAGAGCGGGTCGAAGCCGCTCTGGCCGAAATGATCGGCGACAAGCCGATCCGCTCGCTGCTCGATCTTGGCGCGGGCACAGGCAGAATGCTGGACTTGTTCGCGCCTTTGGCGCAACGCGCCGTCGGCGTCGATCAGAGCCCGGCCATGCTCGCGCTCGCCCGCTCGCATATCGATCAGATCGGGTTGCGCAACGTGCAATTGCGGCAAGGCGATATTTACGCGCCGCCGGTCGAGCGCAACGCGTTCGATCTCGTGATCATCCACCAAGTGCTGCACTTTCTCGACGATCCGGGCCGGGCGCTGATCGAGGCGGCGCGGGCGCTGCGGCCGGGCGGCCGGCTCCTCGTCGTCGATTTCGCGGCGCATGAAGAGGAATTTCTGCGCGAAGCCTTCGCCCACCGACGCCTGGGCTTTTCCGCCGAAGAGATCGAAACCTTCTTGACCGAAGCCGGACTCGACATCGTTGAAACGCGCGCCATCCCGCCTTCGGCGGGAGAAGCCGGCAAGCTCACGGTCGCGATTTGGCTCGCGAAGGACCCGCGCGTCGTCGCCGACGCGCCGCCGCAGGCCGTCCGGGAGATCGCTTGAATGTTGCAGAGCCCGCTTCGCCCGAGCCGATCGGGGCCGCAAGTCCGCGTCTCGTTTGAATTTTTCCCGCCCAAGACCGCGGAGATGGAGCAGACGCTATGGGAGGCGATCGCGCGGCTCGCGCCGCTCGCGCCGCATTTCGTCTCGGTCACCTATGGCGCCGGCGGCTCGACTCGCGAACGCACCCACGCCACGGTCGCGCGGATCGTCGAAGAGACGGAGTTGAAGCCGGCGGCGCATCTGACCTGCGTCGGCGCGAGCCGCGCCGAAATCGACGACGTGATCCACGATTACCGCGCGGCGGGCGTGCGGCACGTCGTGGCGCTGCGCGGCGATCCGCCAGGCGGCGCCGGCGCGGCTTACGAGCCTCATCCGCAAGGGTACCAATCGACAGACGCGCTTGTCGCCAAGCTCAAGGCGGTTGGCGATTTCCAGGTTTCGGTCGCCGCCTATCCTGAGAAACATCCGCAGAGCCCCAACCTGCTGCACGATATCGAAATCTTGAAACGCAAGGTCGACGCTGGCGCGGACCGGGCCATCACTCAATTCTTCTTCGACAACAATGTCTATTTTCGCTTCCTCGACGTCGCCGCCGCGGCCGGGATCAATATTCCGATCGTGCCCGGCGTCGTCCCGGTGCAGAATTTCAAGCAGACGGCCGGCTTCGCCAAGCGCGCCGGCGCGAGCGTGCCGGCTTGGCTCGCCGACCGTTTCGACGGGCTGGACGACGATCCTGTGACGCGCCGCCTGGTGGCGGCCGCGGTCTGCGCCGAGCAGGTCGTCGACCTGATCGACCGCGGCGTGCGCGATCTGCATTTCTATACGATGAACCGGGCCGATCTCGTTTTCGCGATCTGCCACTTGATCGGCATCCGGCCGCAAAGAGCGGCGCCGGACGAACAATGGGCTACGGCGCTACAAGGCGAGACTGCGAGGGCGGCCCGCCCCGCGACGCGGTAGGCTCATTCCTCGCCCGCGAACCGCCGCGAACCGTGGAGAGGCGGCCGCCTACCTCGCCGCGCCCGGCCCGTCGAGAAGGCGCTGCATGAACACCAGGTCTAGCCAGTGGCCGAACTTGCGGCCGACCTCCTTGAAATGGGCCGTCCTCTGAAAGCCGAGGCGCTCATGGAAGCGCAACGAGCCTTCATTGGCCGCGTCGATCCCGCCGATCATCACATGCATGTTCATCGCCAGGGCGAGTGGAAACAGCGCTTCGACCAGCTTCGTCCCGACGCCGCCGCCGCGGCGATCAGACGCGACATGGACCGAATGCTCGACCGTGTAGCGATAGCCCGAGGCGTTACGCCAATCGCCGAAAGACGAAAAGCCGAGCACGCGCTCGCTCTCGACTGCGACGAGAACCGGATAGCCGCGCTTGATCCGCGCCTCGTACCATTCGGCGCGCTCCTCCAAAGTCGCCGGACGATCGGCGTAGATCGCGGTCGAGGTTGCGATCACGTCGTTGTAGATCGTCAAAATCTGCGGCAGATCGTCCCTGGTCCCGTTGCGAACGAGCATCGTTTATTGTCCTGGAGTTCTCGACCGGCCCGTCAGGCTGCCGGAAACCCGCCTTCGTGATCTCCGTGCTTCCTTCGTGGCCTTCGTGTTCGAAGATTTAAACACGAAGTTCGCCAAGGAATCACGAAGTTCACAAAGTCACAGCGACAGTCTCAGTCGATGTGCGATTTCGCCGACAATGCCGCGGCGGAAGAGCAGAACGCAAATCACGAAAATCGCCCCCTGGATCACCGTCACCCACTGGCCGTATTGCGCGAGATAGTTCTGCATCGCCACCAGCAGCACCGCGCCGACCACCGGGCCATAGATCGTGCCCATCCCGCCGAGCAGCGTCATCAGCACGACCTCGCCGGACATCGAATAATGCACGTCGGTGAGCGAGGCGTTCTGGGCGACGATCGCCTTGGTTCCGCCGGCGAGGCCGCATAAAGCCGCCGAGAGGACGAAGGCGGCGAGCTTGTAATGGTCGACGCGATAGCCGAGCGAGATCGCGCGCGGCTCGTTCTCGCGGATCGCCTTCAGGATTTCGCCGAACGGCGAATTGACGGCGCGATAGATGATGAAGAAGCCCAACAAGAAAATCGCCAGCACGATATAATAGAGGACCCAAGGATTCGAGAGCGGCAGAAGGGCGAAGAAGGTCCCTTGCGGCACGCCCTGAATGCCGTCTTCGCCGTGCGTGAAGGGCGCCTCGACGCAGAAGAAATAGATCATCTGCGACAGCGCCAGCGTGATCATGGCGAAATAGATGCCCTGCCGGCGAATGGCGAGCGCCCCGGTGACCACGCCAAGAACGGTCGAGCCAAGAACGCCGAACAGGATTGAAAGCTCCGGCGGCAGGCCCCAGACCTTCGCCGCATGGGCGGAAAGGTAGCCAGCGGCGCCGAGGAACATGGCGTGGCCGAAGGAGAGGAGGCCGACATAGCCGATCAGGAGATTGAAGGCGCAGGCGAACAGCGCGAAGCAGAGGGCCTGCATCATGAAGAAGGGATAGACGACGATCGGCGCAGCAGCGAACAAGATCGTCATGACGAGAAAGGCGATCGCCTCGTCGCGCTTGGGATGGGCGGCTTCGGCCGTTTCCGTCGCCGTGGTCGGCGCGCTGATCGTCATGGCGCTCTCCCGAACAGGCCGGCGGGTTTGATCAGGAGCACGATCGCCATGATGACGAAGACCACTGTGTTCGACGCCTCCGGATAGAAGACCTTGGTCAATCCCTCGATGACGCCGAGCAGAAAGCCGGTGACGATCGAGCCCATGATCGAGCCCATGCCGCCGATGACCACGACGGCGAAGACGACGATGATGAAATCCGCGCCCATTAGCGGCCGAACCTGATTGATCGGCGCGGCGAGCACGCCGGCGAGGGCGGCGAGCGCGACGCCGAAGCCGTAGGTCAGCGTGACCATGCGAGGCACGTTGATGCCGAACGCGCGGACAAGCGCCGGATTCTCGGTCGCCGCGCGCAAATAGGCGCCAAGCTTGGTCTTCTCGATCATGAACCAAGTGGCGAGGCAGACGAGGAGCGAGAAGGCGATGACCCAGGCGCGATAATTGGGCAGGAACATGAAACCGAGATTGCGCCCGCCCGCGAGTTCCGATGGGATCGCATAGGGAAGACCGGAGGAGCCGAAATAGTTCTGGAAGAGGCCCTGAATCACCAGGGCCAAGCCGAAGGTCAGCAACAGGCCGTAGAGATGATCGAGGCCAGCAATCCGCTTCAGCAGCAACCGCTCGATCAGCGCGCCGAAGGCGCCCATGATCAGCGGCGTCAAGATCAGCGCCCACCAATAGTTGAGCCCGGCCAGATTCAGCAAAAAGTAGGCGCAGAACGCGCCCATCATGTAGAGCGCGCCATGGGCGAAATTGACGATGTTGAGCAGGCCGAAAATAACCGCCAGACCGAGGCTCAACAGCGCGTAAAACGCGCCGTTGATCAGGCCGAGCAGCAATTGCCCGAACAGGGCTTGCGTCGAGATCAAGCTTAAGACCCTCCGAGCCTAAGGCCTCGCCCGCCCCTCCGGCGGCGGCTATTTCTTGACCAGCGGGCAAGCGCTCTGCGCCAGCGGGCGGAAGGCCTCGTCCGCCGGGATCGTCGCGAGCAGCTTGTAGTAGTCCCACGGATATTTGGATTCCGCCGGCGTCTTGACCTGGAACACATAGGCCGGATGAATCTTGCGCCCGTCCTCGCGGATCGAGCCCTTGCCGAAGACCGGATCGTCGGTCGGCATTTCCTTCATCTTGGCGACGATCTTGACGCCGTCATGCGGATTGCCGCC
>JAJPHH010000002.1 GCA_021325385.1 Alphaproteobacteria bacterium
GACATCCTCGGCTACGGGGAAAGCGGGTCGACGGTCGGCGGCATGTTGGACACGCTCACCCCGGCCAGCCACAGCTCGACCCTCGCGGGTCAGCAGGACATCCTCGGTTACGGCGAAAGCGGCTCGACGGTCGGCGGCATGTTGGACACGCTCGACTATGGCGGAACAGGGGCGCCGCTGGGCGGCGCGTTGGATTCGCTGACTTCTGGCGGCGTCGGGACGAGCGGATTGTCTCTTCACGGCGTCCACTCTGTCTGACGCTTCAGGCGCGAGTGCCCGCTCTTGCCCTAGGGCAAAACGCCATCGGAGATCGAGGGAAGGCGGCCTTTCGTTTCCGCAGACGAGGGGTTCAAATCAGGAGATGAACCGAGGGCGCGGGCGCCCTCGGCGTTCGACGGAATTTTTTATGAGTGACTCGATACAGTTGTTTGTGCCAACGTTCCGAGTAGAGGAGTGCCTTGCCGAAATACGCGAGTGCTTCGAAAAGGGTTGGACCGGATTAGGTTTCAAGACGGTCCAATTCGAGAATGCCTGGAAAGCGTATACAGGCCACAGGAACGCGCATTTCTTGGCGTCGGCGACCGCCGGCTTGCATCTGGCGGTCCATGTCATGAAAGAGCGATACGGTTGGCGCGATGGCGACGAGGTAATCAGCACGCCGATCACCTTCGTCTCGACGAACCACTCGATACTTTACGAGCGCCTCAACGCGATCTTCGCGGATGTGGACGAGTACGGATGTCTCGATCCAGACAGCGTTGAGCAGCGAGTCACGTCCCGAACTCGCGCGGTGATATTCGTCGGCTTAGGCGGAAATACTGGTCGCTTGCCGCAAATTATCGAGTTTTGCCGGGCGAAGGGATTGAAGCTCATTCTGGACGCCGCTCACATGGCCGGCGCCCGATTAAACGGCTCAACGCCCGACAAGGGCATAGATGCCGTCGTTTATTCGTTTCATGCAGTCAAAAACCTTCCGACAGCCGATTCGGGAATGGTTTGTTTCGCCGACCAAGAACTTGACGCTCTCGTCCGTCAGCAGTCCTGGCTCGGCATAGACAAGGACACGTTCACGCGCACCCTCAGCGGCGGCGCCTACAAATGGCATTATGACGTTCCGCGTGTCGGGTTCAAAAGTCACGGCAATTCGATCATGGCCGGCATTGGCTTGGTGCAGCTGAAATATCTCGATCAAGACAACGCGTATCGTCGTCAACTGAGCGCATGGTACGACGAGTTCCTGGGAGGGACTAACGTCATCCGGCGTGTGCCGACCGCTCCAGGGTGCGAATCGTCTCGACACCTCTATCAGGTTTGTGTGCCGCATCGTGACGAGGTTTTCTTGGCGCTAAATAACGCCGGGATCTTTCCGGGCGTCCATTATCGCACCAATACGGATTACGCGATGTATCGGCACATGGCGGACGATTGTCCCAATGCAGGCGCGTTCTCCAAGGAGGTCATCTCTCTGCCGCTACACTTGCGTCTCCAACGCGCCGATGTCGAACGCGTATCTCGCCAGTTGATCGATATCGTATCGGATCAAAATCCGTGACTTTCTTATCCATTAATCAGACAGAGCTTTTATCGGCATCGATAAAGGTGCGCGATATTATCGGGCCGAGTCAGTGGGAAGGCGGCGGCAAGTCGCAGAAGAAGCCGCTCGTATCCGTCTTATTGCCGACCTTCCGAAGGGGAGCCGATGGTCTGTTTCGTCGGGCGGCGCACAGCGTGCTCAATCAGACGCTTAAAGACATCGAACTTCTGATCGTGGACGACGCCTCTACCGACGGCACGGCCGAGATCATTCGGGAGCTTCGGCGGAGCGATGACCGCGTCTCAAGCATGCGCCACGAGCACAATATAGGGCTCCCGGCAATTTCCGAGTATGAAGCATATTGTCGAGCGAGGGGCGAGTACATCGCGTTTGCTTTCGACGATTTTATCTTTGAGAACGACGCGCTCGAGCTGATGCTCGAGCACATGCGTTTCGCCGGGGCCAGGGTCGCCCATGGTCAGACGTACATTCGCGATAGCGCGGGCCGCTATCAGTCGCTTGGTCACCATTGCGACGCAGCGCACGATCGATTGATATTTTCGAATTTCATCGGAAATGGTTCGTTTGTGCTGCATCGATCGGTCATCGAAGAAATCGGTCTCTATGATCCGCACGTGGGAGTCGCGAGAGTATGCGACTGGGACCTGTGGAGAAGGGTCCACCAACATTACCCGCTGCTCGCGGCGCCAGTGGCTATGGGAGTGGAACTCGGGCTCAGCAGGCCCGATAGTCTCGGCAATACTTACCCGATGCAATTTGAAGCCATGCAGGAAATGATGGCGATGGACCGCAACGCCATCCTCCGCCCCGCTAATTTCTTGGACCGGGAGGTGATAGCGGTTCCGCCCAACGCGTCGTATTCCCTGCAACTGCATATCGGCGAAGCAGCGGCGTTTTTCAAAAAGAAGAGGTGGGCGCAATTGCAACCAGCCTCGGCGACGACGGACGCGCCAAAGGCGAAGACACGAAAGGCGTCGCTGCCGCGAAGCAGCGGCAGGTTCGGCGACGGCCTGATCGTCTCAGTTCTCGGCGACATGAACGCCAGCACCTTTCTTTATTGGCGGAGTTCGGGGACAAAGCTGGACTATCTCAATTTTATTGAACCGACAGGGTTCTGCAGTTACGAGAATTCGCAACTCCTTAGGTCCGACGCGGTCATCTTCGTCAGAGAGATTTTTAGCGCTCGACAAGCGAGCGCGCTGGCGGTGTGCCGGGCGCTGTCCATTCCCCATTTCTACTTCATCGATGACAACTTCCCGTGCCTGGCCGACGAACAGCCGGGGTTCATCGACTACACCGAAAGCCGATTGCGGAAGGAGCTGCGAACATTTTCCGGTGTTATCGTGCCGTCGCCCGAGCTCGCGAGATTCTACGCGACTTCCAAGCTGCACCAGAACATTGACGTTGTGCCGCCGGTCGTCAACGCCGGGCTTCTTGACAAGTGCCGACGTAATCGGCTCGGACCGCCGCCGGTGTCAGACGACCGATTGCGTCTTGCATTCTTCGGCGGAGCGTTCAGACGGCGCTCTTTGATTGATGACGTATTCCCCGCCTTGAATTCGTTGCGCGGCAGGGCGCTACTGCTTGCGCGCGACGGGTCGGGAGAGAATTTACACGCCGGCGATCCTCAATTTGAGATCATTTCGCTGGCTGAAACGACATTCTTCAGCTCCTTTTTGGAAACGTGGAGCGAGTATCAGCCGCAAATCGTTCTGCATCCCGCCGGGCGTACCGAGAATATCGACTATAAATCGCCCAATGCTCTTCTCGTTTCGCTCTACCTCGGCGCCGTGCCGATCGTATGCGAAGAGAAAGCTTATGAAGAGGTCGGCGAACCGGAAGGGGTGCTGAAAGTGGTCGGCGACTCGCGGAGCTGGACTGACGCCATCGAGCGACTTTCCGACCCCGCCTTCCGGACGGAAATGTACGAGCGGCTTGACGCATATTGCCAGAAGCGTTTTGACCCGGCGATAACGATCCGCTGGTTGGAGCGGGCTACGCAACATATAGCAGCGCTTGACGAGATCCGAATGGTTGATCGGTTGCGACGCGCGTTCACATTCGCCCAAGACAAGTACATCGAACTTGCCAGAGCTCGCGGTTAGGATCGAGTCAGCATGACGAAGAGCGTACTATCGGCCGAAATTGAAACCGAGCGTTGTCGACTGGTTCCCATGGACCCCCGGCATACCGATCACGTCGTTCGCTGGCGAAACGATCCTGAAAGCAAGGCGTTTTTTCTAAGCCAGGCGAATATATCGCCGGCTTCGCATGAATCCTGGTTGGCGAAGCAAAAAGAAACTGGCTGTGATTTCAACTGGGTGATCGAAGAGCGCAAGTCCGGGCCCATCGGCGCGCTTGGCCTCTACAATATAGAGTGGGATTTGGGACGCGCCGAATTCGGTCGCTTGATTATCGGTGAAAAATCGGCGCTTGGGCGTGGATACGCGAAAGAAGCTGTCGCAGCGGTCCTATCTTTAGCTGGCGATGTGGAGCTGAAGTCGATTTACCTGAGAGTGAAAGAGGAAAATGCTCGCGCCCAGGTTCTATACACTAGGCTTGGATTCGTGGAAGAGGAGTCCGGACCGGTCAAGATGATGATGAAGAGGATCGACCGGGTTCGTCTTCCCGCTGCTGAAGCGATCGCGAGGCGACAATGAGCAGATTCTACGAGGTTTGGGCGCGGCGCGCGCTATCCTTTATCGGCGCCAAGTTTAGCAAATGGGCGCAAATCGGGAGAAGCGCCGAAAAGGCTTTTGGCCATATCGATGAAGTAAACCCGCTATTCATCAGAGGCTGGGCCGCCAGCGCCGGGGCGACGACCAAAATAACGATCACTATTCCGAATATGCCGAGAATGACTGTTTATCCCGATCAAGATCGGCCCGATGTCGAAAGTCGCGGATTCCCTGTTCGATCCGGGTTCAGGCTTCGATTGCGTCGGCCCTTGTCGACAGGAACTAGAATTGCGGTCATGGTGAACCAGAAACGCTTGCCTAATTCGCCTTGGCGTTTCATGAGCCCTCGAAGCCGTGAATGAGGCGGCTAGGCTCGCGATCTGAATCGGAACGCGCGGTATCAGTTTTTCCCGAAAAAATCTCCGTCGCGCGCTGAAGTACGTCGGCTCAAGGAGGGAGCTTACTCCACGCATCTCCTTTCAAGAATCGTTCCGGCTAACGATAAGGTTTCTTAAATCGTGCGGCGATGATTTATATCTCCTACGGCGTCACCAAGTCGGCCAGCACGTTTCTTTACCAGCTCACCGAGGAGGTCTTTCGATCCGCCGGGCGAGAGGTCGCGAGGCTCGGTCCGCCATTACGATCGGCAATTTCGGTAGAAAATTACTTCGACTGTATCGACGCTGCGTTCTTGGAGCGGCTCGAGCGGGGATTGAAGCGGGACGCCGATATCGTGCTGAAGACGCATGGCCCTCTCCATCCGGAAGTGAGGGCGCTCATCGAAGCCGGCGTCATCCTTGCGAACGCCTCCATCCGCGACCCGCGCGAAATCGCGCTTTCAATGCTCGATCACGGCGTCAGGGCGAGGACTTGGCGGCGAAGGCCTTTCGCCGAATATCAGAATGTCCGCGATACGCTTCCTGCTTTGGACCTCCAGTTCGGGCGGTTTCGCGACTGGTCGGCGGCGCGAGGCGTGAAAGTTTTCACATTCAACCAGATCTGCTTCGGCACGCCCGACGTCGTCGACCAATTGGCGAAACAGGTCGGCGTGCAAGTCGATGCCGAGAGGATCGTGGCGAAGTACCAAGATCGGACCTTGATCGGTCAATTCAGCAAGGGCGTAGCGTTCAGATATCGAGAAATGAGTCCCGAGGACGATCGCCTCTTCCTCGCGCGGTACGCCGACCTCTATGCGAATATAAGCTTTGAAACGCAGGAAGCAAAGGAAATCGCGGCGACTCAGCGTCCGGACGCCGTCAAGCCGCGCGGCGGAGTACAGCAACTCATCACGTTGGCGAAGAGGCGCTTTCGCCTCTGAAGCCGGCAGGCGCAAGCTCGCTAGGCGCCCTTCGCCAGGCGTTGCTGCTGCGGCTGCCGGGCCCCGGTCGCGCCAAACAGCTCGATCAAGGTCGAGACGAGCGATGTTCGCACGATGGTCCTTAAGGGGCTGTCCTCTGGAATCGACGCCATCAGCCGGCGATGCGCCTCGGGCAAGGCGTGGTAGGGGAGATTCGGGAAGAGATGGTGCTCGGCGTGGAAGCGGAGGCCGACCGGGGCCCAAATCGCCGCGGTCCTGGTCGGGAACGTGTAGGAATCGAGGACCTGTTCGATCAAGGTCATCGGCTCGCCGTCGCCGCGATAGCGGTGGGCGACGAGCGTGCGAACGGCGTTGAGGAGACCGACGCCGGTGATCAGGATGTAGGCCTCGAGGACCCGGCTTGGCGAAACAACGCCGCCAATCGTCGCGGCCGCGGCCGCGAAGCACCAGCAGAAGCAGGCGATCTCTTGCGCAAGCCAATGGGCGGGACTGTTTCCAGCCGGCGTCCGACGCATATATTCGTGATCGATGACCAAGGCCGATCCGCGCGCAAGCACCTCGCGGCGGAGCTGAGGAATCGCCCAGCTCAGCGGCGCGAGAACGAGAAAGCGCAAAACCAGCGCCGGACCGATCAAAGCGGAAAAGGCGATGAACGCGGCGGCGCGGGTCCAGGGCAAACTGGCGTAGGGCATGTACTCGCCGTCTTGACTCGATCCGTAGGTGCGCGGCGCATGGTGATCCATGTGCGTTTCGTACATAAAGGGCGGAATGAGCAACGGAACGCCGCAAAGCGCGGTCCAGGCGAATTTGAACAGGCCGAACTTCTTCTTCGGCATGTGGACGAGCTCGTGAATGAAGGCCACCGCTCGATGCGTCGCAAAAATCGAAACGGCCAAGAGCGCCAGGCCGGCCGGATTCCATGAACCGGCGAGGGGAGCGATGAACCAGGCGCCGTAAGCGACGGCGACCGTCGCCAGGAAATCCGTCCAGTAGACAGCCATGCGGCGCTCGCCGAGCCCGTGCGCAATCTCGCGAATCGCCTGACGGCTGAGTCCGAATTCGGCGTCGCCGGAGGCTTTCGTCGGCCGCGCGTCGGCTTCGATCGGGAATTTTTTTTCGCGCGCAATGATCGGCGGAGCGGTCATACGAGCCTCCGCGCCGATCCTGACATTCTGCGGCGCAAATGGGTCATCGATAGGCGGAATTCTCGTTTTGCTGAGACAGCGAGTCAACGCCGCGCTCGCCCAACGCAGCTCTGCCGGCCGCCGTTCTAACCGGCGCTCTCGGTTCCCGAGGCGGCAAGTTAAGCGAACCCGCGGCCGAGCCTATTGGGCGAGGCTGCCGCGACCGCGAGCGGCGGCTTGCGGCGGGCGCATCCTCGAAATGGTCGGTATTCTCTGGAGGCTCGGTTTGCGCTCGCTCTCGCTTTGACGCGCGAGCTCGCGGGCGGTCTTGTAGACGTTCACGACGAAAATCGCGACCAACACGGCGCCGACCAGGCCGATCGAGGCGGCGTGGAGCGGAACGGCGAGGCCGAAGATCGACAGATGCGCCGGACCGAGCAGGAACATGGCGAAATTGAACCAGATGACGACGAGGCGGACCTCGGTCGGCCCCAAATTCACGAAGGTCAGGCGAAACTCGCCGGAAATCTGATTCAGAAGGAAGACATAAAGCGAAAGCGCGAAATAGGCCGAAAGCGCGAACAACGCCACGGTCAGGCCGACATAGGGCGAAAGCCCCAGGCCGGCGATGATGAGAAATTCGCTGATAGCGTCGACGGAATGATCGACAAAGTAACCGTAACGCGGACGTTCGATCTTACGGTAGCGGGCGAGCGACCCGTCGAGCGAATCGCCGAACCAGTTCACCAGCAACCCGAAACTCGCCAGGAAGAAAAAGTAAGGGCTCCAATTGCTGGCAAGATAGCCGAGCGCCGTAACGACAGCGCCGGTTATGCCGAGAACCGTCAAGTGATCCGGCATGACCCAGGCGGGAAGCGATTCGCAAAATTTGTTGAGGACGCGTCTCTCGGCGCGCGCCAGAATATTCGTCTGGATGCGCCGGGGCGCAGTAAAGGTCTTGGTCCAGGTGCTGACGGAGTCGCCGACGACTTCGTCGCGGCGGTAATAGACCGCGTCTGACACTCGCGCCCCTATACGCCCGTAACGGGCCCGGTTTTTAGCTATTGGAAAGCGAACTCTAGCCTCCTGGCGCAGCCTTGGCAATCTCAAGCCTGACGCAAGACTGGCGGATATCGGCCAGTGTAGATTCCGCGTCACAGTCAGGATCGCGCCAGGCCCAGTTCGAGCAAGCTTCGCCCAGCGTCGAGGATGGTTTCTTCGCTTGGGCGAGTGGTCCAGCCAAGGCTGCTTCGCGCTTTCGCCGAGGAGACGCGGCGCTCCTTGCCGAGTTCGAAAAGCCGACTGCGGACAATCGGATCGACGAGGCCGGCGAGGCGAACGGCCCAGTCTGGCGCCAATCGCGTCGGCACTCGTCGCGCTCCATCGCCGAGTCCGTCTCGGAGGACTCTGGCGATGTCCTTGATCCAAAAGAATTCTCCGGCGCCGATATATCTTTGGCCGGCGGCCGAAGGCGTCGTCATCGCCAGAAGGTGCAGCGCGGCGACGTCGCGCACGTCGACTAACGTGACGCCGACCCGAGGCAGCGCCGGGACCGAGCCGTCGAGGAGCCGTTTGACGAGTTCGACCGAGGCCGAGAAATCCGCGCCGAGCACTGGTCCGAGGACGAAGCTCGGATTAACCATAACCAGTTCGAGCCTGCCGCCTTCCGCCGAATGCCAGGCCCAGGCGGCCCGCTCGGCAATCGTCTTGGCCCGGTCATAGGGCGCGCTGCCGGCGCGATTGGCCTCGTCGCTCCATTCGGCTTCGGTCGAGACGACGCCGTCCGCGCCGTCTCGGTAGACAATCGCCGAAACCGAGGACGTCATCACGACGCGCTTGACGCCGGCGTCGCGCGCCGCCTTGAGCACGCGCAAGGCGCCGTCGCGCATCGGCCGGATCAATTCGTCGTCCGATTTCGGATCGACGGCGGGGACGGGCGCAGCCACATGCAGGACGAAATCGGCGCCCGCGGCCGCGCCCGCCCATCCCTCGCCGTGGTTAAGATCGGCGGCGAAGAAATCCAATTCCGCGGCGTCGACGCCGATCCTACCGAGGCCGGCGCGCAGCGGCGCCGCCTTTTCCAGGCGGCGGAGCGTCGTGCGCACGCGCCAGCCGGCTTCGAGCAGCGCCGCAATGCAGAAGCCGGCTATATAGCCGGACCCGCCCGTCACCAGCACGAGGCCGCGTCTGCCGGCGGAGGCTGTCATCGCGCCCTTCGCATCGGCCGGGCGGGTCTAAGCGGGCGAAAGCGCGCGCTCATAGATGCGGAAGGTGCGGCTGAGGCGGGCGCCGACGCGCTTCAGCGCGTTCAGCGCGAAATGGTTCGTCTCCAACATCCAGCTATATTCGATCTGTTCGACGCCCGCTTTGCGCGCGTCTTCGATCGCCCGGGCGAAAAGGCTGCTCGAGGCGAGCAGCGCCGGTTTCGAGCCGCGCCACTTCCTAGCGACGCCGACCATCGGCACGCGCGTCCGTTTCGTCCCGCGGACGTGAATTCGCCACATGAGCTTGGCCGCGCCGAACGGGAGAAGCTTGCCGTTGAGGCCGGCCAGCGCCTCGTTGACGTCGGGAATTTGCACCGCAATCGCGACGTCTTCCCCTTTGTACCGGGCGATGTGCATCCATTTCGGCTTGGCGACCGGCAGCATCAGCCGGGCGATGAGCTTTGCTTCCTCGTCGCTGACCGGCGTCGCCCAGATATTGTCGGACCAGGCGTCGTTGAAGAGCGCCAGCAAGCGAGGAAAGCCGCGGCCGAAGCTGGCGAGGGACAGGGTCTGGATTTCGATCTCCCGCACCGTCTGATCGCCGGAAAGGCGCGCCAAGCGCTCCGGCGTCATCGCCTCCTGTGGACGCACGACATAGGCGACGAGATCCATAGCCTTTTTGTAGCCGAGCGCTTCGATATGGCGCGCGTAGTGAGGCGGCGCGTGATTGGTATGGACGACATGCGGCTGATCGTAGCCGTCGACCAGGAGACCGCTCTCGTGATTGATTGTCAGGCTGAACGGGCCGCGAGCCGCCTTCATGCCCTTGGCGCGCAAGAATTGCTCAGCTTCCTGAAACAAGGCGGCGAAGACCGCGTCATCGTCGATCGCGTCGATAAAGCCGAAAAAGCCGCAATCGTCCTTGTGCTTGGCGAGATGGGCGCGGTCGATCGTGGCGACGATCCGGCCGACCGGCTCGCCGCCGCGGAAGGCGACGAAAGGCTGAATCGCGTTCTCGCGCGTGAACGGCGTTCGTCGCGGATCGAACAAAGCGCGGATCTCGTCGTGAACCGGCTCGACCCATTGCGGATTCACCGATTGCGCGCGCCTGGCGGCGGCGAGGAACGCGGCCATGCCGGCGCGGTCGGCGACTGGAGCGACCTTGACGTCGCTCACGAGCCGGAAGCGCTGCGCGCCATATTTGTCAAGGAGACGGCGCTTGCGGCTTCGAGCTCGGCCGCCACGACGGGAATGACCGCCTCGATCTGCTCGAGCCTATGTTCGCTGCTCAAGAAGAACCGCAATCGCGCCAGCCTTTCCGGAATGGCCGGGTAGATGATCGGCTGAACGTTGATGCCGCGGTCGAACAATCTCTGGCTCAACGCGACGGCGCGGACCGAGCTTCCCGTCATGACCGGAACGACCGAGGCGCCGATGCTTGCGCCCGTATCAAGCCCGGCGCGGCGCGCCGCCTCGACGAAGGCTTGCGCGTTGGCGCGCAAGCGTTGAACCCGTTCCGGCTGGCTATGGAGGAGATCGAGAGCTTCGAGCGCGGCGGCGGCGATCGCCGGCGGCATGGCGACGCTGTAGACGAATCCGCCGGCGGTACGTTTCAAATATTCGATCAGCGTCGCAGGCCCGGCAATATAGCCGCCGCAGCCGGCGAGGGTCTTCGACAGCGTCCCCATCCAAATATCGACGCCGTGCGGGTCCATGTCGAAATGCTCGAACACGCCGCCGCCGCGCGCGCCGAGCGTGCCGAGCCCATGCGCGTCGTCGATCATCAGCCAGGCTTGATGGCGGTGTTTCAGCGCCGTCAGAGTCGGCAGATCGCACACGTCGCCGTCCATGCTGTAGAGCCCTTCGGCGACGATCAGCACCCGTTCATATTGACCTCTGATCTCGGTCAATATCGCGTCGAGGCCGGCCATGTCGTTATGCGCGAAAGCGCGGCGCTCGGCCTGCGACAACAGCCCGCCCATGACAATGCTGTTATGGGCGAGGGCGTCATGCAAAATGAGATCGCGCGGCCCGAGCAGCGCGCCGATCGTCGCGACGTTGGCGGCGTGCCCGCTGACATAGGTCAGGCAGGCCTCCTGGCGATAATGATCCGCCAACGCCCTCTCCAGCGCGCGATGGATCGGCCGCTCGCCGGCGACGAGCCGGCTCGCCGAGGGCGAGACGCCGTAACGCTCGATCGCCGCCTTGGCGGCTTCGCGAACCGCCGGATGGCGATTGAAGCCGAGATAATCGTAAGACGAGAAGTTGGCCATGCGCCGGCCGTCAATGATGGTTTCGGCGCCGGCGTCGCCTTCATGAACGAGAAAATAAGGATCCCGCAGCCCCATCGCCGAAGCGGCGGACCGCAACATGTTCTGCTCGGCGAAGCCTGGCAGAGTCTTGAAGTCGAGCAAAGCCGAGCGATCGGCCGACTTGCTCGCGCGTCCCGTGTTGTCGGCGCGCTCGCCTTCCGATTTTCTGCCGCGCGCTTGAACGACGCGGCCGATCAGTTGGCGATCCTCCTCCGACAGACGGCGCACTGAATTTTCCTGCTTCGAAGGTGTCATTTGTCCGTCGGATCACGATCTGATCCGCCGGCTGGCGATGCAGCCGAGACGACGGGAATGTGACTTTTTGTTGTCCGGTTGTAAAGCCGCGCCGCGCCCCAGCCTTGGCCAAGCTGCATCGTCGCCCGGCCGCAGAATTCGATCGCGATCGAAACAAGCAAGGCAAAGCCTGACTATGAATCGCTTGAACGCGAGCGATGATTGGAGGCGACGAATGCAAGCCGAACGTGTCCGCAAAGCGGCGCCGAGCGAACAGGCGGTGCGCGCGGCGGAGCGGATTTACCACTTGTGGGACGAGGCTCTCGGCGCAAAGGACGTCGACGCGGCCGTCGCGCTCTATGCGGACGACGTCATTCTTGAATCGCCCTTGGTTCGCCATCTGACCGGGAGCGCGGAGGGCGTGGTGCGCGGCCGGGACAATCTCCGCGATTTCGTTCGCCTCGTCTTCGAGCGCACGCCGCCGACGCGTCGGCGGCGCCGGACTGGATTTTTCACCGATGGCCGGACGATCATATGGGAATATCCGCGCGAAACGCCGGACGGCGATCAGATGGATTTCGTCGAGGCGATGGACATCGAGAACGGCCTCATTCGGCGCCATCGCGTCTATTGGGGCTGGTTCGGCGTGAAGATTCTGGAGGAGGATCGGTATCGCGCCTGACCGCTGCGATTCTCGCCAGGCTCGGCGCTTCCTCAGCTTCGCATCCGCAAACCCTGCGGGTCGAAGATCGGCGCGTCGAGCCGCTTCGCGGGCCGGCGCTCGCCGATGATTTCGATCTCGAACCCGTCGTTCGCCAAGACGAGCTCCTTCGGAATATAGCCGAGCGCCAGCGATTGGTTGACGCTATGGCCATAGCCCCCGGACGTCACCCAGCCGACCACTTTGCCGTCATGCCAGATCGGTTCGTCGCCGAACGCGTCGGCGTCGAGCGCGTCGACGGCGAAAGTCTGCAGGCGCAGCCTGCCGCCGCTCTCCTTTTCGCGCGCCGCCGCCTCGCGGCCGATGAAGTCGTTCTTCTTCAGATCGACGAAGCGGCCGAGGCCGGCTTCGTACGGTCCGTAGATCGGCCGGTATTCGCGCATCCAGGTGCCGAAGCTCTTTTCAAGCCGCATGCACAGCAGAGCGCGCATGCCGAATTGCTTCAAGCCGAAGCGCTCGCCTTCTTTAAGGAGGAGATCATAGAGAGCGCGCTGATATTCCGGCCGCACCCAGATTTCGTAGCCGAGATCGCCAGTGAAGGTGACGCGGCCGACCAGCGCCGGGATCATGCCGATATCGATGCGGCGGAACGACAAGAAGGGGAGCTTCTCGTTCGAGACGTCCTCGCGCGTAACCGCCTGAAGGAGCTCGCGTGATTTGGGCCCGGCGATCGACAGGCCGGGATAGTCCATCGACGCGGCGCGGATGTGAACGCCGCTCGGCGGAACGTGTCGCTCGAACCAGCGCATGTAGTAAGTCTCGGCCGCGTAGGAGCAGACGAGCAGGAATTTATCCTCGGCGTAGCGGCCGATGGTGAAGTCGCCGATCAATCTGCCCTTTTCGTTGAGCATCGGCGTCAGCGCCAGCTTGCCCACCGGCGGCAGCTTATTGGCCATGACGTAGGACAGGAATTCGGCGGCGCGCGGGCCTTCGACTTCGATCTTGCCGTAATTGGCGATCTCGGTCATGCCGACGCCGGCGCGCACCGCGCGGCATTCCGCGCCGACATGGTCATGCGCGTTGGAGCGGCGGAAGGTGACGTCCTCGCGGGGCGCAACTCCTTTGGGCGCGAACCAGAGCGGATTTTCGAGGCTGCAATATTCGCCGAACACCGCGTTCTCGGCGACGAGCCGATCATAGATCGGCGTGGTGCGCAGAGGCCGCGCCGCGGGCAGCTCTTCGTTCGGAAAGCGGATGCGGAAGCGGCGCGAATAATTCTCGCGCACCTTGGCGTTCGTATAGGCCAAAGTGGCCCAGTCGCCGAAACGGGCGACGTCCATGCCCCAGATGTCGAAGCCGGGATCGCCGTCGATCATCCAGTTCGAGAGCGCGAGGCCGACGCCGCCGCCCTGGCTGAATCCGGCCATGACGCCGCAGGCGACCCAGAAATTCCTCAATCCCTTGATCGGGCCGACAAGCGGATTGCCGTCCGGCGCGAAAGTGAACGGGCCGTTGACCACTTTGCGGATGCCGGCTTTGCCCAGTTCGGGAAAATGCTCGAAGGCGATTTCGAGGCTCGGCGCGATCCGGTCGAGATCGTTGGGCAACAGATTCTGGCCGAAGTCCCATGGGGTTTCGTATTCCGACCAGGGGACGCACGCCTTTTCGTACGTGCCGATCAGCATGCCGCCGCGCTCCTGGCGCATGTAGATCTCGCCTTCGAAGTCGATGACGTGGAATTTGTCGACCTTGGGATCGATCACCCCTGGCAGGTCCTCGGTGATCAGGTAATGGTGCTCCATCGCCAACACGGGCAACTCGATCCCGACCATGCGGCCGACTTCGCGCGCCCACAGCCCGCCGCAATTGACGACATGATCGGCGACGATCGTCCCTTTATCGGTGACGACGTCCCACGACCCGTCCGGCCGCGGCTCGAGATCGACGACACGGGTGAAGCGGTAGATTTCGGCGCCGGCCATCGTCGCGCATTTGGCGTAGGCGTTGGTGACGCCCCAAGGGTCGAGATGACCCTCGACCGGATCGAACATCGCGCCGACGAAATGCTTCTTCTCGATGAAGGGGTACATTTTCGCCGCTTCGTCGACCGACAGGATTTCGAGATTCATGCCGAGATAGCGACCGCGCGCCTTGGCCATTTTCAGCCAGTCGAGCCGCTCCTTCGTGCCGGCGAGGTTCAGGCCGCCGGTCACGTGCATGCCGCAGGATTGGCCCGAGATCGCTTCGATCTCCCTGTAGAGGTTGATCGTATATTGCTGAAGTCGGGCGACGTTCGGATCGCCGTTCAGCGTATGCATGCCTCCGGCGGCGTGCCAGGTCGAGCCGGAGGTCAGCTCGGCGCGTTCGATCAGGACGACGTCCTTCCAGCCGCCCTTGGTCAAATGATAGAGCACGCTGGCCCCGACCACGCCGCCGCCGATCACCGCCACTTGGGTATGGGATTTCATGATGCGCCTCTTAACGCATGGAGCGAACGGGTTTGCGCGCGCCGCAAGCCCCCTCCCCAACCCTCCCCCGCTTCGCGGGAGAGGGGGTTTCGAGCGCGGCGTCTGCGACTCCCTCTCCCGCGAAGCGGGGGAGGGCCGGGGAGGGGGCCGGCGCAGGGCTCGAGCTCGATCACGCGCAAGGCTAAGCGCCGTCCGGCTTGACGAAGACGAGCATGGCGACGATCGCGGCGACGAGCAGGGCGGCGAAGAGGCCGAAAGCGGCGGCGACCGAGACATATTTGGCGATCGCGCCCATGGCGAGCGGGGCAGGGACGCGCGGTACGGCGGTGAGCAGCGCAACGGTCGATAAAGCCGCCGAATGCGAGAAGCTCGAACGCTTGACCGCCAGCGCGAAGCCGCAGGGCACGACGGCGCCGCAGCCGAAGCCGATAATGGCGAAGCCGAGCACGCTGCCGGCGAAGCCGAGATTGACGGCGACAATCAGGAATCCGACCGCCGCGACGGCCAGCGAGGCGACGATCATCCGCCGGTCGCCGAAAATCAGCCGCGGCCGGTCGACAAAGAAGCGCATCAGCGCCTGACAGCCCGCGAAGAAGCCGGCGCCAAGACCGGCGATGGCGGCGAGCCGCGGCGCTTCGGCTTGCAGGAGCGTCGCCGACCAGGTCATGGCCGCAACCTCGCCGGCGATCGAGACGCCGACCACGAGCCCGACGACAATCAAGGCGCGGGTGAATAGGACGGCGTCCTTGCGATGCGCGGCGCTCGCCTTGTCCAGGCCGCGATCAGGCGTCGCGAGGAACACCGCGCCGGCGCCGAAACCGGCGGCGGCCAGGATAAGAAACGCCGAGGCCCAGTCGCCGATATTCACCGCGACCAGGCTGCCGAGAATTGCGCCGACGGAAAGGCCGCACGACGCGCAGGCGTGAAAGGTTGCAAGCGTGGTGCGGCCAAGATCATGTTCGACGCGCGTCCCCTCCGAGTTCATGATCACGTCGAGCAGACCGCAGAACAAGCCGAAAGCGGCGAGGCCAATGAACAGAAGGGGGATCGACGGGGCGAGCAACAGTCCGGCTGTCGCCGCTCCGAGCAGGGGCGTGAGCCCGAGCATCGACTGGCGCAAAGTGAGATAGCGGCTCACCAGCCCGCCGCTCGACATCGCGGCGAGGTAGATGATCGCGAACAGCGTCATCGCGACGCCGAAGAGCGGCGCGCTCATCCCCACGCGCTGCAATATGCTCGCCGAGGCGCCGGACCATAGGCCGAGACCGAGGCCAAGCACGAAGAAGACGATGGCGACCGCGACGCGCGGGGTGAGCAGAGTTTGCGGCTTGGCGTCGGCCGTCGCGGCGAGGGACTGGGAATTCATGCTCGATCAATGGGCGTGATTCCCTTCTCCGCGCTCCGCGGGGAGAAGGTGGCGGCGAAGCCGCCGGATGAGGGGCAGCGCTGACCCCGGTGATTAGCCTTTCGATGGGCGCGTACTTTCCGAGTCCTGCGCAGCCCCTCATCCGGCCCTTCGGGCCACCTTCTCCCCGCGAAGCGGGGAGAAGGGAAAATCGCGCGTTCCGTACGCATGATCTCTAAAAATCCGTCTTCACGCCGCCCTCGGCCTTGCGGCGGGCGACGAAGGCTTCGAGCGCCTCGCGCCGCTCCGGCTCCATGGGCGGGGCGACATAATGGTCCAGTCGATCCTTGTAGAGGCGGTGGGCGGCGTCGTACGCAGTCGGCGAGCCGGCCTCGCGCCATGTCTCGTAATTGCGCCAGTCGGAAATCATCGGCGCGAAGAAGGCGTTGCGGTAGCGCGCCTTGGTGTGCTCCGCGCCGAAATAATGGCCGCCCGGCCCGACTTCGCGCATCGCTTCGAGCGCCAGCTCGCTCTCCTCGGTCGAGACTGGCCGCAGGAAATCGGCGACCATGGCGAGAAGATCGGCGTCGAGCGCCATTTTCTCGAACGAGGCCTGCAGGCCGCCCTCCATCCAGCCGGCGCCATGCATCATCAGATTGACGCCGCCCATCACCGCGCCCCAGAGGGAGAAGACGCTCTCGTACGCGGCTTGCGCGTCGAGCGAATTGGCGGCGTTGGTGTTCGACGAACGGTACGGGAGCCCATAACGCCGCGCCAATTGGCCGCCGATCATCGCCGTCTTCATATATTCCGGCGTGCCGAAGGCGGGCGCGCCGGATTTCATGTCGACGTTCGACGTGAAGCCGCCATAGACGAAGGGCGAGCCGGGCCGGACGATCTGGGCGAGGACGAGGCCGGCCAGGGCTTCGGCGTTCTGCTGGGTGAGCGCGCCGGCGATCGTCACCGGCGCCATGGCGCCGGCCAAGGTGAAGGGCGTCAGCACGACGATCTGGTTGCGCCGCGCCATCTGGATGATCCCCTCGATCATCGGCGTATCGAGCCGCAAGGGCGAGGAGGAGTTGATGATCGTGAAGAGCGAAGGCTCGCGCTCCAGGGTCTCGTCGTCGACGCCGCGCGCGAGCCGGACCATTTCGATTGCATCGAGATTGCGCTGGCGGCCGAGACTATAGGCGTGGATCGGTTTGTCCGACAGCGTGAGCATGTCGAACAAGGCGTCGAGATGGCGTACCGAAGCGTGCAGATCGACCGGCTCGACCGGATAGCCGCCCCAGAGATGAATGCTGTCGAACGTCTGGCCGAGTCGAATGAAGTTCTGGTAGTCCCGGTGATTGCCCGGTCGCCTTCCGCCGTCGCGGTCGAAAGAATTGGGCGCGCTGCCGACCGAGGCGAAAGCGGTAAAGGCGCCGCCCATCGTCAAGTCGCGGCCGGGATTGCGCGCGTGCAGCTTGAACTCGCGCGGGGCTTTGCCAATCTGCGCCTCCACCAGCGCCGGATCGAAACGGACGCGATCGGAATTCGGATCGACGTCCGCCCCGGCCGTTTTGAGGAGAGCCTTGGCTTCGGCATGGAGAAAATCCATGCCGATCTCTTTCAGGACCTGTAGCGAGGCCTGATGGATCGCCTCCAACTCGTCGGCCGAGATGAGGTCGACGGGCTTGAACGGCAATTTCGGCTGACCGCGCGGGACAGCCGGCGCCGCGGCCCGCTCGCCGCCGCGGCGGCGCCGCCGCGGCGTCTCTTCGCTGGCCGAAGCCGCGTCGCTCATAGGGCCCCCTTCCTCGCCGAGGCGATCTCGCCGCCATCAGCTTCGAGCCGAGCGGCGATTTCGAGGCGAACCTATCCCGCGTCGCGTCGGCCGAGTCACGTTATTTTGGCATTGCGCCATGCCATTTACGTGGGTCGCAGAGCGCGGGAAGGCGGGATCGCGCAGGGCCGTTCGGCCCATGCTCGATGGCTCAGAAAGGCTCACTCATCGCTCTTTTCCTCCAAAGCCTTCTTCAGATCGGCGAGCGCGGCGAGGCGCGAGCGCTCGTATTTGCTGATCCACCTCTCGGCGATGTCGTGGATGGGAACGGGATTGAGGTAATGCAGCTTCTCGCGGCCGCGCTTCTCGGTCGCAACGAGGCCGGCCTCTTCGAGCACGGCCAGATGCTTGGTCACGGCCTGGCGGGTCATGTCTTGGCCCTGGCTCAGCTCGCCGAGCGTCTGCCCGTTGCGGGCATGGAGCTTGTCCAGCAAGCGCCGCCGGACCGGATCGGCCAGCGCTTTGAAGACCGTATCCATGCTCATCAGACGAAGATGCAACTATAAGGTTGCTATTTCAAGCCGCACGACCGGACCTCTTGCGCCAGAGTTGTCGTGACATGGACTCCTCTAATCGGCGGATCGCCAAAAAACTGTCGGGGCTTTGAACCTCCTTCGCGGCCGCCGCGACGAAAGCATGCGGCGCTGATCGTCGGCGCCCCGACTTTCAGGAGGTTCCGGTGACCAGGTCTTCCTTCGCTCGCGCCTACGCTTCAGCCTGCCTTGCCTCAGCCATGCTCGCTGCCGCTTGGACAGCCGGCGTCGCGCCCGTCCAGGCGTATCCGTTCGACCCCAATTCGGCCCATGATCAATACGTCTTCGCCAGGCAGATTTGGCGCACCGGCGAAGCCGAGGCCTGCCAGACGCCGACCCTTCGGCTCGCCATCGAGGGGATGCAAAAACAACTGGCGTGGTTCAACAACCTTATCAATGAAGTCAGCAGCATTCTGGGAAATGATCCAGATCATCGCACCAGCGACAGCCTGGTGAACGCACGATTGGACCAGCTTCAAGAGGAACTGCCGACATTGCAGAATGAGCGAGCCGTAATCGCCAAGTGGCTCTCGATTCTGACGGGCAAACCGCCGTGCTTCGAATTCCCCAAGACGGCGGCCCAATCGACACGAAACGATTCTGATCCGGGCTCGCCCCGTCGCCGGCGTCCGCCCCAGCCTCCCGTCGCGCAGCCTTCAACCCCTAGCGTTGAAAATCCTCCGCATAGCAGCAACTTCCATTGAAAGGGCCTGCCGCCCGCGGAGCTGGCGCCGCATCGCGGCGCCGGGGGATTTTATTGTGATCTTGCTTCGCGCGCCTCTGGGCTCGCGCCTCACCGCCACTCGCGCACGTCGACGAACCGGCCTGCGATCGCGGCGGCCGCGGCCATGATCGGCGAGACCAGATGGGTTCGCCCCTTGTAGCCCTGCCTTCCTTCGAAATTGCGGTTCGAGGTCGAAGCGCAGCGCTCGCCGGGCGCGAGCTTGTCCGGATTCATGGCCAGGCACATCGAGCAGCCCGGCTCGCGCCATTCGAAGCCGGCCGTCTTGAAGATTTTGTCGAGCCCCTCCGCCTCGGCCTGCGCCTTCACCAGGCCCGAGCCGGGCACGACCATGGCGTTGACGCTGTCGGCGACCCTTTTGCCTTCGACAATCTTGGCGGCGGCGCGCAAATCCTCGATCCGACCGTTCGTGCACGAGCCGAGGAAGACCCGGTCGATCCGGATGTCGGTTATCCTCTCGCCGCCATTGAGGCCCATATACTCGAGCGCCCGCTTAATCGAGGCGCGCTTCTGCTCGGTCGCGCCGTCCTCGACCCGGGGCACGGCGCCGGTGACGGAGACGACGTCCTGCGGGCTGGTGCCCCAGGAGACGATCGGCGGCAGCTTGGCCGCGTCGAGCCGCACTTCCTTGTCGAATTCGGCGCCGTCGTCGGAGCGCAGCGTCTCCCAATAAGCCATCGCCTCGTCCCAAAGCTTGCCTTTCGGCGCCTTAGGCCGGTCCTTGAGGAAGGCGAAAGTCTTCTCGTCGGGCGCGACTATGCCGGCCCGCGCGCCGCCCTCGATCGACATGTTGCAGACCGTCATCCGGCCCTCCATCGAGAGGGCGCGGATCGCATCGCCGGCATATTCGATGACATGGCCGGTGCCGCCGGCCGTGCCGATCTCGCCGATAATGGCCAAGATGATGTCCTTGGCGGTGACGCCGTCCTTCAGCGCGCCGTCGACGACGACGCGCATGTTCTTGGCCTTGGCCTGGATCAGCGTCTGGGTGGCGAGCACGTGCTCGACTTCCGACGTGCCGATGCCATGGGCGAGCGCGCCGAAAGCGCCATGCGTCGAGGTGTGGCTGTCGCCGCAGACGATCGTCGTGCCCGGCAAGGTGAAGCCCTGCTCCGGCCCGATAATGTGGACGATGCCCTGCCGTCGGTCGTGCTCGTTGTAATACTCGATGCCGAATTCACGCGCGTTTTCAGCAAGTTGTTCGACCTGGAGGCGGCTCTCCGGGTCGCTTATGCCTTGCGAGCGGTCGGTCGTCTGGATGTTGTGGTCGACCACCGCCAGGGTCTTTTCCGGCGCCCGCACCTTGCGGCCGGCCATGCGCAGGCCTTCGAACGCTTGCGGGCTGGTCACTTCGTGGACGAGATGACGGTCGATATAGATCAGGCTCGGGCCGTCGGGACCCGTGTCGATGACATGGTCGTCCCAGATTTTATCGTAAAGCGTGCGCGGCTTGGCCATTAATCAAAAGCTCCAGCGCCCCGTTCGGGGTGGCGTGCGGGATCAAGACAAGGGATCGAGGTCTATTTAGTCGGAAAGGGCCGCCGAGGAAAGGGCGAAGCCAAGCCTTTGGCGGGCGGCGGCGCTCCAGGCCGTCTCAGATATTATAGGCCGGCGGCGCACGCGCCGTTCATCGGCCGCGCGCGCCGGACAATGGGAGGGAAACGCTCATGTTCTCTCGGGAATTCGTCAACACGCTCAGCAATTCCGTGGTCGCCGTTCAGCGAGACCCGGCGGCGTCGCAGGTTCCGGCCGTTCAGCACCTGACTGATGTTCTCCGCGTGCTCTGGCGCGAGGTCGAACGAATCGAGCGGTCGATCTCGGTGACGAATCATGAAATCCTCGTCAAATGCGGCGGCGCTTTGATCGTGCTGAAGGCGGACGGTTCAATCACGATCAAAGGCGCCGACATCGCCATCGAAGGCGCTCGCAATGTCACGCTTAAGGCAGGCGGGACCCTGACCTTGAAGGGGGCGAGGATTGCGCAGAGTTAACCGCATTGACGCCGTTCGACCCTTCAGCCGCTCTGCGCTTGGCGCTGTTTCGCCAATTGAGGCTCAGGCAGCGCCGTGCCGAAGACGTAGTCCCAGATCGGCGTGGTGACGCCGAAATTGCCGTCGACCTCGGAATAGTGGTGCAACGCGTGGCGGTGCTTGGCGCGATAGAAGTAGCTGTCGTGCGAAAACGACCAGAAATGCATCGCGTGATGGGTGATGCTGTAGATGAAATAACCGAGCGTCATGCCGAAGGTGAAGCCCGCCCCGAGATGCGCGCCCAAAAGCCAAACGGACGGGGCGAGCACGACGGCGAAGACGATGGTCAAGCTGGTCCAGATCGGCGAGTCGATCAGCGCCTTGGGATTCTTGTGATGAGCGTCGTGCAGCCGTCTGAAGAAGGCGACCTTGTGAAAGAGAACACGATGGATGAAATACTCGACCAGCGTCCAGAGCGCGAGGCCTGCGACCGCAGCGATCGCCCACGGCGCCAGGGCGCCGCGTTGGCCGTTGAGGGCCGCGTAGATCGGAAACCCGGCCAGCACGACCGGATAGATGTAAAAGTCAATGTAATAGCCTAGCGCGCGCTCCCGCATAAAGGCTTTCCCGCTTGTTGATGTCCCCTCGGCCCGCAAACCCGCGCCAAGCCTTCTCGGGGCTTGGTCGCAAGCTTGCGAACCATTGCCGATAATGTGTCGGTCCAATTCCGTACGCAAGCGCCTCGCTTCTAGCGTGGCATTGACGGCGCCAGCATGACATGCGCCGGGCGAGTCGGCTTAAGCGTCTGCGAAGGGCAGCCCGACATAATTTTCGGCCAGCGCCTGCTGAGCGGCGCGGGAGGAGAACAGATAGCTGAGCTCAGCCTGCTGCACGCGGGTTTCGAAGCTCTCGCCTTCGCCGAATTTGTGCATGAGCTGAGTCATCCACCAGGAGAAGCGCACCGCCTTCCAGACTCGGGCGAGGCAATCCTGCGAGTATCGGTCGATCAGGCTTGGATCGCCTTTCTGACATGCGGCGGTCAGCGCGCGGGCAAGGATGCGGACGTCGGAAACAGCCAGGTTGAGGCCTTTGGCCCCGGTCGGCGGCACGATATGGCCGGCGTCGCCGGCGAGGAAAAGTCGGCCCCAGCGCAGGGGTTCGGCGACGAAGCTGCGCAAGGGCGCGACGCTCTTTTCGATCGACGGCCCCATGGTCATGCGCGCCGCGGCTTCGGGGCCGAGGCGGATTTTCAGCTCATCCCAAATGCGCTCGTCCGGCCAGTTCTCCAACCTTTCGTCGATCGCGCATTGCACGTAGTAACGGCTGCGCACATGAGAGCGCATGCTGGCGAGAGCGAAGCCCCGTTCGTGGCGGGCGTAGATCAGTTCGTCCGCGCAGGGCGGCACGTCGGCGAGAATGCCGAGCCAGCCGAACGGATAGACGCGCTCGAACGTCCTGATCACGCTGGTCGGCATCGAGCGGCGGCCGACGCCGTGGCCGCCGTCGCAGGCGGCGATGAAATCGCAGGCGAGGGTCCGCTCCTCGCCGTCTTTCTTGTAGCGCAAGAAGGGCGACTCGCCGTCAGCGCCGTGGATCGAGACGTCCTCCGCCTCATAGACGATCGGCGCGCCCGAGGCGTCGCGAGCGTCGCCGAGGTCCTTGGTCAGCTCCGTCTGGCCATAGACCATCACCTTTTTGCCGCCGGTCAGGCCGAAGAGGTCGATCCGGTGGCGCGCGCCGTCGAAGGCGAGGTTGACGCCTTTGTGGGGCAGGCCCTCGCGCCGCATCCGCCCGCCAAGGCCGATCTCGTCGAGCAGGTCGACCGTGCCCTGCTCGAGCACGCCCGCGCGAATGCGCGCCTCGACATAGGCGCGCGTGTGGCGCTCCAGGATAACGGTTTCGACGCCTGCGCGGTGAAGCAGATGGCCGAGCAGCAGGCCGGACGGACCGGCCCCGATAATAGCGACCTGGGTGCGATCCTTAACCATTTCTTTCCCGCGAAATTGGCGGCGTATCCGCCAGCCGGATTATATTGTTATATGAGAGAACATTCCCGAACAATGTCGTTGGAGCGGCGCTGGTCGGTTGATCGATCGAAACGCAAGCGAACCCACGCTGTGGATTTCGTGCTTTCGCCTCGGCCCGCTGCGTTGAAGGAGTGCTCAAATCGCCGCCGCGCCAAGAGAATTCCCCTTACGCCTCTTTCGCGGCGCAACCCCCTTTCCTACATAGGGTTCAGGGCCGCCCAGGGCGGCCACTCCATCATCATCCGGTCTGTTTTGCGCCGCTTCGGGGCGCGAAATCGGAGCCAGAAAGGGTGAGTCATGAATCTAGACAAATATACCGAGCGGGCCCGCGGCTTTATCCAAAGCGCCCAGACGCTCGCCATCCGAGAAGGCCATCAGCAGTTCACGCCCGAGCACTTGCTCAAAGTCCTGCTCGAGGATGAGCAGGGCCTGGCGGCCGGCCTGATCGACAAGGCGGGCGGGCGCTCGCGCGACGCGCTTCAGCAAACCGAATTGGCTCTGGCCAAGCTGCCGAAGGTGAGCGGCGCGGGCGCGGGCCAGATTTACCTTGCGCCGACCACGGCGCGCGTCTTCGACAATGCCGAGAAGATCGCCCAGAAGGCCGGCGATTCCTATGTGACCGTGGAGCGGCTGCTGCTCGCCCTGGCCATGGAGAAAGGCGCCGAATCGGGCAAAATCCTCGCCGCGGCCGGCGTGACGCCGCAGACCCTCAACGCCGCGATCAATGACCTTCGCAAGGGCCGTTCGGCCGATTCGGCGAGCGCCGAAAACGCCTATGAGGCGCTGAAGAAATACACCCGCGACCTGACCGCCGCGGCGCGCGCGAGCAAGCTCGATCCGGTGATCGGGCGGGACGAGGAAATCCGCCGCACCGTGCAGGTCCTGTCGCGCCGGACAAAGAACAATCCGGTTCTGATCGGCGAGCCTGGCGTCGGCAAGACGGCGATCGTCGAGGGCTTGGCGCTGCGCATCGTCAATGGCGACGTGCCGGAATCGCTGAAGGACAAGCGCCTGCTCGCCCTCGATATGGGCGCGCTGATCGCCGGCGCGAAATATCGCGGCGAGTTCGAGGAGCGGTTGAAAGCGGTGCTCAACGAAGTGACCGCGGCCGAGGGCGGCATCGTCCTGTTCATCGACGAGATGCACACGCTGGTCGGCGCGGGCAAGGCGGACGGCGCGATGGACGCGTCCAACCTCCTGAAGCCGGCTCTGGCGCGCGGCGAATTGCACTGCATCGGCGCGACCACGCTCGACGAATATCGCAAGCA
>JAJPHH010000187.1 GCA_021325385.1 Alphaproteobacteria bacterium
GAGGTCAGCGACACCGGCCCGGGCGTTCCGGCGCATCTCGCGCCGCGCATTTTCGAGCCCTTCCACAAATCGACCCGCCCGGGCGGCTCCGGCCTCGGCCTCGCCATAGCCGCCGAACTCGTCGACCGCAACGGCGGCGCCATCACGCTGGCCCCGACCCGGCCCGAGGATTTCTACAGCGGCGCCTGTTTCCAACTGACCTTGCCGGCGGCGCAGAAGAAGGCGGCGGCCTGAGCGCCTGACGGCGGGCGCCGCGCCCGGACTGCTTGTCCTGGTTAAGACAGAAGCGAGGCGAGCGCGGGGTCAGCGCCAAGCAGCCAATGACGTGAGCCAGGACAGCTCTTGCCTCACCCGACGAGAGCCGCTACAGGGAGCGCGCCGCAGGCATGCGATCCGCGCTTTCCGGCCGTCTCTCTCGCAGTCGATGTTCTGACGAGAAATGATCGGACGTGCGGAGGAAGCCGCGGCAGGCGCCCGTAGCTCAGCTGGATAGAGCACCAGACTACGAATCTGGGGGTCAGGAGTTCGAATCTCTTCGGGCGCGCCAGCACTTAGCTGATTTTCGAAGTCATTTGTCACAGGCGTTGTTACAGCCGGCGTTACAGGCGCCGCGTCTAGGGACCGATCTTCACGTCGTCAAAATTGGGGCGCATATTGGCGGACCAACGCGGACGATTTGAGCGTTGATCGCGGCGGCTGGCAAGGAGGGCGCCCATGACCACCGTCTACATCGAACCCCGCCCAAAGGGTCGGCCCGAAGGAACGCCGATCGAGGACTATGTTGTCGAGGACCACGCCAACCATGTCCTCCACACCGCCGACACCCAACAGCAGGCGATCGATTGGGCGAAGCGAAATGGCCACCGGCCGCATGTCGCCCGCGTGCGCCACTTGAACGACAAGAGGGTCCCGGACCATTGGCGGGAGGTCTAATGCCGAGCGAGAGATCGATCCGCGTCCTCGTCCGCCAAAATCCGCTTAGCCTTTGGCGTCAAATGATTGGGCGCGCGGGCCTCGTAACCGCTCTCCTGATCCTTAGGCTTGCAAGGTGGGCCGAGCGAAAGCCCAAGAACTGAGTCAAGGCCCGCGGTAGTCACCCATTTTTTCTCGCTTGGGCGGGGAACCTTTTCCCCGAACTGTCCGTTAGCGGACCATAGCGCACGGGCCACGCCCCTTGGCCCGCAGCGGGTTCCCACACTCACCCGCCTGCGCTGACTTTGGGCCCCGCCATCAATTAGCGTTTCGACCAGGCGGGGCCCCTTTTGAAAGCGGAGCGCCGATTTGAGCAGGCCAATGCGCCAGTTCTTGAATTTCGACCGTCTGACTTTGATCGCATCAACCAATGTAATGTACCGCCGATCGGAGCCCCTCGTTGCCGCTAAGGCTGCGATATTGCCGGTAAATCGTCTCATATGAGGTTCGACGCGCGGGACCAGGGTCATAGGCGCTGAACCGCCGCGTCCCGAATCTGTCGCCGCCTTCTCGGAAGCTTGTCACGACGCCGGACGCAACGGCGGCATGTATTGCCACGCCGAGGCAGGTCGGGTTGTCGATTTCGGGTCGGATCACGCTCGTCCGGTTGATCAGCCGGTCACGCGCGCGAAAGGTACTCGGGTAGATGCATGGGCAGGCAGGCCTATCCTAAAATTGCAATGATGCCGTAAACTCCGGCGGCGACGCCAGCCGCGGCAGGAAGCGTCAGCACCCAGGCGACAACGATACCCTGCGCGATGTTCCAGCGAACAGCCGACGTACGGCGCGCCGCGCCGACGCCGACGATCGCCCCTGTAATCGTGTGCGTGGTTGAGACGGGGATGCCGAGCGCGGTCGCGAGAAACAGAGTGATCGCGCCGCCGGTCTCGGCGCAGAAGCCGCGCATGGGCGACAGGCGGGTGATCTTCGAGCCGACCGTGTGCACGATCCGCCAACCGCCGAACAATGTGCCGAGCGCCATCGTCGCTTGGCAGGCCAGGACGACCCAAAGCGGAACATGGAAACCGCCGGGCATGTAACCCTGGGAGTAAAGCAGCACGGAGATGATGCCCATCGTCTTCTGCGCGTCATTGCCGCCATGCCCGAGCGAATAGAGCGCAGCGGAGACGAATTGCAGCGTGCGGAAAGTCGTGTCCACCGCCAGCGGCGTCGAGCGCAAGAAGATCCACGACACCGCCGCGACCAGGAGCAACGCAAGCACGAAACCGAGCAATGGGGAAAGCACGATCGCGGCGGCTGTCTTGAAGAAGCCGGACCAGACCACCGCGTTCAGGCCGGCGCGCGCGATTCCGGCCCCTACGAGACCGCCGATCAGCGCGTGCGAACTGCTCGACGGGATGCCCAGCAGCCAAGTCGCCACGTTCCAGACGATTGCGCCGCATAGAGCCGCGAAGATGACGCCGGCAGTCACGACGCTGGGCTCGACGATGCCCTTGCCGACTGTCTCGGCAACATTCAGTCCGAAGACCAGAAACGCGATGAAGTTGAAGAAAGCGGCCCAAAATACCGCTACCGAAGGTCGCAAGACGCGGGTCGAGACCACAGTCGCGATCGAGTTGGCCGCGTCGTGCAGTCCGTTGAGGAAGTCGAAGACGAGCGCGGTGGCGATGAGACCGATCAACAGCGGCGCGCCGAGCGTGACGTGCATTGGTTGCGCCGCTCAAAGATGTTCGATCACGATGGCGTTGACCTGGTTCGCGACGTCCTCGAACCGATCGAGCACCCTCTCCAGGTGCTCGTAAATTTGCGAGCCGATGAGAAAAGCCATCGGGTCGTTGCGCCTGTGCTTGTGAAACAATTCGCGAAGACCATCGTCGTGGAGTTGGTCGGTCCGATCCTCGAGTTGCACGACGGCCTCGGCATAAGCATTGATCTCGCCAGCATGTGCAGCGATTTCGCGTAAGGACGGCAGGCTCTTCAGCGTCAGCCTGGACGCCTCAATCGCCAACTCGGCCATCTCACGCATGAGAGGCTCGAACTCGCGGATTTCGAAAAGCGTGATCGTTTTCACGGTTTGATTCATCTGATCGATCGCGTCGTCCATCGACTGGATCAAAGCTTGAATGTCGCTGCGATCAAATGGCGTAATGAAGGTGCGCCGGACCGACTGCATCACTTCGCGAGCGATCTGGTCGGCCTCGTGCTCCTTCTCGACCACAACGCGGCAATATCGCTCCACGTCGTCGCCGCCGTCGAGCAGCTTACGGAGCGCCTCCGCCCCAGCAACCAGCGTCTGGGCGTGGCGCTCAAAAAGATCAAAGAACTTCTCCTCTCGGGGAAGGAGCTTCTGGAACCAATTCATCACGAGGTGGCTCCAAGTTCAAAGGGAGCAAAGGGCGTCTACTCTCTTGACGGAGTCCATCCGCCAGGGCATCGCGTCTTGGATGAATGAAATAGGTTTGGAGCTGGATGGCAAGTTGCTCATGCTCGAGCCCTCTCAATCGGTCCGACTTGCCCGCGATCGTCTGCAATTGGGCGAGAGGCGGCTAACGCCCCGATTGGGGATACGCTCGGGTGTTTACGAGTTGGCGGCGCGAAGAGCCGCCTTACGCAACACTTGCCCTCTCCGCCTTGATTGTCGGGCTCGATACCGCGCTGGTCGGCCGACCGGAGGCGTCACGCCAAAATCGCGCCACCTCACTTGGTCCGAAATTTCTCAATCAGGGTGATCAGGGCGGGCTCATCGACGAGCCTCGCCGCGTCCTCCGGGCGGAGCCAGCCCAAAAGGCGTGAGCCCTTTTCCGGCCAGTCGGCGCGCTGCTCGTGAACCTCGAGCGCATAGACGTCCACGTTGAGCAGCTCAAACGTGCGCTCAAGCCGCTTCCAGTACGAATACGCGCCAATGGGCTCGCGCTTGACCTTTCCAACAACTCCGGCCTCTTCATAGGCCTCTTTCGCAGCGGCCTCGGCGCCGCTGAGCCGCTTCATCGGCCAGCCCTTGGGAATGATGAACCGGCCGGTCTCGCGCGAGGTGATCAACAGGACTTCGATCTCGCCACTCGCCGTCTTGCGAAACGGAAGCGCCGCAATTTGGCGGCGTTCGCTCGGCGCTCGCGTCACGCGGCAATCCCCGTCGCGCTTGCCGGCAGCCGGAGCCTTGGCCTTCTTCTTCGTCGTCCGCTTCATTTCGGCAATTCGGCCATCCTTCAACGCCTGACCGGCCATTCGACGAATCAACAGACCCCATCCTAAAAAGTTCGCGGCGAAAATTATAGGCGCCCCAGCGCCGTGCAAAATTTCATGGAATCAGATAGGAGGACTCACCGTGACGATCTCCTCCGCGGTCGTTACGCTGTCGCGGCGTGGATGCGGGCAGCTCCAAGGCGCCGCCGACCCTCGCGGTGAAGGGAAAATGGGCGGCGCGCAGGGTCGCCCATCCCGACGCCCGATTCTATGTCCGGCGCTCCGCACTGTTCAGCACAAATTGACGCGCAATTGCTACGCAAGGGTCGCGGCGCGATCCAATGGGCGCACGATCATTCGACGCCTGTTCTTTCTGGCGTTTGCGCTGCCGCAAAGACGCAGCCGCGCTCCCGGCATATACCGCGCATGCTCGCAGACAAATGGAGCCTATTGATGTTCACCCGTCGCACTTTGATGGCGGCCGCCGCTCTGGCGGCTCTTGTGGCCGCAGCGCCGGCTTGCGCCGACGACCTTGCCGACATGCCGCGTGAAAAAGTCGAACTCGTCGCGCCGCCCTTCATCCATTCGCATGAAGAAGCGACGCAGCGGCCGCCGGCAGTGATTCAGTTCCGGATGACCATCCAAGAAAAGGACATGGTCATCGACGAGCAGGGCACGAAGATTCATGCAATGACCTTCAACGGCTCCATCCCCGGTCCGATGATGGTCGTCCATCAGGGCGATTATGTCGAGTTGACGCTCATCAATCCCGACACGAACACGATGGCCCACAATATCGATTTTCACGCGGCCACCGGCGCGCTTGGCGGCGCGGCATTGTCGCTGATCAATCCTGGCGAGCAGGTCACGATCCGGTGGAAGGCGACGCGCGCGGGCGTCTTCGTCTATCACTGCGCGCCGGGCGGTCCGATGATCCCTTGGCACGTCGTATCGGGGATGAACGGCGCAGTCATGGTCTTGCCGCGCGACGGTCTCAGAGATGAAAACGGCAAGCCGCTCCACTACGACAGGGCCTACTACATCGGAGAGCAAGACTTCTACGTCCCACGAGACGACAAGGGTCATTTCAAGAGCTACGAGACGCTGGCCGATTCCTATCCGGATACCGAGGAGGTCATGCGGAGGCTTGTTCCGAGCCATGTCGTGTTCAACGGCAAGGAGGGCGCGCTGACCGGCAAGAACGCGCTGAACGCCAAGGTCGGCGAAACAGTCTTGTTCATCCACAGCGAAGCCAATCGCGACAGCCGCCCGCATATTATCGGCGGCCACGGCGATTATGTTTGGGAGACCGGCAAGTTCGCCAACCCGCCGGAGAAGGACTTGGAGACCTGGTTCATTCGCGGCGGATCGGCCGGCGCGGCGCTCTATACGTTTCGGGAGCCCGGCCTCTACGCCTATGTCTCGCACAATCTGATCGAAGCGGTCGAACTCGGCGCGACGGCTCATATCAAGGTCGAGGGCCAATGGAATGACGATCTCATGAAGCAGGTCAGCCCGCCAGGACCGATCGGCGCCGAAACCACCGGATCGATCGAGTCGGGACAAGGCGCTCACGCCAACTAGGCGCGCGAGAGAACGAACCATCGAGCCATGACCATGCGCCTCGCCATTTTGACGAAAATCCTGACCAAAGCGGCGGTGTTGGCGCCTCTGAGCTTGCTCGCCGGACACGAGCCCGCGGCGAACACGACGCCGATAACGGTGGTTCGTCTCGATCCGGGCGCCTTCGCGTACCGTTTGGCCGGCGATTTCGCGCGCGGCGGTCAACCAGTGAACGCGCCGCGACGATGGACCCGATTCAACCATCCGTTCTTCATCATGAAGAACGAGGTGAGCGAGGCGCTGTATGATCGTTGCGTGGCCACAGGCGATTGCCCGGCCCGCGCGAAGGGCGAGCCGGCGCGCTCTGACCTGCCGGCGGTCGGGGTGAGCTGGCGGGACGCGATCATGTTCGCACGATGGCTGTCTCGCGAAACTGGCGAAGCCTGGCGTCTGCCGAGCGATGCGGAATGGGCGTTCGCCGCCGGCGGACGGTTCAAGGATGACGCCGTCTCCGTTTCCGCGGGCGGCGACTTCGCGCGGCGCTGGCTCGCCAAATACGATCAGGAGGCGGGGTCCGCGCCCTCTCTTTCCGCGCAACCGCAGCCTTTCGGGGCCTTCGGAGCCAACGAGCGCGGCGTCGAGGACCTTTCCGGCAATGTCTGGGAATGGACCAGCACGTGTTTCGGACGCCAGACGCTCGATGAACGAGGAGAGCCGATCGGCGCGCCTTTTCTCAATTGCGGCGTCAGGGTCGCCGAAGGCGCGCATCGCGCATACGTATCTGACTTTGTCCGCGACGCGCGCGCGGGCGGCTGCTCAGTGGGCGCGCCCCCGAGCAATCTCGGCTTTCGCCTGGTTCGCGAAGACCGCGGCTGGGGCGCCATACTCCGCGACATGTTCGGCGCTGAGCGCAAACCCGAAGCAGAAACGTCGTGAAATGATCGCGGCAGACGAAATCGTTGGCGAGATAATGCGACGCCATCCGCATACGATTCGGGTATTCCTTGATTTCCGCTTCGGCTGTGTCGGCTGTCCCATCGCCGGCATGCACAGCGTCGCCGACGCGGCTCGTGAGCATGGCGTAGAGCTGGAGGCGTTGCTGAATACGCTCGACGCCGCCCTGCTCGCGAGCTCCCACGGTCGGACGCTCGGCGAAATCTCCAAGCCTGGGCAATCCGATCGTTGACGATAATGACGGAATACATAACCGCATGGGAATGCATCGGCTGCGGACGCATCGAAGCGTCGCGGCCTTGCATCGGCGTTTGCCAGGACCGCAAAGCGGAATTCGTCTATGCCCGAGACTACGAAGAAGCGCTGCGCTCGGCCGAGCAAACCGCGCGCGCTCTGAGAGCGGCGAGGGACCTGCTCGAACAATTGACCAAGACGAAGCCGCGGTCGGACCAATGGGAGCGCTGCTTCAGCGCGTTTCAGAGCCGAGCGAAGCGAGTCTTGTCATCGCTGGACCAGCCTGACCCGAAAGCTCCGTCCCCCGCCGAGGGCGCGGTCAGTTTTGGCTCTTGCCCTCTGCGAGGACGAAAAGGCGGTGCGGCGCTTTGATGAATATTTTCTGACGTCCGCCGTCGATCAGCCCGTCTCCTTCCCACTGGCTCAGAATTCGGCTGACCGTAAACAGCGTCGTCCCGGTCATCTCCGCGATATCCTGCCGGGTGATCGGAAAGGTGATTTCAATCCCGTCCCTGACTTTACGCCCCGACTGATTGGCGATCCGCAACAGCGCGTGCGCGACGCGTCTTTCGACCTGTTCGGTTGACATCTCGACCACCCGGGCATGCGCATCGCTCAAGCGACTGCCGACGGTCTGCAGAGCGGACGAGGCGAGCGAGGGAAAGCGCGCAACAAGTTCGGGCCAGGCCGCCGAAGGCCAAGTCAGCGCCAGGCAATCGACGATTGCGGTCGCCGTGGCTGGATAAGCGGCCCGGCCCATCTGGACCGCGATGCCGAAGAGCTCGCCCCGCGAGACGTAACGAACGACGACTTGCTGACCCGCCGGCGTCACCTTGGTCACCTGCAGATGCCCGTTCAAAAGCAGAAAGAAGGAGGTCGCCTCGCCGCCTTGCTCGAACACCGCGGTCCCCTTCGGAAAATGCTTGGCGCGGGCCTGCTTGAGCAGGGCCTCGACGTCGTGATCCGGCCAGCCGGCGACGAGCGGCATTCCCGCCAGGACGGACTTATCGAGCGAGGTCATCGATCCTTATCTCGCGAAGCGCCTAACACAATCCGGAGCCAAGGAGCTCCGTTTCGTTTGTCCTACCGCAAAGAGGGGGCGTGGCCAATGGCGTAGACGGATTGCGTCGAAAACGCGAGCTTAACCCGAGAAAGGATCAAACAGGTGATCAAGTCATTGCTCGTCGCGGCTTTCGCCGCGGCCGCGTTCAGCCTCTCCGCCACGGCGGCGGAAGTGGAGGTCAAGATGTTGAACAAGGGGGCGGACGGGATGTTCGTCTTCGAGCCGTCGCTCGTAAAGATCGCGCCCGGCGACTCGGTGCGCTTCGTCGCGACGGACAAAGGCCACAATGTCGAGTCGATCGACGGGATGATCCCGGACGGCGCGGCGCCATTCTCTTTCAAAATAGGCGAAGAGGCGGTCGTCGCTTTCGATAAGCCAGGCGTCTACGGCTACAAGTGCAAGCCGCATTACCCGATGGGCATGGTCGGCCTGATCGTCGTTGGCGAGCCGAGCAATGTGGAGACCGCCAAGGCGGTTTCTCAGCCAGGCAAAGCCAAAGCGGCGTTCAGCGCGCTGTTCGACAAGCTGGCGAGCACGGCGAGCGCCAAGTGAAGGAGCAGCCCGTCCGCCAAGCCTGATCCAGCAGAGGGACGTCGTCATGCCCATTCCGCGCTTGAAATCCGCATCCGGCCCGGCTCTTTTCTCCGCCGGCTTCAGGCCCTTCTTCCTACTGGGCGCGGTGTGGGCGGGCGTCGCCATCGCCCTATGGCTCCCCGCCTATTTCGGCGACCTGACCATCGCTACCGCCTTTTCGCCACGCGACTGGCACGTGCATGAGATGCTCTATGGCTATGTCACGGCGATCGTCTGCGGATTTCTTTTGACCGCTATCCCGAATTGGACCGGGAGGCTGCCGCTTCAGGGTTGGCCGCTTGTCGGCTTGGCCGCGGCTTGGCTTGCCGGTCGATTGGCGGTCGCGTTCTCGGCGATGATCGGCGGATGGCTCGCGGCCGGCGTCGATCTTTCCTTTCTCGCCTTGCTGATCGCTGTCTCCGCCCGCGAGCTTGGCTATTCCACGCAGAGCCACAACAAGCGCATCCTGGCGGTGATCAGCGTCCTGCTAATCGGAAACGCTGTCTTCCATGCCGAGGCGTTGCTCCTTGGCTCAGCTGATCATGGCGTAAGAATCGGCCTCGCCTCGGTGATCCTTCTCATCACGCTGATCGGTGGGCGTATCGTGCCGAGTTTCACGCGGAATTGGCTCGCGCGCGAAAATCCTGGTCCGCTTCCCGCTTCGTCGAGTCGCTTCGATCTGGCGACAATCGCGATCGCGGCGGCCTCGCTCGTCAGCTGGGTCGTGGCGCCTGACAGCGCGATCACGGCGGCGGCGCTCATCGCGGCGGCGATTGCTCAGGCGGTCCGTTTAGCTCGCTGGCGCGGTTATCGCGCGTGGGCGGATCGGCTCGTCCTCGTGCTGCATGTCGCTTATGGATTCGTCCCGTTGGGATTCTTCGCCACAGGTCTCGCTTCGTTAGGCATCGCCCCGACCTCGGCCGGCGTCCACTTTTGGACGGTTGGCGCGATCGGAACAATGACGCTCGCCGTGATGACCAGAGCGAGTCTGGGTCATACCGGCCGAGCGCTCATCGCCAGCCCTGTCGCGCACGGTCTCTATGCTCTTGTCATCGCGGCAGCCTTGGCGCGGGCCTGCGCCGCCTTCCATCCAGAATGGAGCTCGGCGCTCCTGATCGGATCGGGAGCAGCCTGGATCTTGGCTTTCGGCGGTTTCGCAGCGAGCTACTGGCCGGTGCTGACGCAACCTCGAGCGACGAAGTGAACTCGCTTTTTGGGAGCTGATATAAGCTGATCTGAAACCGACTTGCTCCGGCAGCATCACTCGATTTCTAGTCGATTCTCGATGGCGACCACGCCTGGCGCCGACAATGCGGCGCGTTCGGCGGCGTCGCGTTGTTGGCTGCTCGACACCTTGCCGAGCAGCGCGACACGATCGCTATGAGCAACGATCATGATCCCAGTCGCATCGATATCGGGGGTGCGCTTCAGCGCGGCGGCGACCTCGCCGCAAATACCGTTTCGGCTCGCCCGCTCGGGGTTCAGCATGTCGACAGCCTTTATTCGATAGGGATGGACTTCGATCTCATCGGCGACCGCGGACACGCCCTTGACCGCTTGAGCCGCCTTTTCCGCCGCGATCTTCTGGGCGAGATTTTCGACGTCGCCGGTCAGCGTGACGACGCCGTTAGACACCGCAACCTCGATATGAGCGGCGTCGCCGCACGGAACGAACTCCAATTCGTCTTCGATCTTTCGTCGCAAAGCGCTGTCGTCCATCATTGGTCCTCCTGACGATTCTCGCGCCTGTCGGCCGGGAGAGCGTAAGCCGATCGACCGAACAAACGCCGGCTGTAAGCGTGATGAAACTGTGCTCGGCGGCGCCCGCTCTCGCATTGACTTGGCGCAAAGTCGCCGAAGGTCGGCTAGGCCCGCCGCCCCCGCGCGGCGGCGCTCGGAAAAACCGACACTTTGGCGACTTGGAATTGATCCAAATCAACCTGCGCCCGCCACGAATCCCCTTTTGATGACCGCCGGCGCGAACGCGGCGCGACATCGCGCGTGCAAGGGGTCCAGCAATGGCGCAATCCACGGCAAGATCAAAGTCGATGACGGGAGGCGAATTCGGTCTCATCCTCGCGCTCCTCGCTCTATCCGCCCTCTCGCTCTTCATCGCCGCCCAGGCCTATACGGCCCCTTTCGCATTTCATGCCGGCTTGTTCTGCGTGGCGAGCGCGGCGGGCGCTTTCGCCATCTATCACCGTTACGACAATCGCGCGCCGGATCTTCCGCCCGCCGAGATCGACGGCAAGCCGAATTACAATTTCGGGCCGGTCCGCTTCGCCTCGCTCGCCGCTTTGTTCTGGGGCATTGCCGGCTTCACGGTCGGGCTCTACATCGCTCTGGAGCTCGCCTTTCCCTGGCTCAATTTCGACCTGCCTTTCATCAATTTCGGCCGCTTGCGGCCGCTGCACACCTCGGCGGTGATCTTCGCCTTCGGCGGCAATGTGCTGCTCGCGACCTCGCTTTACGTCGTGCAGCGCACGTGCCGAGCAAGGCTCGCCGGCGATCTCGCGCCGTGGTTCGTCGTGCTCGGCTATAACTTCTTCATCGTCATCGCCGGCACCGGCTATCTTCTCGGCGTCACCCGCAGCCACGAATACGCCGAGCCGGAATGGTACGCGATCCTCTGGCTGGTCGTCGTCTGGGTGACCTATTTCCTCGTCTACCTGGTCACAGTGGCGCGGCGCAAGGAGCCTCACATTTACGTGGCGAACTGGTTCTACCTGGCCTTCATCGTCACCATCGCGGTTCTCGTCCTCGGCAACAACACCGAAATCCCGGTCTCGTTATTCTCGCCCAAATCCTACCCTGTCTGGTCAGGCGTGCAGGACGCCATGATCCAATGGTGGTACGGCCACAACGCCGTCGGCTTCTTCCTGACCGCCGGATTTTTGGCGATCATGTATTATTTCGTGCCGAAGCGGGCGGAACGGCCGATCTATTCCTATCGCCTGTCGATCGTCCATTTCTGGGCGCTGATCTTCCTCTATATCTGGGCCGGGCCGCATCACCTCCACTATACCGCGCTGCCGGATTGGGCGCAGACGCTCGGCGCGACCTTCTCGATCATGCTGTGGATGCCCTCGTGGGGCGGGATGATCAACGGCCTGATGACCCTGTCCGGCGCCTGGGACAAGCTGAGGACCGATCCGGTCCTAAGAATGCTGGTCGTGTCCGTCGCCTTTTACGGCATGGCGACCTTCGAAGGGCCGCTGATGTCGATCAAGTCGGTCAACTCGCTCAGCCATTATACGGACTGGGGCATCGGCCATGTCCATTCGGGCAGTCTCGGCTGGGTCGCCTTCGTCTCGTTCGGCGCGCTCTACTGCCTGATCCCCTGGGTGTTCCAGCGCAAGCTGTATTCCTTGAAGCTCGTCGAGTGGCACTTCTGGCTCGCTTCGATCGGCATCGTCTTCTACATCTCGGCGATGTGGGTGGCGGGCATCATGCAAGGCCTGATGTGGCGCGCCTACACGGATCAAGGCTTCCTCGAATATTCCTTCGTCGAGACCACGCAGGCCATGCATCCGATGTACGTCATCCGGGCCATGGGCGGCGCGCTGTTCTTGATCGGCGCCCTGGTCATGATCTTCAACATCTACAGGACGCTTTCGTCGGCGAAGGTCGCGACGAGCGAGCTTTCGCTCGTCGCTGCGCCGAAGCTGGCGGCGGCGGAGTGAGGAAATCGTCATGTCGCTCTCATTCGCCAAACGTTTGCCGAGCCATCGCTTTCTCGAGACTCATTCGATTTGGCTGGTCGTCGGCATCATCATCGTCGTCGCGATCGGCGGCATCGTCGAGATCGTCCCCCTCTTTTACCTGAAGAACACGATCGAACGGGTCGAAGGCGTCCGGCCCTATTCGCCGCTGGAGCTGGCCGGGTTCAACATCTATGTCCGAGAAGGCTGCTATCTCTGCCATTCGCAAATGGTCCGACCGCTGCGCGACGAAGTCGAGCGCTATGGCCATTATTCGCTCGCCGCCGAGAGCATGTACGACCATCCGTTCCAATGGGGCTCCAAGCGGAACGGGCCGGACCTCGCGCGGGTCGGCGGCAAGTATTCGGACGATTGGCATTTCGACCACCTGCGCGATCCGCGCTCCGTCGTGCCGGCGTCGATCATGCCAGGCTATCCTTTCCTCGAAACGACGCCGCTCGACTATCGGCACATCGCCGAGGATCTGACCGCGCTGTCGCGCGTCGGCGTTCCCTATAGCCAGGATATGATCGATCACGCCTCGGACGATTTGAAAGCCCAGGGCGCGCCCGACAGTTCCGGAGCGGAGGACCTGCAGAAGCGCTATCCCAAGGCGATCGTGCGGGATCTCAAGCTCGACAAGCGGGAGATTTCCGAGGCCGACGCCCTCGTCGCCTACCTGCAGCGCCTCGGCGCGCAAGTCGATTTCAAGCTCTACGACGACAAGGCCAATATCCGGTGAGGAGCGCCGCCATGTCAGCCTATGAATTCTGGCAGGCCTTCGTCGCCAAATGGGGCCTCGTCTATTTCGGCGCGATCTTTCTCGTCGCCTGCGCCTACGCGTTCTGGCCAGCGAGGAAAAAGGAATTCGACAAAGCTGCTCGGCTGCCGCTCGACGAGGATTGATCATGACGGACGGGACTGAACATCAGCACAAGGTCGATCCGTATACCGGCAAGGCCACGACTGGCCACGAATGGGACGGCATCGCCGAACTGAACACGCCTCTGCCGCGCTGGTGGCTGTGGAGTTTCTATGCGACGATCGCTTGGGCTTTTCTCTATTGGATCGCCTATCCCGCCTGGCCGCTGATCAGCGGGGCGACTGACGGCGTTCTTGGCTGGCATTCTCGCGCGGCGATTGCGCAGGACGTCGCCGATCTCGTCAGCTTGCGCGATCCGATGAACGCCAAGCTCGCCGCCTCGTCGCTGAAGGACATCGAGAACACGCCCGAACTCTTCAGCTTTGCGCGCGCCGAAGGCGCGGCGGCCTTCGCCAACAATTGCGCGCCGTGCCACGGCGCGGGCGGCCAAGGCTCGAAAGGCTATCCCAATCTCAATGCCGGACGTTGGCTGTGGGGCGGAACGCTGGAGCAGATTCAGGCGACGATCACCCACGGCGCGCGCTGGGACGCAGATCCTGAAACGCATTCGAGCCTGATGCCGTCCTTCGGCCGCGACAATATGCTGAAGCCCGACGAGATCGTCGCGGCCGCCAATTACGTCCGCTCCCTGTCGGGCCTTCCCACCGACCCGGACGCCAATCTCGCCAAGGGCAAGCAGGTCTTCGCGGACAATTGCGCGGCCTGCCATGGGCCGGAAGGCAAGGGCAATCTCGAGCTCGGCGCGCCGAACTTGACGACGAAGGTCTGGCTCTACGGCTCCGATCGCGCGGCGATCATCAATCGGATCAACAATGGCGGCGGCGGCGTCATGCCGGCCTGGGGCGCCAAGCTTTCGCCCGTCACCATCAAGGCGCTCGCCGTCTATGTTCATTCGCTCGGAGGCGGCCAATAGTGAACGCCAGCCTCAAGATTGCGCCGGCGCCCGTCCATGACGAGGCCGAAGACTTTGCGTCGCTCTACGAAGCGGCGCAAAAGGTCTATCCGCAACGCGTATCCGGCTTCTTTCGCCGGCTCAAATGGATCATCCTCGTCCTCGCGCTCGGCGTCTATTATCTGCTGCCCTTCGTCCGCTGGCATCGTGGCGCGAACGAGCCGAGTCAGGCGGTGCTGGTCGATTTCGGCCATCGCCGCTTCTATTTCTTTTTCATCGAACTATGGCCGCAGGAGGTCTATTTCTTCACCGGCCTGCTCATCCTCGCTGCGCTGACTCTGTTCTTGATGAATGCGGTCGCCGGCCGAGTCTGGTGCGGCTATCTCTGTCCGCAAACGGTATGGACCGATCTCTTCCTTGCGGTCGAGCGCTGGATCGAGGGCGATCGGCGCGAGCGCATGCGCAAGGATTCAAGTCCGATGACCCTACGCCGCGCCGGAGAAAAAGCGGCCAAGCATGCGATCTGGCTGCTCATCGCCTGGTGGACGGGCGGCGCCTGGGTCCTCTATTTCGCCGACGCGCCGACCCTTGTTGCCCAGCTTGCCGCCTTTCAGGCCCCGTTCGTCGCTTACGCCGCGATCGGCGTCCTGACCGCCACGACCTACGCGCTCGCCGGCCATTTACGCGAGCAGGTCTGCCTCTATATGTGCCCGTGGCCGCGCATCCAGGCTGCGCTCACCGACGAGAACGCGCTCAACGTCACCTATCGCGTCGATCGCGGCGAGCCTCGCAATTCGATGAAGAAGGCTGCGCTGCTGCGCCAGGCGAGCGAGAAGTCGGGCGATTGCATCGATTGCCTACAATGCGTCGCGGTCTGCCCGACGGGAGTCGACATCCGCGACGGCGCCAACCTCGGCTGCATCCAGTGCGGCCTCTGCATCGACGCTTGCGATGCGGTGATGAAGAAGATCGGCAGAGCGCCGCGGCTCATCGCCTATGACACGGACATCAATATCAAGCGGCGGCAAGCCGGTCTCGCGCCGATTTATCGGCTGATCCGGCCGCGCACCGTCCTTTATGCAGCGCTCATCGCGCTGATCGGCGCCGTCATGCTCTATGCCCTGCTCGGCCGCGACTATTTCGGCATCGCCGTCATCCATGACCGAAATCCGCTTTATGTGCGCACAGCGAGCGGCGCGATCCGCAACGCCTACGCCGTGCGGCTGACCAATAAGAAGAGCGAGACGGAGCGCTTCCGGCTCGCCGTGTCGGGCGTGCCAGGCGCGAGCATGGAGATATTCGGCGGCGAGCGCGATTCGTCCGGCGCTGACGTGATCGAGGTCGGGCCCGACAAGACGCAGGAAGTTCGCGTTCTTGTCTCGACCGCGATCGCGCAGCCGAGCGGCTCGATCCCGGTTTCGTTTGTCGCAAGGACTGAAGACGGCGTCGCCGAGGTCGCCGCCGACCATTTCTGGTCGCCATGAGCGAGGAACGCCTTATGTCCGAGATCGCTTTGGACGAACCCGGCCGGCCGAGATCGGCGCTGACCGGCCGAATGGTTCTGGTCCTCTTGTTCGCGTTCTTCGCAACGGTCGCCTCGGTCAACGCGGTGATGATTCACTACGCCTTGTCGACTTTCAGAGGTCAGGTCGCGGATCACCCTTACGAGGTCGGACTCGCCTTCAACCGCGAGATCGCCGCCTCGCACGCTCAGGACGCGCGCCATTGGGCGGTCGAGATCGTTCTGCCCCGCTCGTCGAGCGACAGGAGATTCGAGGCGTCGATCCGCGACGCCTCCGGCGCGCCGATCGATGGGCTGAAAGTCGTCGCGACCTTCGCTGCGCCGGTCGACGGCCGGCTCGACCGCAGCGTCGAGCTGACGGAGCGCGCGTCTGGCCGCTATGCCGGCGAAATTCCGGTCGCGGCCGGCAATTGGGACCTCGAGATTCGCTCGGATAGGGACGGCGAGCCCCTGTTCCGATCGAAGAACCGCGTCGTGATCGAGTAAAGCCTATGGCGGCTGCAGTCGACTTGTCCGGTTTCGTCGTTCAGCGCGGCGACGGCGCCTCGGAGATCGATTTCGCCGTCCAGGGGATGACCTGCGCCGCCTGCATGGCGCAGATCGAGCGCGCAGTGGCCGCAATGCCCGGCGCGCCGACGGCGCGGGTGAATTACTCGACGCGGCGCCTCAAGATCGCTTGGCGCGACGCGCTGTTTCGCCCTGACGCGGTGGCCGGCGTCTTGGCGCCGCTCGGCTATCGCGCCCAGCCTTTCGATTTCGAAGCGGCGGAGAGCGAGGACTCGGCGCAGGCGAAATATCTCGTACGCTGCATGGCGATCGCCGGCTTCGCCGCGATGAACGTCATGCTGCTGTCGGTCGCGATTTGGGCCGGCGCGGTCAGCGGCATCGATCCCGCCACCCGCGATCTCTTTCATTGGATTTCGGGTCTGATCGCCCTGCCCGCCGCGGCCTTCGCCGGCCAGCCGTTCTTTCGAAGCGCGGTCGGCGCGCTGCGGGCGCGCCGGCTGAATATGGACGTTCCGATCTCGATCGGACTCGCCCTCGCGCTTGGCATGTCGGTCGTCGAGACGATGCGCCATGCGGAGCACGCTTATTTCGACTCGGCGCTGATGCTGATGTTCTTTCTTCTCGCCGGCCGCGCGCTCGATCACGGCATGCGCCGCAAGACGCGCGGCGTGGTCAACAATCTCGCCAGCCTGCGCGCCTTGTCCGCGCGCCGCCTGGGGCCCGACGGGCCTATGGAGATACCGGTCAAGGCCTTGCGAAAGGGCGACCGGATCCTCGTCCAATCGGGCGAGCGCCTCCCGGCTGACGGAATCGTGGTCGCCGGCGAAGGGCGGATCGACGACAGCGTCATCACCGGCGAAACCGCGCGGCGCGCCGTCGCCAAGGGCGATGTCGTCTATGCCGGCTCGATGAATTTGGACGGCGCGCTCCAGGTCGAGGTCGGCGCTTCCGGCGCGCGCACGCTGCTCGACGAGATCGAGCGTATGCTGGAGGCCGCGGCGACCGCGAAATCGCGCTATCTGCGCCTGGCCGACCGCGCCGCCAGGATTTATGCGCCGATCGTCCATCTCGCCGCGCTTTGCACCGCTCTCGGCTGGCTCGTCGCCGGCGCCTCTTGGCACGATTCCCTCGTGGCCGCGATTGCGGTGCTCATCATCACCTGCCCCTGCGCCCTGGCCCTGGCGGTCCCCGCGGTGCATGTCGCGGCGAGCGGCGAGCTGTTCAAAGCGGGCGTGCTGCTCCGCAACGGCGACGCTCTGGAGCGGCTCGCGGAGGTCGATACGGTCGCCTTCGACAAGACCGGAACGCTGACCACGCCCGAGCCGCGCATCGCCAATCGCGGCGACGCGCCGGCCGACCTCGCCGCTGTCGCGGCTCGCCTTGCTCTGTCGAGTCGCCACCCGCTGGCGCGGAGCCTCGCCGCCGAAGCGCGCGGCCTCGCCCCCTTCGCCACGGTGAGCGAGGATGCGGGCGGCGGACTCCGGACCGTGATCGACGGCGTCGAAGCGAAGCTCGGCCGGCTGAGCTATTGCGGTTTGGAAGAAGATTTGCGCCTTTCTCGCGACGCTCCGCGGGAATCGGCGATCGCGTTCCGGTTCGGCGATCGTCACGCGATCTTCTATGTGCGGCAGACGCTACGCTCGGACGCGCCCGCCGCGATCGATTGGCTGAAGCGCCGACGGCTCGGAATTGAAATTCTGTCCGGCGATGTCGAAGGCTCAGTACGTGAGGTCGCCGCGATTCTGAACGTCGCCGAGGCCAAGGGCGGCCTCAAGCCCGCGGAAAAAGTGGAGCGACTGGCCGCGCTGCAGTCTCAGGGACATAAGACGCTGATGGTCGGCGACGGCCTCAACGACGCGCCGTCCCTCGCCGGCGCCCATGCCTCGCTGTCGCCGTCGAGCGCGGCGGACATCGCCCAATCGGCGGCCGACGCGATCTTCCTCGGCGACCGCTTGGCGCCGGTCTGCGTGGCCGTCTCGATCGGCCGGGCGGCGCGCCGCCGGATGACACAGAACCTGGCTTTGGCGGCGGTTTACAACGCTGTGGCCGTACCGCTGGCGATCGCCGGAATCGTCACGCCGCTGATCGCGGCGCTGGCTATGTCCGGCTCGTCGCTCCTCGTCACCCTCAACGCCTTGCGGCCCTGGCGAGTCGAGACGCCAGGGCAAGAGGAGCGGTCGACCGAGCCGGCCGAGGCGCCTGACGCGCCGGCCCTGGCGATGGCGAGGAACTGAGCGATGACCGTCTTGATCTATCTCGTTCCGATCGCGCTTGGCCTTGGCCTGATCGGGCTCCTGACCTTTCTATGGTCGCTGCGCAGCGGGCAATATGACGATCTCGAAGGAGCGGCGTCACGCGTCCTGTGGGATGACGACGTCGCCGGATCGTGACTTCCCTCGATCTCGACGCCGCCGCCGCCCGCGCCGGACGGCTCGATTGCGCTTGCGCGCCGCTCGCAACCGATGGCGCCGTCCAAGCCGAGACATGGCGGCTCGCCGCGGCCTTCGGCTTGGCGATCTTCGCGCAGGCGATCATCTTCACGGCCCTGGCGGCGGCGGGCTCGTACCTCGCGTCCCGGCCGAGCGTGGCGACGGCGCCGCTCGCCCTGACCTTTCTCGGCGCCGCCGCGGCGGGTCTGCCCGCCTCGCTTTTGCTCGATCAATTCGGGCGGCGGGCGGCCTTCGCGATCGGGATCAGCCTCGGCGCAGCCGGCGGCGCGCTCGCCGGTTGGGCGATCTCGGCCGGCAACTTCCCGGCGCTCTGCATCGGCGCATTCTGGCTCGGCCTCGCTCAGGGTTTCGCCCTCTTCTATCGACACGCCGCCGCGATCGCCCGTCTCGGCGGCTCGCGCGCCGCTCTCCTCGTACTCCTCGGCGGCTTCGCCGGCGGATTGCTCGCGCCTGCGGCGATCTCGCTTTGCCAGTCGATCTTTGGACCTTACGCGGACGCAGCTTTGCCCGTCCTCGCAGGACTGGCCAATATCGCCGCGCTCCCGCTTATCGTCTCTCTCCCCCATCGATTCGTGGAAGCCGGCGATCCGGCCCGGCCCGCCCGGCTCGACGCGTCGTTTTGGCTCGCCGTTCTCCTCGGCGCTTTCGCATGGTTCGCCATGACTCGCGCCATGGCGCGGGCGCCGTCGGCTCTGATCGGATGCGGCGTCGGCGGAACCGGGATCGGCGCCGCGGAAGCCTGGCACATGATCATCATGTATGCGCCGATGGCGGTCGCGGCGCGTTGGCGAGGGGCGATTCCAACGCTCATGGCGCTATCCGTCGGCGCCGGGCTCTCGCTCTTGTCGCTTGCGTTCGGCCAAGTTTCGGTGGTGACGATCATGACGTCGCTGCTCATGGCCGGGACCGGCTGGTCGTTTCTGCAGGTCGGGGTTAGCCGGCTTCTCTATGAGGGCGCGCCGCGATCCAAAATCGCCTTTGGCGCGAACGACGCGATGATCTTGACTGCGGCGCTGCTGGGGATCCTGTCGGCCTAACCGGCCGGATGGCGGCCCGCCGGATATTTGACCGGGATCAAATCGGCCGCGGCGGGCGCAAGCTATTCATCTTGAAATTGCCGGAACCCCCGATGAACGCTCTCTGCCGGATCAAGACGGATTGCTCGCGGTGGTCGCCGGCGCCGATCGAAACGCTTCTCGCCAAATACGGCAAGAACGTTCCGCGCTACACCAGCTACCCGACCGCGCCGCATTTCAGCGCCGCTATCGGCGCCGACGCCTATCGCTCCTGGCTGGCGGAGCTCGATCCGAAAAGTACGGTCTCGCTCTACCTTCACATTCCGTTCTGTGAGCGGCTCTGCTCATATTGCGGCTGCCACACCACCGTGGTCCATAGCCGCTCGCCGATCTCGAGTTATGTCGATCATCTCTTGCGCGAGATCGCGCTCGTCACGCAGGCGATCGGCGCTCGCCTGCCCGTCGGATCGATCCATTTCGGCGGCGGAACGCCGAACATTCTCGCGCCGCGCGACCTGGAGATCGTCTTCACCGCTCTGCGCGACGGTTTCGAGATCAGCGCGGAGGCCGAAATCGCCGCCGAGCTCGACCCGCGCCTGTTGACGCAAGAATGGATCGACGCGGCGGCGAGCAAGGGCCTCAACCGGGCCAGCCTCGGCGTGCAAGATGTCGATCCCACGGTGCAGAAGGCGATCAATCGTCATCAGCCGTGGCGAGCGACGGCCTGGGCCGCCGATGCGCTCCGGAAAGCGGGCGTCGCGTCAATCAATCTCGATTTGATGTACGGATTGCCGCATCAAACCGTCGCGTCGATCCGCCAGACGATCGACTGCGCGCTGCAAGCCGAGCCCGAGCGCATCGCGTTGTTCGGCTACGCCCATGTGCCCTGGATGAAACCGCATCAGAGGCTCATCGACGAGGCGGCCCTGCCGGACGAGGTCGAGCGCTATCGCCAGCAGGCCACGGCGGCGGCGCTTCTGATCGAGTCCGGCTATGTCCGCGTCGGCCTCGATCATTTCGCTCGTCCCGCCGATCCCTTGGCCCAGGCTCTAGCCGCGGGCGCAGTCCGGCGCAACTTCCAAGGCTATGCGATTGACGACGCTGGGGCTTTGCTTGGTTTCGGCGCTTCGGCGATCGGACGATTGCCGTCCGGCTACGTTCAGAACTCGGCGAAAACGCCCGAATGGCGCGCCGCCATCGCGGCCGGAGAGTTCGCGACAACGCGCGGCGTCGAACTGACGCATGACGATCGATTGCGCGGCGAAATCATCGAGCGCTTGATGTGCGACCTGACGGTCGATCTCGGCGAGGTCGCGACCCGGCGCGGCGCGGCGGCCGAGATTTTCTCCGAAGCTCTGGCCGAACTCGGCGAATTCGTCGAGGACGGTCTCGCTGCGCTGGACGGGGATCGCCTGACGATAACCGAGACCGGTCGTCCCTTCGTGCGCGTCGCATGCGCCGCGTTCGATCGATATTTCCAACGCTCCCGCGCGCGCCACAGCGCGGCTGTCTGAACGCCTCCCGACGCGCTCTTTTTCCTGCATGCGCCGATTGATTCCGATCAAGCGCGCGAGCGGCAATTCGTGTTTTCATCGCCGCTGATCGCAATTTGCGCGGCGGCAATGAAGCCCGAAGCACTCATCGAATTCAAACAAGGCGCGGACGGGCTCGAAATTGTCGGCTCGGGCGCTTGGACCGCCGCCAATGCCGGCCGCCTCGACGCGCTGGTCGAGGCCGCGCCGCGGCGAGAAGAGCGACACGTTAAATTCGACATGGCCAGGGTGCGCGAATTCGATACGTACGGCGCTTGGCTTCTCGAACGGTTGCTGCGCTCCTGCGGAAAGGACCTCGTTTCCCCGCAAGGCCTGCCCGACCGATTCCGGGCCTTGTTCGACAAGGTCCATGAAACCAATCGGCGCGGCGTTTCGCCCGGAATTCGTCGCAATTGGCTTCTCGGCGGCGTCGAGAAGATCGGGCGCTCGACGGAAGGGGCCGCGGAGGACGCGGTCCGATATGTCGCAGCGATCGGCGCCTTCGCGACCGCCCTCGGCGAAATTCTGCTCAATCCGCGTCGGCTCCGCTTCACCTCTCTGGTCTACCAACTCGACCGGGTCGGACTTCGATCGGTTCCGATCATCGTCCTGATCACCCTGCTCATCGGCGCGATCATCGCGCAGCAGGGCATCTTTCATTTCCGTCGTTTCGGCGCCGGCGATTACGTCGTCGATCTCATCGGCATTCTCGTCTTGCGCGAGATCGGCGTCCTCATCGTGTCGATCATGGTCGCCGGCCGATCGGGCAGCTCATACACGGCCGAACTCGGCTCGATGAAGATGCGCGAGGAGATCGACGCGCTCAGGACAATGGGACGCAATCCGATCGAAGTCCTGGTTCTGCCGCGAGTCGCGGCGCTCGTCCTCGCGCTGCCCTTGCTGACCTTTATCGGTTCGATGGCGGCGCTCTATGGCGGCGCGCTCGTCGCCTGGTTCTATGGCGGCATGGATCCAGGAATATTTGCCTCGCGCCTCAGCGAGGCGGTTTCGATTTCGGACTTCGAAGTCGGAATGATCAAGTCGCCGTTCATGGCCCTCGTCATCGGCATCGTCGCCTGCGTCGAAGGGCTGAAGGTCAAAGGCAGCGCCGAATCGCTCGGCGCGCAGACGACCACGTCGGTCGTGAAATCCATCTTCTCGGTGATCGTGATGGACGGGCTCTTCGCGATGTTCTTTTCGGCGATCGGGATGTGAGATGCTCGATCTCAATACGTCGCTAGCCATTCGGCTGAACGATCTCGTCGTCGGATTCGGCGACAAGATCGTCATCGATCATCTTGCGCTGGACGTCGTCGCCGGGGAGATTTTCGGTCTGGTCGGCGCGTCGGGCGGCGGCAAATCGGTGCTCCTTCGCGCGATCCTCGGTCTTGTTCCGAAGCGCCAAGGCCGCATCGAAATTTTCGGCGTCGATCGCGATTCGGCCAACCCGCATGACCTGCAAGAACTGGAGCGGCGCTGGGGCGTCCTCTACCAGCAAGGCGCGCTTTTCTCCTCGCTCTCCGTCTTTCAAAATATCGAATTTCCGATGCGGGAATATCTCGATCTATCGCCGCGGACCATGCGCGAGGTCGCGACCGCGAAATTGGAGATGGTCGGCCTTGCTCCGGAAGACGGCGACAAGCTCCCGGCGACGCTTTCCGGCGGCATGACCAAACGGGTCGCGCTCGCCCGCGCGCTCGCTCTCGATCCGCAGATCGTCTTTCTGGACGAACCGACGTCCGGGCTCGATCCGATCGCCGCCGGCGAATTCGATGCGTTGATCCGCACGCTTCACCAGACATTGAAGATCACCGTCTTCATGATCACGCACGATCTCGAAAGCTTGCGCACCGTTTGCGACCGCATCGCCGCATTGGCGGACGGCAAGATCGCGGCGATCGGTTCGATGGGGGCGATGTTCGAATCCGAGCATCCCTGGGTGCGGAGCTATTTTCGCGGCGATCGCGGCCGTTCGCTTTTGCGGCGTGCGGCAAGCTAAGTTGAGACGAAGCGATGGAGACTCATGCGCGCTATCTCGTTGTCGGGCTCTTCACCCTCGCCGCTTTCGCCGCAGGCTTCCTTTTCGTCTATTGGCTGCACGCGAGCGGCGGCGTGGTCGCCAAGCAGGCGATCTATCGGGTTCAGTTCGACGCGCCGGTGATTGGGCTGCGCCCCGGCGTCTCCGTCCTCTTCAACGGCATGCGTGTCGGCGAAGTCCAGGAGGTGCGGCTCGAGCCAGCAAATCCGCGACTTCTCTTGGCTTCGATCGCCGTCGATCCGGCGACGCCGATCGGCGACGACACGCATATCGGCGTCGAAACGGCTGGCCTTCTGGGCTCGATCAACCTGTCGCTGACGGGCGGCGCGTCTCGTACTACGCCAAGGAGCGGAGAGAAAGGCGAACCGCCGCTTCTGCTCGCCGATCCTGCGGCGAGCGAGAGCCTAAGTCAGGCTGCAAAGCAGACGCTGAGCAAGGTCGACGCCATCCTCAACGACAACGCCGCGCCGGTGCGCAACGCCATCGCCAATCTCAGCGCGTTTTCCGACGCTTTGGCGCGGAATTCAGGCCGGGTCGACAATATTCTCGCCGGGCTGGAGAAGATGACCGGCGGCGGCGCGCCGCCTCCGCCTCCGCCATATTACGACCTGAGCGCTCCGAAATTTGCGGCGGCGGGCCAGCCGCTCACGACCCAGATCGCCGTCGCCGAGCCTACGGCTGTCGTCATGTTCGAAACGCAGCGGGCGTTGGTCTCGACGAAATCCGGCGAAATCCGTCCCCTCGACGGAGGGCAATGGAGCGACAATCTGCCGATGCTGGTCAGAGCCAGGCTCGTCGAGACGCTCGAGAATGCGGGCTTCTCTCGGGTCGCAAAGGCGCAGGAGGGATTCTCGGCCTCGACCCAAGTGCTGATCGATATCCGCGCCTTCGAAGTCGCGCTCGACCCGACGCCTACGGCTCATGTCGGCTTCGCCGTCAAGCTGGTCGGGACGGACGGCAAAATCTTCGCCGCTTGGACTTTCGAAGCCTCGAGTCCGGCGGCGAGCGCCGGCGCAGCCGACGCCTTTGCGGCGCTGGATCAGGCGTTCTGCAAGGCGGCCTACGATTTCGGCGTATGGATGGGAGCTGCGATCTGAGCGCTTCCGTCGCCGAGCTTGATCTTTCTCAAATGATCGGCCGAGCGCGTCGCCTAAATTCGCCCGCGACGATGGAGGTTGACAATGGTTGGGATCACTTTGAGCCCCGAACAGATCCGCCGCGCGCCCGCCGAGGTGCGTCGCTGGCTGCAAGGCGAAATCGCCGCGTCGCTCGGCGTCGACCTCGAACCCACGGCCGGGAGCGAGCTCTCTAATCTCGCCACGTGCTCCATGGAGGAGGCCGGAGCGATTTACGATCGAATTCGCGTCGCGCCGCGCACCGCCAATGTATTTTTTGAATTGGGCCGCGGCGGCGAATTCGTCACGCCCGAAGGTCTCGTCGCGCATCGTCTCGTCGATATGATGCGGCATGCCGGTCTGCAGACGATGGAGCAACTTTTCGCGGCGCTTCAGACGATCAATCAGGCGGCCCGCGAGCTCAGCGGGGATCCAGACGTTTCGCTCTCGGTCATCGACCGCCGCGGCTATGGCTACGTACCCGTCGATACGCAAAGGAGCATCGCCGCGCTTTGGGAGCAGCTCGTCAGCCGACCCGACGGAAGCCGCGCCGCAAGCGCGTCGACCGACGATGAGCGTCGCGCCGCAGCGTTCCCTTCGCTCCACGGCGCCCTGCCGCCCGAGGCGGCTCACATGGCGGGCTTCGGCCGCTGATCGCCCGCCGCTCGCCGACCGGCGCGGCGCGCGACCCGGTCCGCGCAAGATCGGTTGAGCCAATGACCGAACGGCTGTTTCGCAGGGCGCTGCTTGTCATCGCTCTCGCTGGCCTCTTGCTCGGGCTCCTCGCCTGGCTGGCGGGCCGCGGCGCGGTCGCCAACTGGCTCTGGATCGCCGGGACGATTCCCGTCGTCCTTGGGCTGTTCGTCTCCATCGTCCGCGACTTCCTGAGCGGCCGGGTCGGGGTCGACGCCGTCGCTCTGGCGTCGATGTCCGGCGCTCTGCTGCTCGGGCAGAATTTGGCCGGGGCTGTCATCGCCCTCATGTACGCCGGCGGCAATATTTTGGAGGATTTCGCCGTCACACGCGCCGAACGCGATCTCAAGTCCTTGCTCGACAAGGCCCCGAAAATCGCTCATCGCCGGAAAGATTCGTCGATCGCCGATATATCGATCGACGAGGTCGCTGTCGGCGACGTCCTATTGGTCCGGGCGGGCGAGATCGTCCCGACCGACGGGGTGATCCTCAGCGCCGCCGCGATGTTGGACGAAGCCGCGGTGACCGGCGAGCCGATCCCAGCCTCGAGACGCTCCGGCGAGTTGGCGCGGAGCGGGTCGGTCAATGCCGGCGACGCTTTCGAGATGCGCGCCGCCGCCCCAGCCAACGAGAGCACGTATGCCGGGATCGTTCGCATGGTCGGCGCCGCCCACGCGGCCAAGGCGCCGTTTATCCGACTGGCCGATCGCTACGCGCTGTTGCTCCTGCCGCTGACCCTCATCGCCGCCGGCGCGGCCTGGCTCCTGTCCGGCGATCCGGTGCGCGGTCTTGCGGTCTTGGTCGCCTCGACGCCCTGCCCGCTGATCCTGGCCGCGCCGGTGGCGTTCATCGCCGGGGTGGCGCAAGCCGCCAAGCGCGGCATCCTCGTCAAAGGCGGGGCCCCGCTCGAAGCGCTGGCGCGCGCCCATACCGTGATGTTCGACAAGACGGGCACGCTAACGGTCGGCGGCGCCAGGCTCGCCGCGGTCGAAGCGGCGCCGGGCCATAGTACGGAAGAAATTCTGAAAGCGGCGGGCTCGGTGGAGCAAGCTTCGCAGCACGTCGTCGCCGCGGCGATCGTCGATGCCGCCTTGGCGCGCGGCTTGACGCTTTCGCCGCCATCGCAAGTCCGCGAGACGCACGGCTCAGGCCTCGAAGGCGTCGTCGACGGCCATTCAGTCCGCGTCGGATCGAGTCAACTTGTCCATGGACCGCACAGTCCCGACTCATGGGCGAAGCGCACCTTGCGCCGGGCCGCTTGGCGCTCGGCGCTCAGCGTGTTCGTTGCCGTGGACGGCAAGACGATCGGCGCTCTGCTGCTGGCGGACGAATTGCGGCGCGATACGCCGAGCGCCGTACAGAGCCTGCGCTCGGCCGGCGTGGCCCGGATCGTGATGGTGACCGGCGATCGCGCCGACGCCGCCGAAACGATCGGCGCGGCGCTCGATCTCGACGCGGTGCTGTCCGACCGGGAGCCGGCCGACAAAGTCGATGCGGTGGTCGCCGAACGGCGCCAATTCCCGACCATCATGGTCGGCGACGGCGTCAACGACGCGCCGGCTTTGGCCGCCGCGGATGTCGGCGTCGCCATGGGCGCGCGCGGCGCAAGCGCTTCGTCCGAAGCTGCGGACGTCGTCATTCTGGTCGATCGGGTCGATCGCGTCGCCGATGCGATCGCGATCGCCAAGCGCGCCCGCCGCATCGCCTTGCAAAGCGTCTATGCCGGGATGGGAATGTCCGCCGTGGCGATGGGCTTCGCGGCCCTCGGCTTGCTGCCGCCGATCGCCGGCGCCGTGACGCAAGAGGTCATCGATGTCGCTGTCATCCTCAACGCGCTGCGCGCCCTTTCGGCCGGCGCCAAGTTCAGAGGACGAAGAATGCCGTCCGCCGTCGGCTCGCGTCTGCGCGCGGATCACGAGCGGATGGAGACGACGCTCGACCGGCTGCGCGAAATCGCGGACGAACTCGACCACGCGGAGGCTGGGCAGGCGGCGAACCTAATCGGAGAGGCCGACCGGATCGTGGCGCAGGACATCGTCGCGCATGAGCGAGACGACGAAAGCGCAGTCTATCCGCGCGTCGCCGAGTTCCTCGGCGATCGGCACGGTTTGAGCGCGATGAGCAGAGCGCATCGCGAGATCATCCATCTCGGCCGCCTCTTGCGGCGTCTCGCCGGCGCGCTGTCGCCGCAGGATATCGATCGTTACGCGATCCGAGACGGCCAACGCATGATCGAATCGATCGAAGCGCTCGCCCGCCTGCACAACGCACAGGAGGAGGATATTTACGAGCGCGCCGTCGAAACGTGAGCAGAGCGACGTAAACGCGGCGGCGCGGTTCTGCATGTGGCGGGCGATCGCCAGGCGATCCGCCGCGATGCTTGACGCAAGTCAATGTCCGATCCGCCTACCGGTGATTGGGTGAAGGGAAGAATTTCGACAGCAGCCAGTTTCGGAGGATGCGATGCGCGTGAAGGACGTGATGACGAAGAAGGTGGTGAGCGTGTCGCCGCAAGCGACCGTTGCGGAGGCGCTCGACACGATGACTCGCTCGAATTTGAGCGGTTTGCCGGTCATCGACGCCGCCGGCGCTCTGGTCGGCGTCGTGAGCGAAGCGGATTTCCTCCGCCGCGCCGAACTCGGCACGGAGAAGAAGCCCAGCTCTCACTGGCTCGCCGCGATCTTTTTGCCTGGCAGGGCGGCGGAGATTTATACGCGGGCGCACGCGCGACGCGTCACGGAGATCATGAGTACGGACGTTGCCGCGGTCGACGAGACCGCCGGCCTGGAGGAGGCCGTCGCGCTGATGGAGAAGAGGCGGGTCAAGCGACTCCCCGTTCTGAGCGGCGGCAAAGTCGTCGGCATGATCACGCGCGCCGATTTCGTTCACGCTCTCGCCCTGTTCCTACGGGAATCCTACGATACGACGCTGATCACCGATGACGAGCTTGAGCGCCGCATTCGAGAGGAGATGCAAGCCCAAGTCTGGGCGCCGACGGCCTCGGTCGATATCGCCGTTAAAGACGGGGTTGTCACTTTGCACGGCGTGCTCACCGACGAACGGGAACGAAATGCGCTTCACGCGCTCATCGAGAATATCGACGGCGTTCGCACGGTCCATGATCACATGGTTTGGGCCGAGCCCTTTTCTGGAATGGTGACCCCTTCCCCGGAAGACGCGGCGAAAGGCGACGTCATTTAGCCGACGCGGACCCAAAGGGTGACCTTCATGCTTCGGGGCGCTTGGCGTCGCCGACATGTCGAGATCGAGAACGGCTTCGCGCCGGCCGCGGGCGCATCGCGACAGGCCAGGCTTTCGCCTCCGCTAGGCCTTTCCGGAACGGCGCGTTTGGAGAATCTCGCGTATCTTCTCTGCGAGTTCTGCGGCGGTATAGGGCTTTTTCAGCCATGCGCCGGCGCCGAGTCCCTGGCGCGCCACCGCCGGCTCGGCGTAGCCGGAGGTGAAGAGGACTTTAAGGTCGGGTCGCGCGGCCAATGCAGTCTCCGCCAAATCGTCGCCGTTCATGCCGGGCATCACGACGTCCGTGAAGATCATGGCGACCTCGGGATGCGCGTTGAGCGTCGCCAGCGCCGCTGTACCGTTATCCGCTTCGATCACCTGATAGCCGAGGCTCCTCAGACGCGCCGTGGTGACACGGCGCACGCGCGCGTCGTCCTCGACCACCAGGATGGTCTCGGAGCCGCGCGGCATGGCTTGAGCATTCGTCGCCATTGCTGACTCTTGGTCCTTCTGAACCGACTCGGCCAAAGGAAGGTAGATTCGAACGCTCGTTCCACGACCCAATTCGCTGTAAAGTTGAATGTTCCCGCCGGACTGCTTGACGAAGCCATAAACCATGCTCAAGCCGAGCCCGGTGCCGACGCCGGTCGGCTTGGTGGTGAAGAACGGGTCGAAAGCCCGCTGGCGGACCTCTTCCGACATGCCCGCGCCCGTATCGGTGACGGCGAGCAAGACGTAGAGCCCGGTTCGTATCTCCGGATACATTTGCGCGTAGTCGGCGTCGAGGCGAGCCCGGGAAATCTCGATCGTCAGGCGTCCGCCGCGCGGCATGGCGTCGCGCGCATTGATCGCCAAATTCAGGATCGCGTTCTGCAATTGCGGCGCGTCGACGACCGCCATATGGCCCGCGCCGGAGACGACGATTCGCAGCTCGATCGATTCCCCTAGCGTCCGTCGGAGCAAATCGGAGAAATTGGAGACGAGCCGCCCGATATCGGCAGGCTTGGGATTGAGCGGCTGCCGGCGACCGAAGGCGAGCAATTGACCGGTTAGTTTGGCGCCGTCCTGCGCGGCGTCCTGCGCTTCTTTGAGAAGCTCGCGCTGGCCCGCGTCGGACAGGCGCGGCTCGAGCATTTCCAGATTGCCCGCGATCACGGTGAGCAAGTTGTTGAAATCGTGCGCCAGCCCGCCTGTCAGCTGGCCGATCGCCTCCATTTTTTGCGCCTGCCGCAGCTCATCTTCCATTTTTTGCCGGCTGGTCAGATCGCGGATGAAGCCGGTGAATATCCTCTGGCCGTTGGCGCGCGCCTCGCCGACCGCCAATTCTAGGGGAAAGATCGCGCCGTCTTTAGTACATCCGCTGACAACGCGGCCATAGCCGATGATCCGAGCTTCGCCGGTGCTGAGATACCGTTCGATATAGGCGTCATGCTCGCTGCGGTACGGCTCCGGCATCAACATTCTGACGTTGCGGCCGATCACTTCGTCCGCTTGATAGCCGAATAATTGCGCGGCCGCGGCGCTGAACGACGTGATGATTCCGGCTTCGTCGATGATGATCATCGCCTCGGGGACGGTGTCGAGAATCGAGCGCAAATGCGCTTCGCGCGTCAAAAGCTCGGCCTGAGCGCGCTTCAGCCCGGTGATGTCGGTGTTGTTCTGAAGCA
>JAJPHH010000151.1 GCA_021325385.1 Alphaproteobacteria bacterium
GCCGGCCGCGCCGAGATAGTCCGACACCATGGCGGCCAGCCTTGCATCGTCGTCGATGATGAGAAGCCGCTCCGCCATGGCGCCCGCTGGACCTTTGGCCTTGTTTAATCCTTGCTCGGCGCGTTGTCAGGCGCGCCGTTCGGGCCGTCATCCATCATCGGGTGATGACGCCAGCCGCCCCATGGGCCCATCGCCCCGTGTTGCTGCGCCATTTCATTCAACCGGGCGACGAGCTGCGACCGCTGGTCGGGGGTGAGCTGATCGGCGATGTCGAGCACGGCGCCGACGAAGAGTTTGGACTTCGCGTCGAAATTCGCGACCGCCTCGGTCCTGAGCTTCTCGACGGCGTTGCGGTCGATGGTCGGCGCCTCCAACAGCTCGAGCGCTTGCTTGCGCATCGCCTCGTGTTGCTTCGGATCGGGCGCGATCTCGGCGAATTTCGCAGCGATAATGTCGTGGATTTTGGCCTCCTGCGCCGCGCTGACGCCGATCGAATCGAGCAAGCGCGAAGCGTGCTCCTGGATCATCGCCAGGCGGAAGCCCTGACGGAAGCCGAAATGATCCATGCCGGCGCCCACCGCCAGTCCGCCGGCGCCGAGCGCGACGCCGAAGGTCAGCGCGCCGGCGATCGCCAGCGCGATCGGCCAGGAAAAGAAGCGGCGCCGTTGTGGCGGCGGGGGCGGCGCTTGCAGGGGCGGTTCAGGCGGCAGGGGGACATTGTCGATGCTGGTCATGATGATTTCCTTTGCGTCGACGGCAGGCGACGCCGTCTCGCGAAGGAAGCTAGCCGGGCGAGGTTTCGGGCGATGCGGGCGAATGTAAAGAAAGATGAAGCGACCGCGGCGCTTTGGCGGCGGAGCCATTCTCCGTGTCATTCCCGCGAATGCGGGAATCCAGGCTGAGCCAGCGTTCAAAAGCGCGGCGGTCCTCTGGATTCCCTGCTTTCGCGGGAATGGCGCCAGCGGACGAGCCGACGCGTTTCCGTACTGTCACCCCGCCTTGAGCTGCCGCGCCAGCGCGATAGCCGGGAAGTAGTGCCGGTACATGTTGAACGAGATCATGAAGCCGCGCGACAGCTCGGCGCCTTGGCCGAGCTTCTCGGCAAGCTTGGGATCGCGCAGCTCGGTGCGGGCGCCGACGCCGTAGCCGGGAAAGCCGGTCGCGGTGTAATAGGCTTCGTCCCAAGTCCCGTCGGAATCCTGCGTCGTGACGAGATGTTCGAGGCCGCGCGCGACCGCATTGCCGTAGCCGCCGACCGCCTGCAGCGCCATGATCGCCCAGGCGGTCTGGGTCGGCGTCGACGGACCGCGGCCGATTTTCGACGCGTCCATGTAGGATTCGCAGCTTTCGCCCCAGCCGCCGTCGTCATTCTGAACGGAAACCAGCCAATCGGCGGCCTTGCGGATGTTCGGCGCCTCCATATTCCAGCCGATCGCTTTCAGCGCCGGCAGCACCGCGCCGGTCCCATAGATGTGGTTGCAGCCCCAGCGGCCGAACCAGGAGCCTTCCGGCTCCTGCTCCTTCTCGATGAAGGCGAGGGCGCGGGCGATTTCCGGCCGCTCCTTGCTCATGCCGAGCTCGGCCAAGGCTTCGATCACATGGGCGGTGACGTCGACGCTGGGCGGATCGAGCGCCTCGCCGAAATTGCAGAACGGGATGGTCGAGATGATCGCCTTGTCGTTGTCGCGGTCGAACGCCGCCCAGCCGCCATTGCTGCATTGCATGGCGAAGGTCCAGGCGAGGCCGCGCTCGATCGCGGCTTCGATGCGCGGATTGAGGTCGCCGGCCTTGCCGCGCAATTTGGCGAGAACGAGCAGCGCGAGGGCGGTGTCGTCGACATCGGGATAGCGCAAATTCGCCCGTTCGAACGCCCAGCCGCCCGGCGGCGCCTTGACCGTCAGCGACCAGTCGCCGGGCTCGAGGATCTGATTGTCGAGAATGTAGATCAGGCCGCGCCGCATGGCCGGCTGGGCCTCGGGCGACCAGCCGGCCTCGGCCATCGCGAGGAGGCAGAACAGCGTATCCCAGACAGGCGACTCGCTCGCCTGGACGGCGATCCCGCCATGGCGTTCGTAGGTCCAATGGGCTGAGAGCGCGTCGAGGCCCTTGACGATGCAGGGATGGGAGAGGGCGTAGCCCTCATTGCGCAAAGCCATCAGGCCGTAAATCCAAGGCGGCTGGATGCCGCCCCAAGCGCCGTCCGCGTCCTGATGGCGGATCATCCATTCGAGGCACAGTTTGATCGCGTTTTCGCGGCCGGGAATGAGCTTGTGGGTCTGCAGCCAGTGCAGGGCGCGGTCGATCTTCAGGAAGAAGGCTTCCAGCGACCAGGGCTCGGCCTTTTTCACCGGCGCGGAAAAATCGAACTTGTCGCGGCCTTCCGGAAAAAGCTCGTCAAGCTTATTCCCGCCGGGCAGGGGGAAAACCGGCCGCCGGGCGCTCAGCACCGCCAGCGGCACCATGGTCGCTCGCGCCCATTGGGCGAAATTGTAGATGTTGAACGGGAACCACAGCGGAAAACGGATGAATTCCGGCGGCAGGTTCGGCGTGTCGGTCCAGGGCCACACGCCGAGCAAAGCGAGCCAGTAGCGGGTGAACACCCTGACCGTCTTGAGCCCGCCTTTGCTCAGAATGAAGGCGCGGGCCTTGGCCAGTTCCGGCCGGTCCGGGCTTTCGCCCATGGCGAGGAGGGCGGCGTAAACCTCGACCGTCCCGTTGATGTCGCCGTCCGGCGCGCCGGGAAACACGTCCCATGACCCGTCTGGCCGCTGCCGATGGAAAAGCGTGCGAATGAAGCCGTCCTTCATCGGCAGTTCGACGCCGAGAATGTGCGAGGCGAGCAGCCATTCCGCCTCCATGCAGGAATTGGACTCGACCATGCCGACCCAGAAGCCGCCCTCCTTCTGGTTGCGGAGGAGCCAGTCCAAGGCGGCGTCGAGACTGTGCTGGACGCGATTGGGCACGTTGACGTTCACGCGGGCGCTCTTCCACGACTAAAGGACGGGCTTCTCTACACGATTCCGCGGCGCGAAAAACCCTCCTCGCCGCGAGGCGGGGAGAAGGGATTCCCGGCCGCCGCGCTTGTTTTTGCCCTCCTTGAGGCTTAAGTTCGGGCTACGCTGTCAACGGTTTGTAAGTCGCATTCGGCCGCACGCCGCAGGCGATCGAATCGATGGAGGGTTTCGTGATGGGTTTCAGCATGCAGCATCTGCTGCTCTTTGCGGTCATCGCTCTGTTGCTGTTCGGCGGCCGAGGCAAGATTTCCGAGATCATGGGCGATTTCGCGAAGGGCATTCGTTCCTTCAAGAAGGGTTTGAACGACGACGAAACGGCGGCCAACGCGCCTTCGAGCCCGAAGCCGGCGATCGAAAACCGCGCCAGCCAGCCGGTCGAGAGCGCCGACCGCGAGAAAGTCGGCTGATCCTTTAGGGAGAGCCGCGCCCTCAGCTTCGACGCGCCGGGCGTAACGCGGCGGGCGGGTTCCGTTCGAGCCGACGAAGCAGCATGTTCGACATTTTCGATCCGTCAAAGATTTTTATTGTCGGCGTCGTCGCCCTGATCGTGATCGGGCCGAAGGAATTGCCGCGCGTGATGCGCACGGTCGGCCAGGTGGTCGGCCGCATGCGGCGCATGGCCAACGAGTTCCAGCAGCAATTCAACGAGGCGATGCGCGAGGCGGAGCTCGAAGATGTCAAGAAAGAGCTGGCGGCGATGAACGAGGCCGCCAAGGTCGAGGTGAAGGATGTCGACGTCTCGTTCGATCCGAAGACGCTGACCCAGCATGAGGATGTCAAGCCGGCGGAGGCGGAAAGGCCGGCGATCGAGGAGAAGGCGATCGAGCCGCCAGGCGTCGAGCCGAGACGGGAGGCCGATCTCGACGACGTGAAGAAAGCGTTGGAGGCGATGAACGAAGCCGCCAAGGCCGAGCAAACGGCGAAGCCGGTCGAGGCGAAGCCCAATGGAGCGGCGCCGGCCGTCGCCGCATCGTCGGCCGAGCCGCCGCCGCTGCAAACCGAGCTCGCCGAGAGCGGCTTGCGCGAGGGCGGCGCGTCATGACGGAAGCCGATATCGAGGCCACCAAGGCCCCGTTGATGGATCACCTGATCGAGCTCAGGGCGCGGCTGATCCGCTCGCTGCTCGCCTTTCTCGTCGCCTTCATCATCTGCTTCTACTTCTCGCGCACGATCTACAACATCCTGACCCTGCCTTACGTGCACGTGGTCGGCGCTGACAACGCCAAGCTGATCGCGACGCATTTCCTCGAACAATTCTTCACCAATATGAAGCTCAGCATGTTCGGGGCGGCGGTGGTCGCCTTTCCGATCATCGCGATCCAGATCTACAAGTTCGTCGCGCCGGGCCTCTATCGCAACGAGCGCCAGGCCTTTCTGCCGTACCTGGTGGCGACGCCCGTCTTCTTCGTGCTCGGCGCGCTGCTCGTCTATTTCGCAGTGATGCCGCTGCTGATCCGCTTCTCGGTGTCGCTGCAGCAGGTCAACCAGCCCGGCGAAGCGACGATCGAATTGCTGCCCAAGGTCAACGAGTACCTCTCGCTGATCATGACGCTGATCTTCGCCTTCGGCATCGCCTTCCAATTGCCGGTGATCCTGACCTTGCTCGGCCAGGTCGGCATCATCGATGCGGCCTATCTGCGCTCGAAGCGGCGCTACGCCATCGTCATCGTGACCGGCCTCGCCGCGATCCTGACCCCGCCCGACGTGATCAGCATGTGCTCGCTCGCCGTGCCGATGCTGCTTCTCTACGAGGGCGCGATTTTCGCCGTGCAGATGGTGGAGAAGAAACGACTGGCGTCGCAATCGTCGACCTGACCAGCGCCGTCGCAACACAGATGTCATTCCCGCGCAAGCGGGAATCCAGCACGGTGTTTCCTTCAAGCGCGGCGGCGCCTGGATTCCTGCTTTCGCGGGAATGACACGGGGTTTCATCTGGGGGCGAGCCGACCACCGCCAACTGATTTATCCAGCGCCAAGCGCGTCTCGTTTCCTTCCGTCTCTCACCCCGCTCCGGCGCCCCATGACCCTTCGCGACGCTCTATCGGCGGTCATCGCCGCTCTCTTCTTCGGCCTCGCCTTCGTCGCGATCAAGATCGGCGTGCATGAGACGACGCCGTTGCTGCTGACCGCTCTGCGCTTTTTCTTCTGCGCCTTTCCCGCCGTGCTGTTCATCAGGCCGCCGCGCGCGTCGTTCGGCCTGACGGCGCTTTACGGCCTGACGATCGGCGTCGGCCAGTTCGGCGCTCTATTCGTCGCCATCGGCCTCGGCATGCCGGTCGGCCTCGCCTCGCTCGTCATCCAGTTGCAGGTCTTCATCACCATCTTCCTCGCCTGGGCGCTGCTCGGCGAAAGGCCGCGGCCGGCGCAATTGATCGGCGCGGGAATCGCGCTCGCCGGCATCGCCGCGATCGGCTCGGAGCGTCTGCAAGGGGCGAGCCTCGGTCCGTTTCTGCTGGTCATCGCCGCCGCCTCCTTCTGGGGGATCGGCAATCTCATCGGCAAGGTCGCCGGCAAGATCGACATGCTGGCTTTCGTCGTCTGGGCCGCGCTGGTCGTCCCAGCGCCGCTGATTCTGGCCTCGCTCATCGTCGACGGGCCGGGGCCGCTCGCGGCGCTCGCCCATCCGAGCCTGGCGCTCATCCTGTGCACGGCCTTTCTCGCCTATGGCGCGACGGTCGTCTCCTATGGGCTGTGGGCGCGGCTGCTCGCCCATCACTCGGCGGCGGCGGCCGCGCCTTTCGCGCTGCTGATCCCGATCGTCGGCATGATTTCCGGCGCGCTCGCTTTCGGCGAGCCGCTGAGCGCGATTGAAGTCCTGGGCGCCGCTCTGGTAATGGCGGGGCTCACCTTCAACGTCTTCGGCGACCGGCTTTTGCGCCGGCGCGAGAAAGCGGCTTAAGAACATGCACGACATCAAGGCGATCCGGGACAACCCGCAAGCCTTCGCCGCCGCGCTCGCGCGGCGCGACTTGGCCAAGCCGGACGGACAGGCCCTCGCGACGGCGCTGGTCGAGAAGTTGATCGCGCTGGACGATGCGCGCCGCGCCGCGATCCTCGATCTCCAGAAGGCGCAGGAGCGGCGCAACGCCGTCTCGAAGGAAATCGGCCAGGCCATGGGCAAGAAGGATTTGGCGCTGGCGGAGAAGCTGAAGGCGGAGGTCGCTGACCTCAAAACGAAGATGCCGGAATTGGAGGAGGCGGAGCGCAAGGCGCTAGCCGCTCTCGACGCGGAACTTGCGTCGATTCCGAACCTGCCGGCCGAGGACGCGCCGAATGGCAAGGACGAGAATGACAATGTCGAATTGCGCCGCCACGGCGAGCGTCCGCCTTTTCCGAACAGCTACCAGCCGAGAGAGCATTTCGACATCGGCGAGGCGCTCGGGTTCATGGACTTTGAGAGCGCGGCGAAGATTTCCGGCGCGCGGTTCGTGGTGCTGAAAGGCGGATTGGCGCGGCTGGAGAGGGCGCTGGCGCAGTTTATGCTCGATCTGCATACGGCGGAACATGGGTACGAAGAGATCTCGCCGCCGCTGCTCGTTCGCGATCAGACGATGTTCGGCACGGCGCAATTGCCGAAGTTTGAGGAGGATCAGTTTTCGGCGTCCAAAGCGACTGATCCGTGGGAGCACACCAAAAAGGTGATTGCATTTCTAAAAGAGAAATTTCCTGAAAAGGTCCGCAATGGGCGGCTGTACGTTGGTGCGGACGATGTCGACGCTATGATGGAAGAGTCGAAAGTTGTCGCTGCTACCGACAAATTTTGGCTCATCCCGACCGCCGAAGTCCCGCTCACCAATCTCGTCCGCGAGAGCATCGTCGACGAAGCCAGGCTCCCGCTCCGCTACACCGCCGGCACGTATTGCTTCCGCGCCGAGGCGGGCGCGGCGGGCAAGGACACGCGCGGCATGATCCGCCAGCATCAGTTCTACAAGGTCGAGCTCGTCTCGATCACCACGCCGGAGCAATCGCGCGCCGAGCACGAGCGCATGACGGAATGCGCCGAGGAAGTGCTGAAACGCCTCGGCCTGCATTATCGCACCGTCGCGCTGTGCACGGGCGATATGGGCTTCGCCAGCCGGAAGACCTACGACATCGAAGTCTGGCTGCCGGGGCAGGGGCGCTTCCGCGAGATTTCCTCCTGCTCGGTCTGCGGCGATTTCCAGGC
>JAJPHH010000129.1 GCA_021325385.1 Alphaproteobacteria bacterium
GACCGATTTCAAGGTGCCGGGCAAAGGCCGCCTGACGATCAAGTTCGAGGGCGAGGACGGGACCGTCATCGAGAAGGAAGTGTTCAAATTTCCCGACGCCGGCGTCGCGATGAGCATGTACAATCTCGACGGATCGATCCGCGACTTCGCCCGCGCCTCGTTCAACTACGGCCTGATGCGCAAATTCCCGGTCTATCTTTCGACCAAGAACACGATCCTCAAGGCCTATGACGGCCGCTTCAAGGACATCTTCCAGGAAATCTACGACAACGAGTTCAAGGCCAAGTTCACGGCCGCCGGCCTCGCCTACGAGCATCGGCTGATCGACGACATGGTCGCGGCGGCGCTGAAATGGTCGGGCGGCTATGTCTGGGCATGCAAGAATTATGACGGCGACGTGCAGTCGGACACGGTCGCGCAAGGCTATGGCTCGCTCGGCCTGATGACCAGCGTGCTGATGACGCCGGACGGCAAGATCGTCGAGGCGGAGGCCGCCCATGGCACGGTCACGCGCCATTACCGCGAGTATCAGAAAGGCCGCGACACATCGACCAATTCGATCGCGTCGATCTTCGCCTGGACGCGCGGCCTTTCGCATCGCGCCAAGCTCGACGGCAACGACGCGCTGGCGAAATTCGCTTCGACCCTGGAGAAGGTCTGCGTCGATACGGTGGAAGCCGGCTACATGACCAAAGATCTTGCCCTGCTGGTCGGGCCTGAGCAGAAATGGCTCTCGACGACCGGTTTCCTCGACAAGATCGACGAGAATTTGCGCAAGGCGATGGCGAGTTGATTTCCGGAGGCCGCGGCCGCCGGCTCGACGATATGGCTAAGCGGCCTTGCTAATGCGTCACGGACGCCGAGGCGGCGCAGCTTTCTCGCGCCCGTTCCTCCGCTCTCGCCGCGATCCGATCGTAGTCGTCCGCGAGGCGCAGATCCCCTGCCCGCTTGCGCCAATGATCCGCTGCGACCAAGCTTGAGCGGCCGGCGCTTCCTTTGACTCGTTTACGACTCGGGGCGGATTCGCCAAGTGATGACGCAAATTCGTTAAGAGTTTTCTGAGATGAGCTCTTTTCCATTCTCCTATTGAGAACTCGAAATGAGTTACTCGTTGGATCGAATCGAGCTTCCGGCTGGCGCGACGCTTTTTGCAGAAGGCGACGTCGGCGACACTGCCTACCTCATTCAAACCGGCGAAATCGAAATCACCGCTGCGCATGCCGGCGCCGCTGGTCTCAGCCGGCTCGGACCGGGCGATATCGCCGGCGAAACGGCGCTCATCGCTCCCGGTAAGCGAACGGCGTCGGCGCGCGCCGCGACCGACTGCGTCCTGCTGGTCGTCGCCCGATCGCAAATCGAGCGTCGGCTGGCCAATGCCGACCCGGCCCTGCGAATGTGCATGGAGCTGATCGCCGACCGCTATCTGCAGACGGCCGCCGCGCTGGCGCAACTCGATGGGGGTCGCCTCGTCGCGCGGCCGCGAGCGACGCCGCGGTTCCGCTCGGCGGTCGACGCGCTGTCGCTCGAGGCCGACTTGAAGCGAGCGCTGAAGGCGGGCGAGCTCGTACCTTACTTCCAGCCGATCATTCGATTCGGCACGCGACGTCTCGCCGGATTCGAGGCGCTGGCCCGCTGGCGCCATCCGCAACGCGGCTTGTTGCCGCCGGACGATTTTATCCCCCTCGCCGAAGCGAGCGGCCTGATCGTCGAGATCACCAATTGGTGCCTGGAACAAGCCGCGAGGGTCATTCCGCAGATGGCCGAGGCGGCGCTCCACAATGTCGCCTCGACGGAAAATCTCTTCCTCAGCATCAATGTCTCGGCCGCCGATCTCGTCGAAACGCCATTCGCGGCGCGAGTCGCGCAAATGCTGAATTCGAGCGGCGTCCCTTCGGACACATTCAAGGTCGAGGTGACGGAAAGCGCCTTGATGAAAGACCCGGATCGCGCGGCGGCGAGTCTCGAGGCCTGTCGCAAACTCGGCGTCCTCGCCTCGATCGACGATTTCGGCACTGGATATTCGTCGCTCGCCTATCTGACCAAATTGCCGGTTACGGAGATCAAGCTCGCGCAATCTTTCGTGCGTTCGATGGCCTATGATCCGCCGACCCAAAAAATCATCAATATGGTTCTTAAGCTCGCCGACGCGCTCGACCTCCCCGTCGTCGCCGAAGGGATCGAGGAGACCACGGAGGCGGTCGCCTTGATGGATATGGGTTGCGCCTTCGGCCAAGGATACTTGTTCGGACGGCCTGCGCCGCTCGACCAAACCCTTCATCTCATCCGCTATTGGAGCGCCGAGCGCGCCATTGCGCCGCCCCGGCGCATGATCGCACGCGGGCCGCGCGCGCGAGATCGCGCGGCCTCGCCGCCCGCTTAGAGCGCCTCGCGTGCAGCGTCGGCGCGAGCGCCTCGCCCCGCATCAATCGATCCGTCCGCCATGATCAGTTCGGCGCAGCGGCTGCCGAGCATCATCGCCGGCGCATTGGTGTTGCCGGCGTTGATATTCGGCATGGCGGAAAGATCGCAGACGCGTAACCGCTCGACGCCGCGTACGCGCAGGCGCGAATCGAGGACCGCCATCGGGTCGTCGCCGGCGCCCATTCGGCAGGTCGCGCTCGGATGATAGTTGGTCTTGACGAAACGCCGGCAATGGTTCGCCAGCGCCTCGTCGCTGAGATCGTTCGGGTCGGGGATGCCGATCCGCGCGATCCGCTCCTTGAGCGGGCTGGTCTGGAAGGCGCGCAGGAAGAAGCGTTGGCCTTCGACCATCATACGCATATCGTCCGGGTCCTTGAGCAAATGCGGCGAGACCAGCGGCATGGCCTTCGGATCGGCCGAGCGCAGCCGGACATAGCCGCGCGATTTCGGCTTGACGACGACCGTCGTCACCGTGAGGCCGTACGTATCTTCGACCAGGCCCAGCGTATCGCGATCGAGATAGACGATCGGCACGCAGAACGCCTGAATGGTCGGCTCGCCGTCGCGCGCGACCGGATTGACGAAGGCGCCGGCTTCGACGCCGGCGCTGGTGATCCGCCCGCCGCCGAACAGCTTGAAATGCGCGCCGTTGAGCAGCATCCGCCAACCGACGCCCTGGCGGTAATAGCCGTACGGCCCGTTCGCCATCGCCACGATCGGGACTTCGGGATGGTCGATGAGGTTCTCGCCGACGCCGGGCAGATCGACCTTGCAGGCGATTGCGTGCGATTTCAGATGATCCGCCGGCCCGATTCCCGACAGCATCAACAGTTTCGGCGTGACGAGAGAACCCGCCGCGACGATGACTTCATCCGCCGCCGCCCGTCTCTCGCCGCCGCCGGCGTCTCGGTACGTCACCCCGACGGCGCGTCCTTTGTCGAGATCGATCCGGCAGACAGAGGATTTGAGGCGGATCGTCAGGCGAGGATCGCGCTCGAGCGGCGCAAGAAAGGCGTAAGCCGCGCTCGAGCGCCGGCCGCGGCGGTTCATGAATTGATAGAAGCCGACGCCACGCTGGCTCGGTCCGTTGAAATCGTGGTTGAAGGGTTCGCCAAGCGCCTGCACGCTCTGCACGAACCAGCGCGAGACGTCGTCGATATAGCCAGGATCGGAGACGAGGAGCGGCCCGTCGACGCCATGGCGCTCGTCATGCAGCCGGTTATTGCCCTCCATCGCGCGGAAATGCGGCAGCACGTCTTTCCAACCCCAGCCGGGATTGTCGTTCTCGCGGCGCAAAATCTCCTGCCATTCGTCGTAATCGGCGGGCCGGCCGCGCATATAGACCTGAGCGTTGACCGAAGAGCCGCCGCCAAGCACGTTGGCCTGAGGAATGTCAGGCGCGCGACCGTTGAGATGCTCCTGCGGGACGGTCTTGTGGTAGGTCATGAACTTGCTGCCGTTGATCATCTTGAAGATGCCCGGCGGCATGTCGAGCAATGGATGGCGGTGAGAGTGGCCGGCTTCGAGCAGGAGGACGCGGGCGCGCGCTTCTTTTACGAGCCGCGCCGCGACCACGCAGCCGGACGACCCGCCGCCGACGACGATGATGTCGAAAGTCTCGGTCATATTCCTCCCGAGCGTCTGCTTCGCGCCGACCGAGCAAAACACCGTCATTGCGAGCGAAGCGAAGCAATCCATTCGTAGATCAGAACCTTACGACTGGATTGCTTCGTCGCTTCGCTCCTCGCAATGACGGCGTGCGTACCCCATCACGCGCGAATCGTTTCCAGCGCCTTCCAATCGAAAGCGATCCCGTGACCCGGCCGGTTCGGCGCGACGGCGCGACCCTCCGCGATGCGCAGCGGCTCCGCGATGTAGCGATCGAGCCCGAAGCCATGCGCCTCGAGATAGCTGCGATTGGGACAGGCGGCGAGAAGATGCACCGTCACGTCGTGCGCGCCGTGGCTCGTCACCGGCAGATTGAAGGCTTCAGCGAGATGGGCGATTTTCATGAAAGCGGTGACGCCGCCGCAATTGGTTACGTCCGGTTCCGGAAAGGTGACGCCGCCGCAGGCGATGTAATGCCTGAATTCCGCAACGGTGCGGAGATTTTCGCCGGCGGCGATCGGCAATCCGCCCTCGCGGACGATGCGCGCATGCCCTTCGGCGTCCTCGGGCTCGGTCGGCTCTTCCAGCCAAGTCAGATCGAAGGGCAGCAGCGCCCGCGCCGCGCGGATCGCCTCGTCGACCGACCATTTCATGTTGGCGTCGGCCATCAGCGGAAAGCCGTCGCCCAAATGGCCGCGCATCGCCTTGACGCGCTCCACGTCTTCGGCGAGCCGCTTCCGGCCGACCTTCATCTTGATCGCGCGAAAGCCCTTGGCGAGATTGTCGTCGGTTTGGCGCAAAAGCTGATCGAGCGGCAGATCAAGGTCGATCCCGCCGGCGTAGCACGGCACGTTCGGATCGAAGGCGCCGAGGAAATTCCAGAGCGGCAGATCCGCCCGCTTGGCCTTGAGGTCCCAGAGCGCCATGTCGAAGGCGGAGATGGCGAGCACGGTCGGGCCGCCGCGGCCGCCATAATGCAGGGCCCACCACGCTTTGCGCCACAGCCGCTCGATCTCGTCCGCCTCTTCGCCGGCGAAAAGTTCGGCGATTTCGCGCGTCAACACGGCGTCGACCGCCGCGCCGTTGCGACCGACCGTGTACGTATAGCCGACGCCCTCGGCGCCGTCGGCGTCGCGTATTCGGATCGTGTTGAGTTCGAAAGCGCGCATTTCGCCATGCGTGCTGTCGGTCAGCACGACGGGCAGCGGAATGCGATAGAAGCCGGTTTCGATTGCGACGATCTTGGGCATGGCGGTCCTTCGGAGGGCGAGCAGAAAAGACTACGGCGCTCGCCCAGAAAGGCAAGCGCGCATCGCGCCAAACCGCGGACCGCCACCCAAGCGGTGGCGATCGTGAATTGCCTCGCCTCACGCCCTCACCTCTTGCCTCTGGAACGAGACATAGGCGACCGTGAACAGCGCCACCATGGCGGCCAACAGCCCGGTCAGTTGCGGCCAGATCAGCAGCATGCTCTGGCCCAAAGGCAGCGGCGAGCCGGTAATCATACCCTCGATGTCGCTCGACAGTACGGGGCCGAGCGCTTTGGTCGACGGATCGAGAATGGCCAGGGTCGATTCGGCGAAGAGCCGGTTCGGCGAGAGGCGATCGATCGCCATGCCGACATTGATCGCGTGGAGCTGCGAGTAGGGATCGAACGGGTTGACCGGCGCGATCCATAGCGTCACGAACGGCGCCAGCATCTGCCAGAAGAAGGCGAAGAGCAGCCAAATCGCGAGGCAGGCGAGCGCCGCGGTCGCGGCCGAGCGGAAGGCGACCGACAGCAGCATGGCGAGGGCGAGCCAAACGCCGCCATAGGCGATCGCCGCGCCGAGGAAGACGAGGCCGCGCAATACCTCTTCGCCGCTCGGCGGCAGGCCGAGCAGCAGAATGCCGAGGCCGGTGAGCAGCAGCCACAACGCGACGAGCATCACCGCCAGCGTGATCAGACCGGCGAGGAATTTGCCGAACAGCAGCGCGTCCCGATAGATCGGCTGCGCCAGGACGCGGCTCATCGTACGGCGATTGAACTCGCTCGAGATCGAATCAAAGCCGAGCGCGATCGCGACGATCGGGATCAAGAAGCCGAGAAACGAGACGAAGGACGGCAGCGGGTCGTGCGACGTCGTGAACAGCCGGAGAAAGACGAACGGATCCTGGCTGATCGTCGCTTTCACGCCGCTGATCGTCGCATAGACCGCGCCGATTCCGGCGACGAAGACCAGCAGCTCCAAGAGCCGCATGCGGGCGCTGGCGAGGTTGTCGGCGAGTTCCTTCATCGTCACTGCGCCGAGCCCGGCGAAAGCCGAGCCCTCGCGCCGCGTCGCGGACTTGTCGACCGAAACGGCGGATCGCCCGACCGTCGCCGCATCCAGGGCGGCTGTTGCGGAGCTTTCACGCGGCATCGCGAACCTCCTCGAAATAGCGGGCGTAGACGTCGGCGAGACTGGCGTGGCCGGCCGCGATCATGGTCAGGCCGCCGCCGGCCTCGACCACGGCGCGGGCAATGTCGCTGCGCAGGTCGCCCTTCGCCTCGACGACGAGCTGGCCGTCCTCGCGCTGAACCCGCGTCACGCCCGGCACTTTGGCGACAGCCTCGCCGAGCCCCGCGCCTGACGCTTCGACCCGGATCACATGCGAGCCGCCGAGCACCTCGCTCAAGAGATCGCTGACCCTCCCCATCAGCCCGATCTTGCCGCGGCTGAACAAGGCGACGCGATCGCAGATCGATTGGACCTGGTCGAGCAGATGCGACGACAGCATGATCGTGACGCCGTCGGCTTTGAGCGAACGGATGAGGTCGAGGAACTCGCGCGTCGATTGCGGATCAAGCCCGCTGGTCGGCTCGTCGAGAATGGCGAGGCTCGCCCGCTTCATCAGGATTTCGGCTATGGCGAGGCGCTGGCGCATGCCGCGCGAATAGGTCTTGACCGGCTTCTCCGCCGCCTCGGCGAGACGCACGCGCTCGAGCGCGGCCTTGATGCGCTCGTCCGCCTCGCGGTTCGGCAAGCCGACGAGCCGCGCGATGTAGCGCAGATTGGCGGCGCCGGAGAGATCGTCATAGAAGCCGAGCTGGTCCGGCATATAGCCGGCGCGGCGCTTGACTTCGAGCGGTTGGCGTAACGGATCGAAGCCGGCGACGCGGGCGAAGCCCGATGTCGGCTCGGTCAGGCCGAGCAGCATCAGGATCGTCGTCGTCTTGCCGGCGCCGTTCGGCCCGAGCAGGCCGAACACTTCGCCTTCTTCGATCGCAAGGTCGAGCCGGTCGACGGCCAGCGTCGATCCGTAGCGCTTGGTCAGCGCCTCGGTAAGGACGACCGGCTCGCTCATCGCCGACCGAACCTGCGCACCGCGCCGACCAGGACGAGCAGGGCCACGCCGATCACGCCGATTCCGGCGACGCCCCACATGGTCGAAGTCAGGACGGTGACGCGGTAGTTCACCGATTGCGACAGGCCGCCGCCCGACGCGGTCATCGAAATCATATAGTCGCCGTCGATCGCCTTGGCCGGCGGCGTGACCTGGGCGGTGATCTTCCTTTCGCCATTGACCGGGAGTTCAGCGATCTCTTTCGGCTCGAACGAAATTTTCCAGCCGCTCGGCTCCGAGGCGCTGACGGCGATGTTCCGCGCCGGCGCGCTGCCCGTGTTGCGCAGGACGAGCGGGAAGTTCGTCTGATCGCCGGCATAGGCGGCGCCGCTCAAGAGATCGTTCTGGCCGGTCAACGAAAGTTCAGGCTGCCCGGCAATATCGAGGGTCAGCTTGGTCTCGGTCTTGGCCTTGTCGCCGACGAAATCGACCGGGACCGGATACTGGCCGGCCTTCGCGTCCGGCGACGGCTTGATCGAGACGGTCACGTCCTTGCTCTCGCCGGCCTTGAACGGAAGGCTGGTCAGCTCCTGCGAGCCGTAGCCTTCCTTGAACGTCGCCTCGAAACCGGGCGGCGTTCCGGCCGTGAGATTGACCAGCATGTCGTCGGGACTGTCGTTCTTGACCGAGACTTTGAAGTCGAACGACGAATGCGGCGAGCCTTTCAAGGTCGGCAATTGCGGCGTCGCGGTGAGCTTGGCGGCGAGCGGCGCCTGCAGATCGATGGCGATCGGCAGGTCTGAATTCGCGTCCTCGCCTGCGGCTTTGATCGTGATGTTATAAGCGCCCGGCTTGGTCGAAGCCGGAATCGTCAGCTTCAGCGACAGGTTCGCCTTGCCGTCGTAATCGACGAAGGCTGCTTTCACCGGCTTGCCGGCGCCGTCGATCTCGCTCTTCCAGTCGGCCGGAACGCCTTCGATGGAAAGGTTCGTGCGCTGCGGCGCAAGGCCGTAGCTATAGAGCGTCAGCGGCAACGTCGCATCGCCGCCCGCATGCAAGGTGAGCGAGGGAAAATCGGTCGCCAGCCACAGTCCCTTGATCGGCGGCGGCGCGTTGGAATCGACAGCGAGGGCGGAGACGGTTGCGGAGAAGAAAAGAGCGGTCGCCAGTCCAGCCGTGCGCCAAAGCATGCGAAAGCCTCCCGATCCCATTGAAATCATTGCGCTCGATAAAGCGCTGCGACCGGAGAAAAAGTCCGCGACTTTGGCGAAAATTTGCAAATTTCGCGGCTAAATTTTTGCGGGCGCTGCGACAGAATGGCGTGGTCTCGGCGTGACGGGGTCGCTCCTGGATTGCTCGCACGGCCCCTCTCCCTCGCCGCGGCGGCCCTGACTTACCGCCACAAAATTTCGCCGTTTACATCCGCAACGCGCGTCAACCCGATCTGCCCCAGCGTACGTCTCAACTCGTCCTTGAGAATATCGAACCCGCGCAGCGCGCCGGGCAGGCCGGCGGCGGCGACGCCGTAGACGATCGCCCGGCCGGAAAAGACGTAGTCCGCGCCATGCGCCAGCGCCGCAACCATGTCCGCGCCGCGGCGCACGCCGCCGTCGATCATCACCGCCATCTTGTCGCCGACCGCTTCGCGCATGCCGGGCAACGATTCGAGCGGCGTCGGGCCGCGGTCGAATTGGCGGCCGCCGTGGTTGGAGATGATGATCCCGTCGCAGCCGACGGCCAGCGCCTTGCGGGCGTCGTCCGGATGCTGCAGGCCTTTGACGATGAGCTTGCCTTTCCATTGCGCGCGGTACGCTTCGAGATCGGCCCAGCTCTGGGGCGTATGCTGCTGCGAGCGCATATATTCGGCGACCTTCTCGGCGCTGGCGTTCGGCCCGGCATAGGCGGCCCAGGAGCCCATCTTGGGCAAGCCGCCATTCTGCAGCCATTGCAGGCTCCAGGCCGGATGGAGCGCGCCGTCCAGGATGTTCCGCGCGCTGTACCTCACAGGCAGCGTGAACTTGTTGCGGATGTCGCGCTCGCGTTTGGCCTGGACCGGCAGATCGACGGTCAAGACCAGGGCGTCGAGCGAAGCGGCGGCCGCCCGAGCGATGAGGTCGCGCGTCACGCCCGGATCGCGGGCCGGGTACAATTGGAACCAGGTATGATCCGGCGCGACCTTGGCCGCCTCCTCGATCGTCGCGGTCGCGCTGTTGGAAAGCACGAACGGGACATTGTTTTGTCGCGCCGCCTCGGCCAGCGCCAATTCGCCGCCCGACCAGAACAGCCCGACATAGCCGACTGGCGCCAGACCGAAGGGGAGCGCATAGGTCCGGCCGAATAGGCTCGTCTTGAGATCGCAGCTCGAAATGCTGGCGAGATAGCGCGGGACGAAGCGCGTTGCGGCGAAGCCGTCCATGCTCTGGCGCAACGCCGTCTCGTCGCCCGCGCCGCCGTCGATCCAATCGAACAGGATGCGCGGCAAACGGCGGCGCGCAAGCACGCGCAAGTCTTCGATGTTGACGGCGTCAGTGACGTTCATGCCCTGCCCTCTTTGGCGTTTCTCGATCTATCTTTTTCGACTCAGCGCCCCCTCCCGTACCATCCCCCTCCCGTACCCTCCCCCGCTTCGCGGGAGAGGGGAACAAACCACCACGCTTCAATCCTCTCAGCCGCGCCTTGCGCAGGCGCGTTCCGCGGCGCCGAGGACCCCCTCTCCCGCGAAGCGGGGGAGGGTACGGGAGGGGGCCGCGCCGCTAAACAAGCTCCTTCCGCGCCAGACTGACCCAATAGGCGGCGCCGAGAGTCAGGATGTCGCCGTTGAAATCGTAAAACGGCGTGTGGACGTCATGGAACGAGCCGTCCGGATTGACGCCGTTGCCGATCAGCATGAAGCCGCCGGGCCGCTCTTGCAGCATGAAGGAGAAATCCTCGGCGCTGGTCATGGGCGGCGAGTCGGCGATCGCGTTTTCCCGCCCGACCAAAGCGGCCACGGCGGCGATCGACGTCGCCGTCTCCTCGGCATAGGTGATCAGCGGCGCAGCGCCTCCTCGATCGCGCTGAGCGCGGCTTCGGCCTTCGCGCCGTCGGGGCCGCCGGCTTGGGCCATGTCGGGGCGCCCGCCGCCGCCTTTGCCGCCGAGCGTGGCCGAGGCGACGCGGACGAGGTCGACGGCGTTGAAGCGCGCGGTCAGATCGTTGGTCACGCCGACGACGACGCTGGCCTTGCCGTCCTCGGCCAGCGCGACGATCGCGACCACGCCCGAGCCGACGCCGCGTTTGGCCTCGTCGGCGAGGGACTTCAAATCCTTCATCTCGACGCCACTGACGACGCGCGCATAGACCCTGACGCCGGCCACGTCCTTCACCGGGTTGTCGCTGGCCGCGCCGCCGCCCATGGCGAGCTTCTTCTTGGCTTCCGACAATTCGCGCTCGAGCTTGCGGCGTTCGTCGAGCAAGGCCTCGAGCCGCTGGCCGATTTCGCCGATCGGCGCGCGCAATTTATCGGCGATTTCGGCGAGCGCGGCCGCCTCCTCGTTCAGACGCCGGCGCGCTTCGTCGCGCGTCTTCGCCTCGATGCGGCGCACGCCGGCCGCGACCGCGCTCTCCGAGATGATCGAGATCAGGCCGATATCGCCGGTGCGCGCAACATGAGTGCCGCCGCAGAGTTCGACCGAATAGGGCCGCGGGCCATTGGCGCCGTCGACCGCGCCCATCGAGACGACCCGCACCTCGTCGCCGTACTTTTCGCCGAACAAAGCGCGCGCGCCGGAGGCGACGGCCTCGTCGACCGCCATCAGGCGCGTGACCACCGGCTCGTTCTGCAGGACGATGCGATTGGCGATGTCCTCGACTTCGGCGAGCTCGGCCTTGGTGATGGGCTTGGGATGGGCGATGTCGAAGCGCAGCCGGTCGGGCGCGACGAGCGAGCCTTTCTGCGCGACATGCTCGCCAAGCGCCATGCGCAGGGCTTCGTGCAGCAGATGCGTCGCGGAATGGTTGGCGCGGATCGCGGTCCGGCGCGCATGATCGACTTTCAGCTCGAGCGGTTGCATCAACTTAAGCTCGCCCTCCTCGACGGTTACGTCGTGGATGAAGAAATCGCCGAGCTTTTTGTGTGTATCGGTGACGCGGGCGCGCAATCCCGAGCCGAGGATCAGGCCGGTATCCCCGACCTGGCCGCCGGATTCGGCGTAGAACGGCGTCTGGTTGAGCACGACCGCGCCCTTCTCGCCGGCCTCGAGCGCTTCGACTTCAGCGCCGTCCTTGAGGATGGCCAGCGCGACGCCTTCGGCCTCCTCGGTCTCGTAGCCGAGGAATTCGCTCGCGCCGAGCTTTTCGCGCAAGCCGAACCAGATCGTCTCGGTCGCGGCTTCGCCCGAGCCGGCCCAGGCCTTGCGCGCCTCGGCGCGCTGGCGCTCCATCGCGGCGGAAAAGCCGTCCGTGTCGACGCCGAGGCCGCGGGCGCGGAGCGCATCCTGCGTCAAGTCGAGCGGGAACCCGTACGTATCGTAAAGCTTGAAAGCGACTTCGCCGGAGAGCTTGGCGCCCGGCGCAAGGCTCTTCGTCTCATCGTCGAGAATGGAAAGGCCGCGGGCGAGGGTCGCGCGAAAGCGCGTCTCTTCGAGCTTCAGCGTCTCGGCGATCAAGGCTTCGGCGCGGACGAGCTCGGGATAGGCCTGGCCCATTTCGCGAACCAAGGCCGGCACGAGCCGCCACATCAGCGGCTCTTTCGCGCCGAGGAGTTGGGCGTGGCGCATGGCCCGGCGCATGATCCGGCGGAGGACATAGCCGCGGCCCTCGTTCGACGGCAGCACGCCGTCAGCGACGAGAAAGGCCGAAGCGCGCAAATGATCGGCGATGACGCGATGCGAAGGCTTGCGCGGGCCGTTATCGTCGACGCCGGTCGCCTCGATCGAAGCGCGGATCAGCGCCCGCATCAGGTCGATGTCGTAATTGTCGTGCACGCCTTGCAGCACCGCTGCGATGCGTTCGAGGCCCATGCCGGTGTCGATCGACGGCCGCGGCAGGTTGATGCGCTCGCCGCCCGGCAGGGTCTCGAATTGCATGAAGACGAGGTTCCAGATCTCGATGAACCGGTCGCCGTCGGCCTCCGGCGAGCCGGGCGGGCCGCCGGGTATATGCTCGCCGTGATCGTAGAAGATTTCCGAGCACGGGCCGCAGGGGCCGGTATCGCCCATCGCCCAGAAATTGTCGCTGGTGGCGATGCGGACGATGCGCGAATCCGGCAGGCCGGCGACCTTCTTCCAGAGATCGAACGCATCGTCGTCGTCGTGATAGACGGTGACGATCAGCCGATCCTTGGCCAAGCCGAACTCCTTGGTGATCAGGCTCCAGGCGAGTTCGATCGCCAGCGGCTTGAAATAGTCGCCGAAGGAGAAATTGCCGAGCATTTCGAAGAATGTGTGATGGCGGGCGGTGTAGCCGACATTGTCGAGGTCGTTGTGCTTGCCGCCGGCGCGCACGCATTTCTGCGCGGTGACTGCGCGCTTATACGCGCGCTTCTCGACGCCGGTGAAGACGTTCTTGAACTGGACCATGCCGGCATTGGTGAACATCAAGGTCGGATCGTTGCGCGGCACGAGCGAGCTCGACGCCACGGCCTCATGGCCGTGCTTGACGAAGTAGTCGATGAAACTCGCCCGGATCTCGTTGACGCCGTTCATAAGCTCTAATCCTGCCCGCCCGTCGCGGGCGCTTGACCGCGGCTTCTTAGAACATCGGGCCGCGAATGGGAAAGCGCAAATGGCTCGCCGCCGCCTCGGCGGAAGAACGCGCCTCCCTTCTCCTCGCCCGCGCGGAGAAGGGAGCGCAAAGCGCTGGTTGAAGCGCTGCGGCGCCCGGAATTGACGCCCCGCTAAAACTACAGGTCGTCCTTTCGCTTGGGCGCGGCGACCCGCCGAGGTCGGCGCTACGGAGACCAATTCGATCGGCTCGGCGCAGCCCTCGCCCGGCCGCGCTTCACAAGGCGGCCTTCTCCCGCTTCGGGCGGAAAGGGACGAGCCGCCGCCTCTATTCAGTTCCGAACAGGAGAACGCGGCCGCGCCTGCAAAGAGGCGCGACCGCGTAGGAAGCCGCGAAAAACTTGACAGGTTCGACGGCCGGGCGCCGGGGGACAAACGCCCGGAGCGACCTTTCAAGCGTCGGCGGCGTCGTCGAGTTCCGCCGGATCGGCGTTGTCGAGGATGCGTTCGGCGATCAGGCCGGCATTCTCGCGGATGGCGCGCTCGATTCGGTCGGCAATATCGACATTGGCCTTCAAAAAAGCCTTGGCGTTCTCCCGGCCTTGGCCGAGGCGCTGGCTGTCGAACGAGAACCAGGCGCCCGATTTCTCGACCACGCCGGCTTTCACGCCGAGATCGATCAATTCGCCGCTCTTGGATACGCCCTCGCCATACATGATGTCGAATTCGACCTGCTTGAACGGCGGCGCCACCTTGTTCTTGACGACCTTGACCCGGGTCTGGTTGCCGATGACCTCCTCGCGGTCCTTGATCGCCCCGATGCGGCGAATGTCGAGGCGGACGGAAGCATAGAATTTCAAGGCGTTGCCGCCGGTCGTGGTCTCCGGCGAGCCATACATGACGCCGATCTTCATACGGATCTGGTTGATGAAGATGACCATCGTGTTGGAGCGCGAGATCGAGGCAGTGAGCTTGCGCAGAGCTTGGCTCATCAGTCGCGCCTGCAAGCCGGGCTGCGATTCGCCCATCTCGCCCTCGATTTCGGCGCGCGGCGTCAAAGCCGCGACCGAATCGACGACCAGCACGTCGACTGCGCCGGAGCGCACCAGCGTATCGGTAATTTCCAGCGCCTGCTCGCCGGTGTCGGGCTGCGAGACGAGCAAGTCTTCGAGATTGACGCCGAGCTTGCGCGCATAGACCGTGTCGAGAGCATGCTCCGCGTCGATAAAGGCGCAGACGCCGCCCTTCTTCTGGGCTTCGGCGATCACATGCAGGGTCAAGGTAGTCTTGCCGGACGATTCCGGGCCGTAGATTTCGATGACCCGGCCGCGCGGCAGGCCGCCGACGCCAAGCGCAATATCGAGGCCGAGCGAGCCGGAGGGAATCGTCTCGATCTCCACCGCCTGCTGGTTCTTGCCGAGCCGCATGATCGAGCCCTTGCCGAAGGCCCGTTCGATCTGCGACAGCGCGGCGTCGAGCGCCTTGGTCTTGTCCACGGAGGTCCCTTCCACGAGGCGGAGATTGGCTTGCGTCACGGCGCGGCATCCTTCTGACAGGTCGGCGGCGAGGCCGCAACAGCGGCTTCGAAGACCATTATGTGCATGTTTTGTTCTCACACGCAAGCGGATTTTGTGGAGATTATGCACTTGACAAACCAGAGCCAGTTCTGGCATTGTTCATGAACGGCGATTGACGTTACGTCAGCCTCGTTCATGGGGGCGTTCCGGTCATGGCTACTCCGATCAACCTTACCGATCCGATCTTCCACAACGAGGACGCGGCCCGGAAATATTTCGAGAAGCTGCATTGGCCGAACGGTCCCGAATGCCCGAATTGCGGCGTTGTCAACGAGGCGACCGAGCTTAAGGGCGACGCTCACCGCGCCGGCCTCTGGAAATGCCGCGCTTGCGAAGAACAGTTCACGGTCACGGTCGGAACCGTCATGGAATCGAGCCATATCCCGCTCCACAAGTGGGCGCTCGCCTTCCGCCTCATGGCCGGCTCCAAAAAGGGCGTCTCTGCCCACCAGTTGATGCGCGAGCTTGGCCTTGGCTCCTATCGCACGGCCTGGTTTCTGGCGCACCGCGTCCGTGAGGCCATGGCCGATGGCGCCCCGACGCCGCTCGGCGGAAAGGGCAAGACGGTCGAGGCCGACGAAACCTATATGGGCAAGTCGGAAGACGTTTTCGTGAGCGGCAAGGGCTGGCAGGAGAAGCGCGGCTACTCCGCGAAGAAGCACAAAATCCTGACGATGGTCGAGCGCGGCGGCCGGGCGCGTTCAATCAAGGCAGAAGAATTGAACCTCGCTACCGTTCGCAAGATCGTTGCGGAGAACATTTCGACCGAAAGCACGCTGAACACTGACGAGGCCGGCTGGTACAAGACGATCGGCAAGGACTTCGCCGAGCACAGCACCGTGACGCACAACGATAAGGAATACGCTCGCCGCGACGGCGACAAGACCACGACTACAAACACGGTTGAAGGCTATTTCGGCCTGTTCAAGCGCGGAATGGTCGGCGTCTATCAGCACTGCAGCGAACAGCACTTGCAGGCGTATTTGAACGAATTCGATTTCCGCTACTCGAACCGCGTCGCGCTCGGCATTGACGATACGGAGCGGGCCGCTAGAGCCGCGAAGGCCGCGCGCGGCAAGCGGCTCATGTATCAAGGACCTCGTGCGGCGCGAGCGAGCTAAGCGCCAGCTTAAGAAGCTTAGGCGTCGTTTGGCTTGGATTGATTTTTTCGATCAGCTTTTCTGACTCGACTCTTTTTCTGCGCCTTGGCACGGTCCGTCTTGCCGACAAGCTCCTTTGTCGGCTTGGGGGGCGTGTTCAGCGCGCGGCGGATTCCTGCCTCCATGCGGCGCTGGATTTCCGCATCGCTGAATTGCTCGGATTGACCGCCTTTTGGCCTCATATCTGACCTCGCGGCCGGGAGTGGCGAAGCTAATCTATGGCGAAGCGTCCGCAGAAACCACCTATCCTTCCAGGAAAAGTCGGCAAAATACACGGCCCGACTATTCCGATGAGCCAAGAGAAATGGATCGGCAGAATAGTTGTCGAGTGGTCGAAGTTGGAGGGCGCTCTCGACGATATGGTTTGGCTTTTCCTAGATTTAGCCATGGAGTTTGGGCGGCCCGTTACAGCAACGATGGACGCAACATTTAAACTAAAAATTCTTAGGAAATTGGCCGAGGTTTGCTGCGACAGCCTATTGCTAGACTATCTTTGCGAATTATACGACAGAATTGATTTTATTCGAGAAGATCGCAACTTTATTGTTCACGGCAGTTGGGGGCGAGTGATGCCAGAGAATATCCCCATCGCCCTTTCACTTCGTCCGAAGCATACCCCGTCCACAGTAGTCGCCGAGACGTTTCCGCAGGAACGGATGCGCGAGATTCACGAAGCGATAATGGACGTGAAGTGGAGGCTGCTGTGGACTTTTGAAGCAGCGGCAGCATCGCGTCAAAGAGCGCGGCAACAATTTCCTGGCTGGATACCCATGCCTCTGCCCAATCGCTGGGGTCAAACTGATTGAGGGCCGCTATGCCAGCGGCGATCGCCAATTCTCGTATCTCTATTTCGGGCGCGCCAGCCGAATTCTCGGATTCGACGGCCGGTAAGTTAAGGGAACTTGTGGAGTTTGCCAAGTGCATAATCTCCGATTTTGTTCCCGTTCTGTGCTAAAATTCAACCCGAAGGAAACGCCTGCGCAATCAGCGCATAAACTCGGTCCAGAAGCGCGGCGCGCGGCGAGCATTTATAAAGAAATCGGGGCGCGAATCCTCCGCCCCTGGGCGAAAGACACGCCGCCGGCGCGCGAGCCAACGGAAAGCGAATGAATCCTATTCGACAAAGGGCGCTGTTCATCGCCAATAACTCGATCGGCGACGCCGTGTTGGCCTCCGGACTGGTGCGGAATCTGGTCGAGACCCAGCCGGAGGCTTTTTTCACCATCGTGGCCGGCCCGGCCTCCGCCCCGCTTTTCGCCGAAACGCCGCGGCTCGAGCGCTTGATCGCGCTGCGCAAGAAGCCGTTCAACCGCCATTGGTTGGATCTGTGGCTTGAAATTCGCGGCCGCCGCTGGACGACCATCGTCGATATGCGCGGCTCCTTCCTCGCCTATCTGCTCGCGGCCGAAGAAAGGCGCGTCTATCGTCCGATTCGGCGGGCGTCCGGCTCGCCGCCGATCCACCGCGTGCTGGACGCCGCCCGACTGGCGAGGGATGCGGCGCAGCCGCCGGCGCCCTTCCTTTACACCAACGCCGACCACGAAGCCTGCGCCGAAAAGCTGGTCGGCGGCGGGCCTGTTCTCGCTCTCGCGCCGGTCGCCAAGACGCCGGCGAAGACCTGGCCGCCGGAGCGTTTCGCCGAGGCGGCGGCCGAGCTGATCGACCGGCGCGGACCGCTGGTCGGCGGACGGGTTCTGTTGACCGGCGCCGCCGCGGACGCGCCCGCTTGCGCGCCGATCCGGGCGGCTGTCGCGCCGGAGCGGGTGATCGACCTTCTCGGACTCGACCTTTTGACCACCTATGCCTGCCTCAAGCGGGTCGGCCTCTATATCGGCAACGATTCCGGCCTGATGCATCTGGCCGCAGCCGCTGGCGCGCCGACCTTAGGCCTATTCGGGGATTCCGACGAAAAGGCCTATCGGCCCTGGGGCGAATTGACCGCATCCGTGCGAGCCGGAAGCGGCCCGGATGGCCCCGGCGACATCGCGGATTTGAGCGTCGCGAGAGTCGTCGAAGTCGCGCTCGGTCTGCTGGAAAGGGCGCGCGCCCAAGCCGGCGAGAGTTCCGGGCCCGCTTTATCCGCTCCGCCTGCTCGGACCGAGGCCGCCGGCGCCGGCGACGCTTGAGCGGGGGCCGGCTCCGCGAATGTCGCGCTTGGCCGACGCGGCGTTCACCAATTCGTGCTTTCGAGCCTCCCTGACCACGGCTCGTACGCCGTTGCGAGCGCGACGCGACTGCGCCACAAGGGGGCGAAAGGCCACGCCCTCCCGCATGCCCCGCTCCCTGCTGACGCCGCTGATCATCGCCGTCGCTCTCTTCATGGAGAATCTCGACGGTACGGTGATCTCGACCGCGCTGCCCGCGATCGCCGGCGATTTCGGCATTGATCCGGTCGTCCTCAAGCTCGCCCTGACTTCCTACATGCTGACCCTCGCCGTGCTGATCCCGGCGAGCGGCTGGGTCGCCGACCGCTTCGGCGGGCGCACCGTGTTTTGCGCGGCGATCGTCGTCTTCACGCTTGGCTCGATTTTCTGCGGCGCCTCGACTTCGCTGCGGACGCTGATCGCCGCCCGGATTTTCCAGGGCGTCGGCGGCGCGATGATGGTGCCGGTCGGCCGGCTCGTCCTCTTGCGCAGCGTGCCGAAAAAGGAGCTGGTCAGCGCGCTCGCCTATCTGACGATCCCAGCTTTGATCGGCCCGGTGCTCGGCCCGCCGGTCGGCGGCTTCATCGCCACCTATTTCCACTGGCGCTGGATTTTCTGGATCAACGTGCCGATCGGCGTGCTCGGCGTGGCGCTTTCGCTGACTTTCATCGAGAACGTACGCGAGGAGCAGGTCTCGCCGTTCGATTATACCGGCTTCTTTCTCTCCGGCTTCGGCCTTTCGGCCCTGATGTTCGGCTTGACAGTGGCCGGCCGCGGCTTCACCTCGCTGCCGACCGAACTCGCGATGCTCGGCGTCGGCGTCGCCGCGCTGACGCTCTATGTGCGACACGCCCGCGGCGAGCCCGACGCGATCCTCGATTTGAGCCTGCTGAAGACGCCGACTTTCTTCGCCGGCGTGGTCGGCGGATTTATTTTCCGCATCGGCGTCGGCGCCATTCCCTTTCTGCTGCCGCTGATGCTGCAGATCGGCTTCGGCCTGTCGCCGTTCGCGTCCGGCTCGTTGACCTTCGCCGCGGCGGCCGGGGCCATGGCGATGAAATTCTCGGCGAGCGCGATCATTCGGCGCTTCGGCTTTCGCCGCGTGCTGATCGTCAATGCGATCGTCAGCGGGCTGTTCCTGGCGTCGTACGGTCTGTTCACCGAGGCGACGCCGCAATGGCTGATCTTCGCTTTGCTGCTCGTCGGCGGCTTCTTCCGCTCGCTCGAATTCACCGCGCTCAACGCGATCGGCTACGCCGATATCGACCAGGCCAAGATGAGCCGCGCGACCAGCTTTTCCGGCGTCGCCCAGCAGATGTCGCAGACGACCGGCGTCGCCGCCGGCGCGGCGGCGGTCGAAATCGTCCAGTCCGCCTATGGAGATCAGAGCTTGACGACGCGGGATTTCGGCTGGGCGTTTTTCATCATCGCCCTGATCTCGATGGGCTCGGTCCTCATCTTCGCCCGGCTTTCGCCCAACGCCGGCGCGGAGGTCTCGGGGCGGAGAGCGCGACGAGCGGAGAGCGCGCCGGCGGCGGCGGAGTGAGAAGGTCTTGCGCGCGAGCCAAGCAATCGCTCATGGGCTGAGCTCTATGCGAATTGCTTCGCGATCCGCTCCTCGCAGCACGCAGGGCGTGCTATGCCGCGCTCCGCCTGAATCCCGTCGCCAGCACATAAAGCTCCGCGCTCTCGGTCCGGCTCGCCTTTGGCTTGACGTGGCGGACCATGGCGAAGTCCCGTTTCAAGCCGGCGAGCAGCGCGCCTTCCGTACCGCCTTGCAGGACCTTGGCGAGGAAGAACCCGCCGGGCGCTAAAACCTCGCGGGCGAAATCGGCGGCGAGTTCGGCGAGCCCCACGATGCGCAGATGGTCGGTCTGGCGATGGCCGGTGGCGTTGGCGGCCATGTCGGAGAGGACGCCGTCGGCTTTGCCGCCGAGCGTTTCCTTTAGGTACAGCGGCGCTTCCGGGTCGTAGAAATCCATGACTTTGAAATCGACCCCGGCGATCGGCTCGATTTCGAGCAGATCGATGCCGACCACTCTGCCCTCGCCGGTCGCAGCGCCGACCCGCTCGGCGGCGATCAGCGACCAGCCGCCGGGCGCGGCGCCGAGATCGACGATTTTCTGGCCGCGCTTGAACAGGCGATATTTGTCGTCGATCTCGATCAGCTTATAGGCGGCGCGCGAGCGATAGCCCTCGCGCTTCGCCGCCGCGACGTAAGGGTCGTTGAGCTGGCGCTCCAGCCATTGCGTCGAGGAATGGCTGCGCTTATCGGCGGTGCGCACCCGCTCCTTCAACGAACGGCCGCCCTCGCGGCCGGAGCCGCCGCGCTTCGCCCCTTTCACGCCGGCGCGCCATTGGCGCGGCCCCAGACCCGATCGGCGCTCATCAATTGCGTCAGGATGCCCTCGCGCAGGCCGCGATCGGCGATGCGCAGCCGCTCCGCCGGGAAGCTCAGGCGGATCGCTTCGAGAATGGCGCAGCCGGCGAGGACGAGATCGGCGCGCTCGCGACCGATACAGGGATTGGCGACGCGCTCGGCGTAAGACATGGCGCGCAATCGGCCGATCGTCTCGTCGATCGCGGCGCGGCTCATCCACAGACCGTCGACATAGCGGCGGTCGTAGCGCGGCAGATCGAGATAGACGCCGGCGATCGTCGTCACCGTGCCGGACGTGCCGAGAAGGTGAAACCGGTCGCAGCGCGCCTCGCCGCCGACTCTGGCGGCGAACGGCGCCAATCGCTCGGCGACGAACTCGACCATGGACGCGAACGCGGCGGCGTCGACATCGACTCCGCCGAAGCGTTCGGCGAGCGTGACCACGCCGAGGCGCAGCGATTCCCAGGCTTTGACGCCGCCGCCATTGGCGTCGCGCGCGGCCTCGCGGCCGGCGAGCCAGACCACTTCCGACGAGCCGCCGCCGATATCGAACAGGACGGTGGATTTCGCCTCGCGGTCGATCAGCGCGCCGCAGCCGACCACGGCGAGGCGCGCCTCGGTCTCGCGATCGACGATTTCGAGGTCAATGCCGAGCCTGTCGCGGACCTCGTCCAGAAATTCAGGGCCGTTCTCGGCCGACCGGCAAGCTTCGGTCGCGATCAGCCGGGCGCGGGTCACGCCGCGCGCGCGCATCTTATCGCGGCACACGGCGAGCGCGGCCATGGTGCGCTCGATCGCAGCCTGGCTGAGCCGGCCGGTTTGCGACAGGCCCTCGCCGAGCCGGACGATGCGCGAATAGGCGTCGACGACCCGAAACCCGTCATGGGTCGGGCGCGCGACAAGCAGCCGGCAATTGTTGGTCCCGAGGTCGAGCGCGGCATAGGCGGGCGCGCCGCCGACCCGCCAAGGCCGCGACCATTCCCCAGGAGCCGTCCGCGCTTCCCCAGGCGCGCCCAACGGCGTGACGAGAGCCAAAGCTCAAACTCCTTGCGCCCGAGCCGATCGCCGGGCCAACTTTCGCTTTTAGATTGTCACAATCGGGCGACCCGACGCAACCAAAACGCGAAGGGCGCCGAAAGCGTTGGCCAGCGGACTCGCGCCGGGCGGCGCGAGAGGCGTGGGCGGCGGCGTGCTCTTTGTGCTCTCTTCGTGATCTTCGTGTTTAAGTTCAACACCAAGATCACGAAGGGCGCACGAAGAGCACAAACGACGCTATTCGCCTTCGGCGGCGCCGTGGTTTAAGGCTGAAAAATCGAATCCTTCACCCGGTCGCCGGGTTTGATTCCGAGTCGGGCGGCGAGGCCGCCATTGATTTCGAGCACGCCATAAACCGGGCCGCCGGACGGGATGAGCTGCTCCGACAGCGGCTCGGCGTTGGCGGCGATTTTCGTCACCACGCCCTTCCGCGAGATGAAGATCATATCCAGCGGGATGTACGTATTCTTCATCCAGAACGCGACCGGCGCTTCTTGCTTGAAGTCGAACAGCATGCCGCGATCTTGTGGCAGGAATCGGCGATACATCAGCCCGCGCTCGCGGCCGGCTTCATCGTCGACGACTTCCACCTTGAAAATATGGGCGCCATTGGCGCTGTCGATTTCGAGTTGGTCGAGACTTTGCGCGACAGCCGCGGTCGCGTGCGGGAAGAGAAGAACGAAGGCGACGATCGTCGCAGAAAGGCCGCGCCAGAAACGGCCGGTCAAGCTTGAGGGAGCAAGGGACAAGGAGATCCTCTTTCCGTTCGGCTGGTCGCGCAGCGTCTTAAAGCGCCGGGCGGTCCGATGAAAGAGGAATAACGCGGGGTTGCAGCTGAAGCGGCTCGGATCGAACGTCCGCCGCCGTGGCGAGCTCAGCATCCGCTTCAGGCGCTGTCCGCCCACGCTGGAACCTTCGTGTCATTCCCGCGAAAAGCGGGAATCCAAAGGACCGCCGAGTCTCATGACTTGAAGCGCCGTCTGGATTCCCGCTTGCGGGGGAATGACAAGTTCTTGTCGGCGCGCTTGGCGTCGCGCACGCCGAGCGTCTGGATTCCCGCTTGCGCGGGAATGACAAGGGCGGGCCGCCTCAATGCGAGGAGAAGGCTCGCGAAGAATCGAGCGGCCGCACTTCCGCGGCCATCAGGCCCTTCGGCCCCGGCCCGAACCGCGCCAGCAGCGTGTCGCCAGGCTTGATCTCGCTGAAGCCGTAGCGCCGCAAGGTCTCCATATGCACGAAAATGTCTTCCGTGCCCTCCCCGCGCGACAAGAAGCCGAAGCCGCGCACCCGGTTGAACCATTTGACGATGACGATCTCGAAGCCGCTGGTCGGCGTCACCTGGACATGCGTGCGCGCCGGCGGCAATTGCGAGGGATGCGAGCCGTCGCCGGGTTCGATCGAGATGACCCGGAACACCTGCAAACCCTTCTCGCGCTGCACCGCCTCGGCGACCACGCGGGCGCCTTCATGCACGGTTTGAAATCCATCCCGCCGCAACACCGTGACATGGATCAGCACGTCGGGCTCGCCGCCGTCGGGGACGATAAAGCCGTAGCCTTTGCCGACATCGAACCATTTCACGTGGCCGGCGATTTCAACGAGTCCGACCGGCCGCTCGACGACCCCGCTCGCGCCCTCATCGCCGATCTCGAGACGCAGCTTTGTATCGTTTTCGCTCAAATGTCGGCCCCCACTCAGAACGCGCGTCGGCGGACGAAAAACGCTCCGTCAAATAACGCCCGGCGACAGATCGGTCTTGTTGTTCGCTTGGCGTCCCGTTTCGCAGATTGGGCGCAATCGCCGCGTCGCCCGCCGCTTATCGGAACGTTAAGCGTTAACCCGCCGCCTCGCCGCGCTTTTTTCGCGACGGTTCACAAAAGTGATTCTCTAATACGAAGGATAGCAAAACGCCGTCGCGCACATAGCGAAATCTGCGGCGAGTCAACAAACTTTGTGGAAATGGGCGCGCCGCTTCTCGCTGCGGCGCGAAGATGCGTTGAAGAACAAAGGCCCGTTCAGCGTCCTGAGCGCGCTTACTCGGCCTCTTCTTCCGGCTCGGGCGGCGGCGCAAGACCTTCCAAGCCGCGCAAGAGATCCTCTTCGGTCATGCGGTCGAATTGCGCGTCGCCGGCTTCGCCCGGCGTCACGTCGGCGGTGACCAGAGGCGGCGCGGTTTCGGCTTCCGGCTCGTCGACTTCGACATTCTTCTGCAGCGAATGAATGAGGTCCTCGCGCAAATCTTCAGGCGACAGCCGCTGCTCGGCGATCTCGCGCAGCGCGACGACCGGGTTCTTGTCGTTGTCGCGGGGTACGGTGATCTGCGCGCCGGCCGAGAGCATGCGCGCGCGGTGGCTCGCCATCAGAACGAGATCGAAGCGGTTTTCGACTTTGTCGATACAGTCCTCGACAGTGACGCGCGCCATGACGGCAACTCCTCATAAGAGCCTGGCCGAAAATGAAGTCCGGCAATCTGGGATTGGCCGGCTCCTACACCCGCCGATCGGCCAAGGCAACCCCTAACCGGCCGGCCGCGCCTTTCGCGTCAAATGTCCGCGAGCGGCCGCGAAAACGTCGGCGAACATTTTCTGCGTCAGGACGCCGGTATTCGTATTGTAGCGGGAGCAGTGGTAGCTGTCGAAAAGGACGGCGCCGCTGGGCAGCGGGTGGGCCGCTCCATGGGCGAATGGCAAGGCCGAAAGGCCTATCCCTTGGGCGCGCAAGACGCTCTCATGGGCGATGCGGCCGAGGGCGACAATCGCCTCGAGCGCTTTGAGCGCGACGATCGCCTCGACGAGGTAGGGGCGGCACGTGGCGATTTCCTGCGGCGTCGGCTTGTTCTGCGGCGGAACGCAGCGCACGGCGTTGACGATCGCGCAATCGACGAGATCCAGCCCGTCGTCCGGCCGCGCCCGATAGACGCCCTTGGCGAAGCCATAGGCGAGCAGCGTCTCGTAGAGAAGGTCGCCGGCGAAATCGCCCGTGAAGGGCCGGCCGGTCCGGTTCGCGCCGCGCAGGCCCGGGGCGAGGCCGACGATCAGAAGCCGGGCGTCCGACCGCCCCCAGGATTCGACCGGCTCGTTGCGCCAATCGGGATGCTCGGCGCGATTTTTCGCGCGGAATTGCGCGAGCCTCGGGCACGCCTGGCAATCGCGCGGCGGACTGACGTCGAAGGGCAAGTCCCGTTACTTGAATGGCCGCGCAGGGCGAGGCCTTGCCTCAACTGTCGACGAAATCGTCGTTCACCAAGCCCGCCTGCTGCTGAGGGGCGCGGCGCATATCCGGGTGACGGGCCGGCCGCTCGCTCGGATCGCGGCCAATGCGGTTGGCGAGACTGGCGAGATCGACGAACTCGTCGGCCTGGCGGCGCAATTCGTCGGCGACCATAGCCGGCTGGGTCTGCACCGTCGAGACGACCGAGACCCTGACGCCGCGGCGCTGGACCGCCTCCACCAGCGAGCGGAAATCGCCGTCGCCTGAGAACAGGACCATATGATCGATATGCGGCGCCATCTCCATGGCGTTGACCGCCAGTTCGATATCCATGTTGCCTTTGACTTTTCGGCGGCCGGTCGAATCGACGAATTCCTTGGTCGGCTTGGTGACGACGGAATAGCCGTTGTAGTCTAGCCAATCGACCAGGGGCCGAATCGAAGAGTATTCCTGATCTTCGACCAAAGCGGTGTAATAAAAAGCCCTGACGAAGCGGCCCCTGCTTTGAAATTCGCGCAGCAATCTCTTGTAATCTATATCGAAGCCGAGCGATTTCGCCGTAGCGTAAAGATTTGCGCCGTCAATAAATAACGCTATTCTTTCTTGATCCGCCATACTTTTATCTCTTCTCGTAAGTAGACAAACGAAATGACTGCGACAAATAACCTATGAGGTGGGGGTCCCGTTCGGATTTCGCGCGGCTATTGGTAAATTCAATGGGCCAATCGCGGCGTCCAAGCCGATCGAGGACTTGAAAAGATTCGTCGCGTCTCCTCGATTTGCCTCCCTATCAGAGCGAGGGCGCCCCTGAAGTCAAGTGAACAAATGGAAATGTCATCATCTTCGCCGCGGCTGATTTTGCCCGACTGATTTGACGGACCAAAGCCGATCCAATCGCCGCAAAGCGGCGAGTAGGACATAGGCGGAATGGTGTTCTGGCGCGCCCACGCCGCGCCGGTTCGCGGCGCGCTCGCTCGTTCCGCCTTTGAGGCGAATGGGGGTCCGTTCCTTTGAGGCGGACGCCGGCGGTCGCGGGCGCCCGCGGCGGACGGGTTTCGCGTCAGGAGAAAATCAGCTACCGAGGGCGCTTCGCAGGTTCGAAAGGGAGATACGCGCTAATGAAACTCGTCCGCTACGGCGACCCAGGCAAAGAAAGGCCGGGCCTCATCGACGGCGCTGGCAAGCTGCGCGACCTCAGCGGCGTCATTGGCGACCTTTCCGGAGACGCGCTTTCGCCCGCGAGCCTCGCCAAAATCGCCAAGCTGAACCCGTCGGATCTGCCGGCCGCGCCGGGCCAGCCGCGGCTCGGTCCCTGCGTCGGCCGCGTCGGCAATTTCATCGCCGTCGGCCTCAATTACGCCGACCACGCCGCCGAGACCGGCGCGGCCATCCCGAAAGAGCCGATTCTGTTCAACAAGGCGCCGTCCTGCATCGTCGGACCGAACGACGACGTGATCATTCCGAAATCGTCGGTAAAGACCGATTGGGAAGTCGAACTTGCCGTGGTGATCGGCTCAAAGGCCTCCTATGTCGCCGAGAACGAAGCGATGAACTATGTCGCCGGCTTCTGCGTCTGCAACGACGTCTCCGAGCGAGAATTTCAGGTCGAGCGCGGCGGCCAATGGATGAAGGGCAAAGGCTGCCCGACTTTCGGCCCGCTCGGGCCTTGGCTGGTGACGCCGGACGAAATCCCCGACGTCCAAAAGCTCTCGATGTGGCTCGACGTGAACGGCGAGCGCATGCAGAACGGCTCGACGTCGACGATGATTTTCGACGTAAAGATGCTCGTCTCGTACATCTCGCATTTCATGATGTTGCTGCCAGGCGACGTCATCACCACCGGCACCCCGCCGGGCGTCGGCCTCGGCATGAAGCCGCCGCGTTTCCTCAAGGCCGGCGACACGGTTTCGCTTGGCATCGAGGGGCTCGGCCAGCAGACGCAGCGCTTCGTCGCCTGGACGAAGGAAGCTTGAGTCGCCATTCCGCCGCGCCGCGCCGACGTCCGTGGCTGTCGCTCCTCGGCGCGGCCTTGGCGGCGCTGTACCTCGCCGCCATCGTCTTTGGCTATGTGATCTACCTCCAGAACGCCGGTCAATGGCTCGCCGATCTCGTCTTGCTGCTGATCGTGATGCCTTTCACCTGGACGATGAGCGTCCTGACCAGCGGCGCCTTCAGCATGTCGGGCGACGAGACCGCCAAGGTGGTCGTGGCGGCGCTGTTCTGCTGTGCGCTGGCTTATCTCGGCGGCGCGATCGCCGAATTGATTGCGCGCGCGGCGTGGCGCTTGGCGAGGCGCGCCTGACCCGCGCCTCAGATCAGATCCAACTCGTCGAGTGCGAACGCGAATGCGGCGGGCGCGTCGACCGGCGTCAGCCGTTCCGCGCCGCCATACTCCTCAATTCGTTTATAGCCGACCGGCGAGGGCTCGGCGTGACAATAAACCGCCCAGCGCTCGGCGTCGATCACCCACAACTCGCGGACCCCGAAGCCCGCATAGATGAGCGGCTTGCGGTCGAGGTCGTAGCGAAGCGAAGAATCGGCAATTTCGACGGCAAGCAGCACGTCCGGCCCTTTGACCTCGGCGAGCCTGAGCTTCCGCTCGAAGACGATGAAATCCGGTTCGAGATAAGTGCGCTCATCGAGTCTCAATCCGGTCGCCTGCACGAAGGCGAAACCGGTCGGGCGCTCCCGTCCCCAACGTAGAGCGAGCGCCGCTTTGATCGTCTCATGACGAGAGCCTTTGGGCGACATCGGGACGATTTCTCCGCCGACCAGCTCCAGGCGCTCGTCCGGCGCGATGAGGCCGACCTCCACCATCCGCTCGAGATCGGCGATGGTGAAGGCCCGGCGGGCGAGGCCCTCGGCGGCGCGAGACACGGGAACGTTCATGGTTTCAACCTACCACCGGGCGAGCCCAGATGCGAGCCTGCGGAGGGCTCGCTCTATATGGTCATTCCTCATCCTCACGCAGGAGATGATCAAGCTCCATTGCGTTAATACGTTTCACGCGCCGGGCGAGTTCAGCGTCAAAACGCCGGTCGTTGGGCTCCACGCCTCTTTGTGCGCGTCGCCCGTATTGCTTGACGAACAACGTCACTTCCGCCGCTTTGAGCGAACGACGCTCGTCCCGGTTTGGACGCCGTTTCAGTTTGGCTTTTCCTTGCTCAATCGATCAGCCTCACGGAAGGCGCTCCGCCCGTCACGCGGCCGCTTGAGCCGTCTCCTCGATGCCCAGCATCAGCTTCAGATTTTGCACCGCTGCGCCGGATGCGCCTTTGCCGAGATTGTCGAGCTTGGCGACCAGCACCGCCTGGCCCTGAGCCTCATTGCCGAAGACGTGCAATTGCATGAAGTTCGTGCCGTTGAGCGACAGCGCCTCCAGCCGGCCGCCAGCATGGCTATGATCGCCGAAAGGCATGACTGAGACGTAGTTCGAACCGACATAATGCTCGGCGAGCGCCGCTCCAAGCGCTGAGAGATTAGGCTTACCCGGCAATTGATCGAGCCAGAGCGGCACGCTGACCAGCATGCCTTGCTTGAAATTGCCGACGGAAGGTACGAAAAGCGGCCGCCGCGTCAGGCCGGAATGCGCGACGATTTCGGGCACATGCTTATGATCGCCGGCCAGGCCATAGAGTTCGAAAGCCGGCGCGGCGCCGCTTTCGTAGGCTTCGATCATCGGCCTGCCGCCGCCGCTATAGCCGCTGACCGCGTTGATGGTCAGCGGGTGAGCGGGCGGAATCAGCCCGGCCTCGACCAGCGGCCGCAGCAACGCGATTGCGCCAGTTGCGTAGCAGCCGGGATTGGCGACGCGCTCGGCCGCGGCGATCGCCGCCGCTTGCCCGGCCGTCAGCTCCGGAAAGCCATAGACCCAACCTGGCGCGACACGATGGGCGGTCGAGGCGTCGATGATCCGCGGCTTGGCGCCGCTCAACTGGTCCACCAGCGCGACCGTCTCCTTGGCCGCGCCGTCAGGCAGGCACAAGATGACAAGGTCGACCGCTGCGAGAAGCTCTTTCTTGGCGGCCGCGTCCTTGCGCAGCTCGGCCGGAAGGCTGGCGAGCGCCACGCCGGCGACGGCGGCGAGCTTTTCGCGAATTTGCAGGCCGGTCGTGCCGGCTTCGCCGTCGATGAAAATCTTGGCTGGCATGATCAACCTTAAAGAACAAGAGGCTTTAAGCTGAAAAAGCGGCGGCGGGCGAGACTTGTCGTCACGCCCTTAAACGGCGATCACAATCGTCGGATTCTCGCGGCGCCGGAGCTGATCATGCCCGCGCAAATGGCCCGGGCGCCGCTTAATGTCAAGCCTCGCCTATTGATTGGCGACAGCCGATATGTCGACCTTGCTGAAGATCGCCGTCGGATCGCCCGCGGCGGTGAAATCGGCCGCTTTCAGCGGCGCGCCCTTGGCTTTGAGCGAAATCGTCAGGTTCTTCGGCGAATCGATGAATTTCTGAGCTTCGGTCGCGACTTTCAGCGAGTCCGGCGAGCCGCCCAGCATGATCGGCGCCATTTGCGCTGCGACCGCCGCAATCTGCTGCTTGAGCGCCTCCGGGGTCGTTCCCTGCTGCTTGGCGTAGAAGGCGAGCGCTTTTTCGAAGATGCCGGAATTGACCAGCTTGATTTCGAGCGACGCGACGCCGCCGCCCAGCATGGCCTGCATGCGCTCGCTTTCGTCGCCCGTGAACAGCGCCGGCTCGATATCCGAAAAACTGGCTTTGAGCCCGACCGAGCCCATTTGCACGCCTTCGATCGTGAACTGATCGAGCGACAGCGCCCTGGCGCCGGCTTCGTAATGCGCGCCGATCGCCGCGCCCATCTCGATCTTCGAATAACCGAGAGAGGCCAATTGGTCGGCGAATTCGGAGCCGGGCGCGGGCTCGACGACAAGGCCGGTCAGCGTTGTCGAGCCCTGCTTCATGACGTCGCCATCATAATCGCTCTTGAGTTCGAACGAGCCGAACGCGACATGAATCGACTTGCCGGGCGTCTTGTCATCGGGCGCGACGATGTCGACGGCCTGCCAGGTCAGATGGCC
>JAJPHH010000105.1 GCA_021325385.1 Alphaproteobacteria bacterium
ATGGCGAGGCCGAGGCCGGAGCCGCCCGGGCGGGTCGATTTGTGGAAGGGCTCGAAAATGCGCGGCGCGAGATGCGCCGGAACGCCCGGGCCGGTGTCGCTGACCTCGATCAGGGCGACCTCGTCCCGGCGCGTCGCTTGAATGCGGATAGCGGCCGGCTTGCCCTCGGTCGGCCCATATTGCTGCAGGGCTTGGACCGCGTTCCGGATGAGATTGCCGACCATCCTCAGCACGTGGTCAGGGTCGGCGTAGATTTCGAAATCTTCCGGGATCTCCAACCTGAACTCGATCCCGCTTGTCTGCCTGGCGTGCGGGATTTCCGGCAGCTCGGCCAGCAAGGGGGCGAGCGCGAAAGGGCGGGGCGAGGGCGGCTTTTCGCCGGCCCCGCCATAGGACAGCGTCTCCTGGCAGAAGGCGATGGCGCGATCGAGCGTCGCGACGAGCCGCGGGCCGAGGCGCATGGCGATCGGATCAGGGATGGTCGCGAGCCGATCGGAGATCAATTGCGCGGCGGTCAGCATGTTGCGCAGATCGTGGCTGATCTTGGCCACCGCCAGGCCGAGCTGCGCCAGCCGCTTCTGCTGATCGAGCTCGCGGCCGAGGTTGCGCTGCATCGCCGCCAACGCCTCTTCGGCCCGGCCGATCTCGTGGGCGCGCCCGCTCGGCTTGATGACTCGTGTCTCGTCCTCGGGCTTTTCCCCGAACACGATGATGTTCGACGTCAGGCGCCGAACCGGCCGGAGCACCATCAGCCACATCGCCGTCCACAGGACCAGCGCCACCGCCGCCGAGATGATCAGCGAGGCGCGCAAGAACCGGCCGGCGAAGCCCCATACCGCCTGGGTGATCCGCTTCTCGTCCAGCGTGATTTCGAGGAACTCGCCGCCCATCGGCGCCTTGCCGACCACTTTGAGCACCGCGCCTTTCGGCGCGAAAAAGCCGCGGAAGACCGCCGCGATCGAATCGAGCGTCGTGGCGTTGCGAAGATCGTAAGAATCGGTCACCGGCGGCGGCGTCTCGGCCATCGCCAAGAGGCGGCGCGTATCATGGGTCTTGATCGCGATCGTCTCGGCGCCGACGCTGTCGAGAATCTGCTTGGTCAGCTCCTTCGACAACATGCCGTCCGGCGCGGCGGCGAAAACCAAAGCCGCAGTGTCGGCCGCGGCGAGCCGATCGCGCAATTGCGATTCGCGCCAAGAGGCGACGCGCGGCACAAAGACGATCACTTGCACGATCAGGATGAAGCCGATCGTCAGCAGCAGCAAACGCGCCGCGAGGCCGAGGCCGAAGCGGCGGCGAACGGACGCGGCCGCCTCGACGGTCGCGTCGGGCGGGTTGTCCAAGACAGCGGCAGGCGTCGCGTCAAGCATGACGTCAGGCGATCTTACCGGCGAGCTCGTCCTCGATATGAACGCGAATGATGTCCTCAAAACTGGATTCCGCTGTGAAGCCGAGCTCACGCGCGCGCCTGGCGTCGATGCGTTGCGGCCAGCCGGCGACGATCCGCTGGATCGTCTCGTCCGGCTCGTGGCGAATGCGGGCGACCGCCGCCTCGCCGGCGACTTTTCGCAACGCCTCGATCTGTTCGCCCACCGTCACTGAAATTCCCGGCATGCTCAGATTGCGCCGCGCGCCGAGCTTCTCCGTGTCGAGCCGGGCGGCGTGCAGGAGAAAGCCGATCGCGGCGCGGGGCGAAGCGTGGGTATGGCGCACCTCTTCCGAAACCGGCAACACGGCCGGCCGCCCGGCGAGCGGCTCGCGGATGATATTGGAGAAGAATCCCGAAGCGGCGAGATTCGGCCGCCCAGGCCGGACGCAGATAGTCGGCAGCCGAATCCCTATTCCATCGAAAAAGCCCCGCCGCGAATAGTCCGCGAGCAGCAACTCGCCGATCGCCTTCTGCGTTCCGTAGCTGGTGAGCGGCGTCAAGAAAAACTCGTCGCCGATCGAGTCCGGGAACGGCGCGCCGTAGACGGCGATCGACGAGGCGAAGACGACGCGCGGCTTGTAGCCGCCGGCGCTGCGCAGATGCTCCTGCCGGATCGCTTCGAACAAATAGCGCGTCGCATCGAGATTGATGGCGTAGCCCTTGTCGAAATCCTGCTCGGCCTCGCCGGAAACGATCGCCGCGAGGTGAAAGACGACGTCCGGCCGGCCCGCGACCAGCCGCGCAGCGACGCCGCGATCCGAAATATCCGCCGCCTGACAGGAGACTTTGAACGCCGCGCCGGCGGGCGGCGAGGGCTGGACGATATCGACGAGACCGGCGCTTTCAACGGCCGTCCCGTTCAGAACGCCGTCTTTGGCGATTCGCTCGGCGAGCTTGCGGCCGATCATGCCTGCCGCGCCAATGATCAGGATTTTCAATGCGTTGGCTCCGGTAAAGCGGTGCGCAAAGAAGGTCGCCTTCCGATTTGGCCCTTATAAAGCGACGGCGTTCATTCAACCAGCATCCGGAGCGCAACTTCGCCTTTTCGAGCGGCAGATCTGCGACGCGGCCGCGTCATGGCTCGTTTGGCGCAGGTTCGCCCCTTTTTCGGCGTTTTATTCGGATTGTTACATGGGCGGGGGGCGCAGTGAAAACAATGGGGCGCTCCGTTGAAGTCGAAATTGCTCGCCATTGCGCTCGCCGTCGCCGCGAACACGCCGGTTAACGCGCAATCCGTCGGTCAGGCTTCCTATTATAGTCCGCGCTCCGGCGGCCTGACCGCCGCGCATAGAACCTTGCCTTTCGGCACGCATGTTCGCGTCGTCAACTTGAGCAATGGCCGCGCGACAACGGTGGTCGTCGCCGATCGCGGGCCGTTCATCCGCAATCGCATCATCGACGTCTCCACCCATGTCGCAGACGTTCTCGGCTTCCGGCGCGCCGGCCTCGCCCGCGTCAAGCTCGAAGTGGTCGATCGATAATCGCGGCTAATTGCCGCCTTCGAGCAGCCGGCGCGCAATCACTTGCGCCTGAATCTCGGCCGCCCCCTCGAAAATGTTGAGGATGCGCGCATCGCAGAGCACGCGCGAGATCGGATATTCGAGCGCGAAGCCGTTGCCGCCGTGAATCTGCAGGGCGTTGTCCGCCGCCGCCCAGGCGACGCGCGCGCCGAGCAGCTTGGCCATGCCCGCTTCGAGATCGCAGCGCCGGCCGTCGTCTTTCGCCCGTGCGGCGAAATAGGCGATCTGCCGGGCGATGTGGATTTCGACCGCCATCATCGCCAGCTTGTCGGCGACGCGCGGAAAGGCGATCAGCGGCTTGCCGAATTGGATGCGCTCTTGCGCGTAGCGAAGCCCGAGCTCCAGCGCCGATTGCGCCACGCCCACGGCCCGCGCCGCCGTCTGGATGCGGGCCGATTCGAACGTCTCCATCAATTGCTTGAAGCCCTGGCCCTCGGCGCCGCCTAGCAGGCCCGAGGCGGGAATTTCGAAACCGTCAAAGGCGATTTCGTATTCCTTCATGCCGCGATAGCCGAGCACTTCGATCTCGCCGCCCGACATGCCGGGCGCGGGGAAAGGATCGGCGTCGACGCCGCGCGGCTTTCGGGCGAGGAACATCGAGAGGCCGCGATAGCCTTTCTCGCTCGGATCGGTGCGGGCGAGCAGCGTCATCAGGTCGGCGCGGACCGGATGGGTGATCCAGGTCTTGGCGCCGTAGATGCGATAGACGTCGCCGTCGCGGATGGCGCGGGCGCTAAGACTGGCGAGATCCGAGCCGGTATTGGGCTCGGTGAAGACCGCCGTCGGCAGGATTTCGCCCGAGGCGATTTTCGGCAGGAATTCCTGCTTCTGCGCCGCCGTCCCGCCGCAGAGGATCAGCTCGGCCGCGATTTCGGAGCGCGTGCCGAGCGAGCCGACGCCGATATAGCCGCGCGACAATTCCTCCGTAACGACGCACATCGCCACTTTGCCGAGGCCCATGCCGCCGTAACTTTCGGGGATGGTCAGCCCAAAGACGCCCAATTGGGCGAGGCGGGCGATGATTTCGAGCGGGATATAGGCGTTCTTGCGATGCCATTCCTGCGCATGGGGAATGATTTCGGCGTCGGCGAAACGCCGCATCTCGGCGCGGATCGCTTCCAGCGTCTCGTCGAGCCCCGGATCGCCGAAAGTCGGGGCGTGCGACTCGGCGAGGAGATCGGCCAAAGCGCGGCGATTGGCGGGCGTATTGCCCGTTTCGACGAGCGCGGCGACCGCGCCGCCGCGCCGCGCCGCGATCTGCGGTTCGCCGAGGCCGAAATCGGCGGGGCGCACGATTTCGCCCTGGCTCATCGGAATGCCGCCGAAAATCTGGGCGAGGAACTCGCCGAGGCCGATCGCGGTCAGCAAGCTTTCGAAGCGGCCGAAGCGGCCTTCGCCCTGCAAGCGCCGGGCGTAGCCGACCATCTCGCGCGCCGCCTCGACATAGGTCGCGAGCCAGGCGAGGCCATGCGCGGCGCGCTGCTCGCGTTCGATCAGATCGGCGCTCAGACGGCCGTCCCGACTGACCCTGGCCCGGACGGAAGCGACGGCCTCGGCGAGCAGGGCTTCGACGGCGGCGACAGCGGCGCCGGCTCTTCCGTCGAAGGCGACGGACTCGGCGTTCTCGCCGACGAAGGTTTCCTCAGCGACGGTCAGGGGCGCCTCCGAGAGGGTCAAGCTGATGTTGCGCTGCAGCATGCACCGTCGCGAGGGCTGACGCAACGTGCATTTCACGAAGGCTGCAGTCGATGCGCGGCGCCCCCTTGACCTCTGTCACAAAGCCGTTCGAATCTCTCTCCATTGTTACAAGACCGACCTCGGCGCCTCGCTGCGCCGGTCGGGCGCGTCGGGGCCGGAAGGCGTCGTCGGCTCACGCCGCGCCGCCGCAGCGGTGCGGCGTGCGTGAACCCCTGCTATGCAGAGAGCGGCGCCTGCATGATTGAAACGTGTTCTGCGGCCAGTATTCGCAATCGTCCTGCGAAGGGGCTCGTCTTGGCGGCGAGCGCGCTCGCGCTGGCGGCCTGCAACGCCAAGAACGCCTATGTTCCGCCGCCGCCGCCGAAAGTGGTCGTCGCCCAGCCGCTGCAGCAGCCCGTCACGCTCTATATCGAGCTCACCGGCAACACGTCGCCCTTCAACTCGGTCGATCTCGTCGCGCGCGTACAGGGCTACCTGGAATCGATCGACTATAAGGACGGCGCTTCGGTCGCCAAAGGAACCCAGCTCTTCGGCATCGAGCGCGACGTCTATCAGGCGCAACTCGACCAGGCGAAAGCGTCGCTCGCCACCGCCGAGGCGCAACACGCCTATAACGAGGCCGAATATCAGCGACAGTCGACGCTCGGCAGGCAGGATTTCGCGAGCCAGGCCACGGTCCAGCAATGGAAGTCCAATGTCGATCAGTCGAGCGGCGCGATCCTGAACGCAAAGGCCCAGATCGAGGTCGCCAACATTAATCTCGGCTACACGAAAGTGACCGCGCCATTTGACGGCGTCGTCTCCAACCATCTCGTCGACGTCGGCGCGCTGGTCGGGGTCTCCGGACCAACCAAGCTGGCGACGATCGTGCAGACCGACCCTATGTACGTCTATTTCAATATGAGCGAGCCGCAGGTGCTCAGAATCAAGGAGAGCAACGCGAAAGCGGGCCTGCCGTTCAGGACCACCGACCTTTCGAGCATCCCGGTCGAGATCGGGATGCAGGGCGAGGACGGCTATCCGCACAAGGGACACATGGATTACGCCTCGCCGCAGGTCGACCCCTCGACGGGCACGCTGGTCGTGCGCGCGGTGTTCGACAACAAGGATCAAACACTGCTGCCGGGCTTATTCGTCCGAGTCCGCACGCCGATCGGTCATCTGGACAGGGCGGTCCTGATCGCGAACGAAGCGATCGGCGCGAGCCAGGAAGGCTCCTACGTGCTGGTGGTCGGCGCCGACAATGTCGTTCAGCGCAAGATCATCAAGACCGGCGATAAGCAGGGCCGGCTGCGGATCGTCCAATCCGGACTTGATCCCGGCGATTGGGTAGTGACCGAAGGGGTTCAGCGGGCTTTTCCCGGCGCGAAGGTCGAACCGCAGCGGATCACGCTGACCGCAGACGCCGCCAGCCCGGCCGGCGCACAAGACCCCGCGCCCAAATGAACGCGCAGGAGAGCGATCCGCGCGAAAGAGCGGCGCGCGAGCCCATTGGGCGCGCGGGCGCGATTTCGCGCTTCTTCATCGAGAGGCCGGTCCTCTCCAACGTGATCGCGTTGGTGGTCGTGCTCATCGGCCTCGTGGCGCTCGTTCAACTGCCCAATGCGCAATATCCCAACGTTGTCCCGCCGACCGTCCAGGTCACCACCCGCTATCCCGGCGCGAGCGCCCGGACGCTGGTCGACTCCGTCGCGCTGCCAATCGAGCAGAACGTCAACGGCGTCGAGAACATGATCTACATGCAATCGACGAGCGCCGACGACGGCACCTACAATCTGGCCGTCACCTTCGCGATCGGAACCGACCCGGACAAGGCGCAGATCCTTGTCCAGAACAGGGTGTCCGCCGCCATTTCCTCGCTCCCTCAGGAAGTGCAAATCCAGGGCGTGACCACGAAGAAGCAGTCGACCTCGATCCTGGAATTCGTCGCCCTGGTTTCGCCCGACAGCCGCTTCGACAGCCTGTTCCTGTCGAACTACGCCGTCATCAATGTGCAGGACGAGCTTCGTCGCCTCGACGGCGTCGGCGACGTGACGGTGCTCGGCGCCGGGCAATACGCGATGCGCGTGTGGCTCAACCCGGACCTGCTCCAAGCGCGCGGCCTGACGCCGCAGGACGTCATCAGCGTCATTCAGCAGCAAAGCCAGGAAGTCACCGCCGGTCAGGTCGGCGCGCCGCCGGCGCCCAAAGGACAGGACTTTCAATATACGCTGAACCTCAAGGGCCGGCTCGACGATCCCGCCGAGTTCGAGAACATCATCGTCAAGGTCAATTCGGCGAATGGCGGACAGATCACCCGGGTCCGCGACGTCGGCCGAGTCGAGCTCGGCGCCCAGAGCTACAGTCAGTCGTTCAATCTCGACGGCCGCCCCGCCGCCGGAATCGCTATTTCCCTCCTGCCGGAAGCCAACGCCATCGCCGTCGCCAACGAGGTGAAGGCGAAGATGGACGAGCTCGCGACGAGCTTCCCGCAAGGACTCTCCTACATCATCCCGTACGATACGACGAAATTCGTGCGGGCCGCGATCTACGAGGTCTATCGGACGCTGATCGAAGCGGCGATCCTGGTGCTGATCGTCATCCTCGTCTTCCTCCAGGACTGGCGCGCGATGCTGGTGCCGGCGACCACTGTGCCGGTCACGCTGATCGGCGCGTTCGCGGCCATGGCCGCCCTCGGCTTTTCGATCAATCTTCCGACCCTCTTCGCCCTTGTGCTCGCGATCGGGATCGTGGTCGACGACGCGATCGTCATCGTCGAGGGCGTTGCGCGCTATATCGAGCAGGGGATTCCCGGCCGGGAGGCTGCGGCGCGCGCGATGGACGATCTGACCGGGCCGGTCCTCGGCATCACGCTGGTTCTGATGTCCGTGTTCATTCCCGCAGCGTTCCTGCCGGGATTCACGGGGCAGCTCTATCGTCAATTCGCGCTCGTCATCGCTTCGACCGCCGTGATCAGCGCGATCAACGCGCTGACGCTCAAGCCGACCCAGTCTGCGTTATGGCTCCGGCCGCCGAGGCATGACGGCCGGCGCAATTTTTTCAGTCGCGGCTTTGACGCCGTCTATGGACGCGCCGAGCGCGGCTATGCGCGTCTCGTCGGCGCAATGACCCGCCGCGCCGGCGTGATGGTCGTGCTTGCGCTCGCGCTTGTGGGCTTGGCGGTTTACGGACTGAGCCGCGTGCCGACGGCGTTCCTGCCGGTCGAAGACCAGGGTTACTTGATCGTCCCCGTACAATTGCCGGACGGCGCATCGAAGGGGCGCACCGACGCAGTGTTGCAGAAGATTTCGGCAATCGCCGGCGCAATCCCGGGCGTCGAGCATGTCGTCACCGTGAGCGGCTTCTCCATTCTCGACAACCGGGCGAGCCTCGCCAACGCCGGCGTCGCCTTCGTCGTTTTGAAGGATTGGGACATGCGCCTCAAAGAGGCTGGGCAAGATGTCCGGACGATCAACGGTCGCCTGAACGGCGCCTTGCAGGGCGTGCCCGAGGCGATCGCCTTTGCGCTCCCGCCGCCGCCCATCCAGGGGATCGGCAATGTCGGCGGCTTCACCATGCAAGTCGAGCTCAAGAACGGCAATTTCGATTATGCGCTGCTTCAGAGCCTCACCAATGCGGTCGTCGCGAACGGAAACGCGCAATCGGCCCTTCAACGGGTCGCCACGACGTATCGTTCAGGCGCGCCGCAATTCTTGGTGCAAGTCGACCGCGTCAAGGCCGAAAGAATCGGCGTCACGGTCGGGCAAGTGTTCGCCGCGCTATCGGGCTATGTCGGCGCCGGCTATGTGGCGCAGTTCAACAAATTCGGACACGTCTTTCAGATCTATACGCAGGCGCTGCCCAATTATCGCGCCACGGCTGACGATATCCGCAACCTCAAGGTCAAGGCCGGCGACGGAAGCATGACGCAGATCGGGACCGTGGCTGACATCGCCGAGGTCCAGGGGCCGCCGCTGATCAGCCTCTACAATCTTTATCCGTCCGCGACCGTCATCGGCTCCGCCGCGCCAGGTTTCAGTTCGGGCCAGGCGCTCGGCATCATGGAGGAGATCGGCAAAGACACCTTGCCGACCGGGTCCGGTTATCAATGGACGGCGATGTCCTTCCAGGAAAAGCAGGTCGGCAATCAGATTTACTACGTGTTCGGCTTCGCGTTGTTGCTCGTCTATTTCGTTCTCGCCGGTCAGTACGAGAGCTGGATTTTGCCGCTCGCCGTGATCCTCGGCGTGCCGCTGGCGCTGCTCGGGACGGTCGCCGCGCTGACGGCGCTCGGCGCGAAAGACGTCTTCTACAGCCAGATCGGCATCGCCGCGACCAATCTCTACACGCAGATCGGCCTCATTCTCCTGATTGCGCTTGGCAGCAAGAACGCGATTCTCATCGTCGAATACGCACGCCAGCGGCGGGCGGAAGGCATGGACGTCGTCAAGGCGGCGGTCGAAGGAGCCCGGTTGCGCTTCCGGCCGATCATCATGACGTCTTTCGCCTTCATCCTCGGCGTCTTGCCGCTCGTTCTCGCCACGGGCGCGGGCGCCTCGGCGCGCATATCGATCGGGATCGCGGTCTTCTACGGCATGATCGCCTCGACCTGTCTTGTGGTCGTGTTCGTGCCCTCCTTCTATGTGGTGATGCAGCGCTTCGACGAGCGCCGGAGGGGCAGGGCCAAGGCCGCGGTCAGCCTGCCAGCAGCTCCGCCGGCAAGCTGACCGCAATGCGCTCTCTCTGGCCCAGAGATCCGCTGCGGCTCGATTTCGGCGAAAAAAATGCCGGCGCCTGTCGGTTGCGGGCGGTCACGGCCCGTCCTAGGCTCAGCCGCGCGATTTCTCCGCCGCAAGGCGGCGTAAAACGCGTCGGCGCGTCCTTATGGAGGAGCGTCATGCCCCATCATCAAGTTGTCTCGCGGGAGGAATGGCTGCAGGCGCGGAAAGCGCTGCTGCTTAGAGAGAAGGAGGCGACGCGTCTGCGCGACGCGATCAACGCCGAGCGCCTTGCGCTGCCTTGGGTCAAGGTCGAGAAGGCCTATCGCTTTGCGACGCCGGAAGGCGACAAGAGCCTCGCCGACCTCTTCGCCGGCCGCAGCCAGCTCATCGTCTATCATTTCATGTTCGGCCCGGATTGGCGGGCGGGCTGTCTCGGTTGCTCGTTTCTCGCCGACCATCTCGACGGCGCGCTGCCGCATCTCGAGCACCACGACGTCACCTTGACCGCGGTCTCGCGCGCGCCGCTCGCCAAGATCGAAGCCTACAAGCGCCGCATGGGTTGGCGCTTTCCCTGGGTTTCGTCGTTCGGCAGCGATTTCAACGCCGATTACGGCGTCTCGTTCAGCGAGGCCGATCTCGCCAAAGGCTCGGTCTTCTACAATTTCACGCAAATCGAGTCCGCCAAGGCCAATGACGAACTGCCCGGGCTCAGCGCTTTCGCCAAGGATGCGGACGGCGCTGTCTACCATACTTATTCGAGCTATGGGCGCGGCCCCGAAGAGCTGATCGGGACGCTGATGATTCTCGATAGCGCGCCCAAGGGCCGGAACGAGAAGAGGACGATGGATTTCGTCCGCCGCCACGACGAATACGAGGAAAGGCCGGCGGCAGGCGGCTCCGGCGCCTAGGCGAGCAGGCCGGATCCCTCTTCCCGCGACGCGGCGAGGAGGGAAGGCGCCTCGACATTGACAGCGCAACCCGATCCGCGAAAAACGGCGGCCGATGCGGCGGATCGGCGAAGTCTTCGGCATTTTCCTCGACGCCTATTGGCGCTTTCTCGCCCAGGACGGCTGGGCGATCGCCAGCTATATCGGCCTGTCGGCGCTGACCTCGATGTTTCCCTTTCTCATCTTCGTCACGGCCCTGGCCGGATTTTTCGGCACCGACAATCTCGCCGAGGAGGCGGCGCGGCTGATCTTCGCCGTCTGGCCGAAGGAGGTGGCCGGCCCGATCGCGGGCGAGGCGCAGAGGGTCCTGACGGCGCCGCGCGGCGGCTTGCTGACCATCGGCGCGGCTCTGGCGCTCTATTTCGCCTCGGGCGCGATCGAAGCGGCGCGCGTCGGGCTCAACCGCGCTTACGGCAGCGTCGAGACCCGGCCGTGGTGGCTGCTGCGCCTCGAATCGATCGCCTTCGTCGTCGTGGCGGCGTTCGGGCTCCTCGCGCTCGCTTTCCTCGTCGTGCTCGGGCCGCTGATCTGGTCGACGACCCTGCGCTATTTGCCGCAGCTCGCGCCGCTCGGCTTTCTAGTCACCTTCATCCGATTGGGCGCGGCCGTCGTGCTCATGGCGATCACCTTGTTCCTCGCGCATATCCTTTTGCCGCGGGGACGCCGGCGCCTGATCGATCTCGCGCCCGGCGTCGCCTTGACCTTCACCGCCTGCATCGCTTTCGGCGAAGGCTTCGGCGCCTATCTTTCCGAATTCGCCCGCAACTATGTCTCGACCTATGCCGGATTGGCGTCGGTGATGATCGCCCTGGTGTTCCTCTATTTCATGGCCGGCATTTTCATCTATGGCGGCGAACTGAACGCCGCGATCATGCGAGCGCGGGAGAAGGGGGGAGCGAGCGAGGGCCGTTCTCCAGAACCTCCGTCATTGCGAGGAGCGTAGCGAGAAACGATCCAGTCATAAGGCCCGCCCTATGCTTCGCTCGCAATGACCGGGAGGCTTCGTCGCCCCTCTTTCGCCCGTACCTACTTCTTTCCCGCCTCGATCACGTCCTCGAGCGTTCGCAGGCCTGTCGTCGGCGCATTGACCAGCACGGCCATGTTGCCCGGCGCGTGTTCGTTCCGCCACATTTTGGTGTGCGCTTCGGGAATCTTGTCCCAGGGAAAGACTTCCGACATGCACGGGTCGATGCGGCGATCGAGCACGAATTTGTTCGCCGCCGCGGCCTGTTTCAGGTGAGCGAAATGCGAGCCCTGGATGCGCTTCTGCCGCATCCAGACGAAGCGCGCGTCGAAGGTGAGGTTGTAGCCGGTCGTGCCGGCGCAGAAGACGACCATGCCGCCGCGCTTGACGACGAAGCAGGAGACCGGAAAGGTCTGCTCGCCGGGATGCTCGAAGACGATGTCGACGTCCTTCTTGCCGGTGACGTCCCAGATCGCCTTGCCGAATTTGCGCGCTTCGGCCATGTACGCTGCGTATTCGTCAGTGTTCACCTTGGGCAACTGACCCCAGCATTTGAAATTCTTGCGGTTGACGACGCCTTTGGCGCCGAGCGACATGACGTAGTCGCGCTTGCCCTCGTCCGAGATCACGCCGATCGCGTTGGCGCCGGCCGCGGCGCAGAGCTGCACGCCGAACACGCCGAGCCCGCCGGAAGCGCCCCAGACCAGGACGTTGTCGCCCGGCTTCAGGCGATGCGGCTCGTGGCCGAACAGCATGCGGTACGCGGTCGCCAAGGTCAGCGTATAGGACGCGCTCTCCTCCCAGGTCAGATGTTTCGGCCGCGGCATAAGTTGGCGATCCTGCACCCGGCAGAATTGCGCGAAGGAGCCGTCCGGCGTCTCATAGCCCCAGATGCGCTGCGAGGCGGAATACATCGGATCGCCGCCGTTGCACTCCTCGTCGTCGCCGTCGTCCTGATTGCAATGAACGACAACCTCGTCGCCGACCTTCCAGCGCTTCACCTTCGAGCCGATCGCCCAGACGACGCCAGCCGCGTCGGAGCCGGCGATATGGAGCGGCTGCTTGTGCACGTCGAAGGGCGAGATCGGCTGGCCGAGCGCCGCCCAGACGCCGTTGTAATTGACGCCGGCGGCCATCACGAGGACCAGCACGTCGTGGCTGTCGAGCGGCCAAGTCGGCACGACTTCGATTTGCATCGACTGCTCCGGCGGCCCATGCCGCTCGCGGCGCACGACCCAGGCATGCATCTTGGCCGGCACGTGACCGAGCGGCGGGATTTCGCCGATGCCGTAAAGCTCCTTGGGCCGGGTCTCGTGGCCGGTCCTGAGACTCGTCGCGCTTTCGCTCATCCTCGGCTCCCCGCTCCCCCGGCCCTGATCGGCTTGCGATTTTGCGTTGCAGCATAATGGCGCCCTAGCCGCGCGGGCGCAACAATCCTCGTCGCGGCGCCCAAGTCGGGAACGAAGCGGGGCGAAATGGCGTTATCTTCGACCAAGTTAGGCCGCCACGGCGGTTTCCGATCGGGGGTCCCATGGATCAGGTGAAATACCGCCTCTTCAATCCTCGCTTGGCGCCGCGTCGCACCAAACTCGAGATTCCGGGCTGGGCCGGCGAGAGGGCGCCCCGGGCCGACGGATCGCAGGAATATCCGTGGCATTGCGTGCCGTTCTCGGAGGGGGCGCGCTACGGAATCGAGCTTTTTTATCCGTTTGACAACGAACTCAAAGTAACGACCAAGAACGGCCGCTTCGTCATGGAGGGAGATTTCGGAGAGCGGCCGCCGGACACCGACCTGCAATGGCCGCCATTCCGCAATTTCGGCGATAAATACTACACGTTTCAGATTCTGCTCGACATCAAGCCCAAGGAAGGCATGGCGATCCGGACGGAGCCCCATCCTCGCTTCTACACCGACCCGACGGACACGACGCCGATCGCGGTTCCGGCCCTGCTAAGGCGCTGGTGGCCGATGATGTTCTTCATTGTCTTCAAGTCGCCGGCCGAAGGGCGAACGCATATTTTCCGGCCCGGCGAGCCTTTCGCCCAGATCATCGTCATTCCGGAGACGGCCGATTTCGATCTCGTGCCGATGAGCGACGAAGAAGCGGCCGAGCGTGAATTGCAGTCCCGCCGCATCCATGAAAGCCGGCCGCGCCTCTCCGCGGACACCACCTGGACTTCCGCGACCAACACTGTCTTTGACGGCACCTACCGTCACATTCTCGGCGCCGCCAATCAGCGGACGCGACAACGGACGCCCTGAGGCGTCCGCTGGACTTTCGATCGCGCGGCGGCTCGCCGCCGCCGCTTAGCTTAATAATACATCCACCGCCGACGCCACCAATGATGATGGTGATGATGGTGATGGTGATGATAGAACATGTGATGATGGTGGTGATGGTGGTGATAGAACATATGGTGATGATGGTGGTGGTGATGATGCCACTGGACGAGTTGAATCTGCGGCGCGACGGTCGCCGGTTTTTCGTCTTCCGCCGCCAACACGTCTAAGGCGTTCGGAATCGGATCCAGCAATTCGCCAAACGATTGGGCCGGCTGCAGAGCGGGCGGCTCCATCTGGCTCGTGGCCGCCGACGAAGGCCCGCCCGAGACCAGAGCAAGCGCCGACGCACCGCCCAACATGCCAAGAAGCTTTTTATCCATATCCGCGCGTCCTTTGCTGCTGCCGCCGTGATCAACGGCGGCTGACGTCGAGGAACGGCGGAGCGCGGAATTCGTTCCGCGCCGAATGGAGCAAGGCGAAGAAAAGCCGAACGGCCGACGAAATTTGGTCTTGTCTTTCAAGCGGTCCAAGGACCACCCGCCTGAGGCTGGCGCCTGTCGCCGATTTCTGGCATTGTGCCCTGCAACATAAATGTTGCGGAGCAAGGTTCAGTGGAGCAAGAGCCGCCGAAACGGGACAAGCCCTGGATCTTTCGCACCTATGCCGGCCACTCCACGGCCACCGAATCGAACCGCCTCTATCGCGCCAATCTCGCCAAGGGTCAGACCGGCCTTTCCATCGCTTTCGATCTGCCGACCCAGACCGGCTATGACAGCGATCATCCTCTCGCCAAGGGCGAGGTTGGAAAGGTCGGCGTCGCCATCTCCCATCTCGGCGACATGCGGGCCCTGTTCGAGGGCATCCCGCTCGCCGACATGAACACCTCCATGACCATCAACGCGACGGCGCCCTGGCTGATGGCGCTCTATGTCGCCGTCGCCGAGGAGCAGGGCGCCGCGCGCGCCAGCCTGCAGGGAACGACCCAGAACGATATCATCAAGGAATATTTGTCGCGCGGCGCCTATGTCTTTCCGCCAGCAGCGTCATTGCGCCTGACCAAGGACCTCATTCTGTTTTCGGCGCGCGAGACGCCGAAATGGAATCCGATGAACGTCTGTTCGTACCATCTGCAGGAAGCCGGCGCAACGCCGGTTCAGGAGCTGAGCTACGCGCTCGCCGCCGCTATCGCGGTTCTCGATATGGTGCGCGCGTCCGGGGAGGCGGACGCCGAACGCTTCGCCAATGTCGTGGGCGGCATGTCCTTCTTCGTCAATGCCGGCATGCGGTTCCTGACCGAACTGGCGAAAATGCGCGCTTTCGTCGAACTCTGGGACGAAATTTGCCGCGAGCGCTATGGCGTGGCTGATCCGGCCAAGCGCCGCTTCCGCTATGGCGTCCAGGTCAATTCGCTCGGCCTCACCGAACAGCAGCCGGAGAACAACGCCTATCGCATCCTCATCGAGATGCTCGCCGTCGTCCTGTCGCGCAACGCGCGGGCGCGCGCAGTGCAATTGCCGGCTTGGAACGAGGCGCTCGGCCTGCCCCGGCCTTTCGACCAGCAATGGTCGCTCCGCCTGCAGCAGATCATGGCCTATGAGACCGACCTGCTCGAATTCGGCGACATTTTCGACGGCAGCCGCGAGATCGAAGCGAAGGTCGCGGCGTTGAAAGAAGAGGCGCGGGCGGAGCTCGCCTCGATCGAAAAAATGGGCGGCGCGGTCGCCGCGGTCGAGAGCGGCTATATGAAACGCCAGCTTGTGGAATCGAACACGCGCCGGCTCGAGGCGATCGAGCGCGGCGAGCAGATCGTGGTCGGCGTCAATCGCTATACGGAAAGCGAGCCGTCGCCGCTGACCGCGGGGGAAAAAACCATCATCACGATTCCGCCGCATGTCGAAGCCGAGCAAGTGGCGCGGCTCCAGGCCTGGCGCGCTCAGCGCGACGGTGAGGCCGCGGCGGCGGCGTTGCGCGACTTGCGCGAGGCGGCGAAACACGGCCGCAACATCATGCCGCCGTCGATTGCGGCCGCCAAAGCGGGCGTGACGACCGGCGAATGGGGCGCGGCTCTGCGCGAAATCTTCGGCGAATACCGGGCGCCGACCGGCGTCTCGCGCCGGGCGCGCCAGCAGGCGGCCGATCTCGACGAAGTGCGGGCCGAAGTCGAGCGCGTCTCGCTGAAGCTTGGCAGAAGGCTCAAACTGCTCATCGGCAAGCCTGGCCTTGACGGCCACTCCAACGGCGCCGAGCAGATCGCGGTGAGGGCCGCCGACGCCGGCATCGACGTGGTCTATGACGGAATCCGACTGACGCCTCAGGAGATTGTCGAACGCGCCAAGGACGGCGTCCATTGCGTCGGCTTGTCGATTCTGTCCGGCTCGCATCTGGAGCTTACGCGGGAGGTGATCTCGGGTTTACGCGAGGCCGGGCTCGGCCGTCTGCCGGTCATCGTCGGCGGCATCATCCCGCCGGCCGACGCCGATAAGCTCAAAGCCGAAGGCGCGGCGGCGGTCTACACGCCGAAGGACTTCGCCATCAATCGGCTTGTCAGCGACATCGTGAGATTGGTCGAACCGCCGGCGACGTGAGCGCAGCCGGCCGTTTTGGGCTTTCGATCTATTCTCCGCCGCTGTAGCCGGTATCGACGAGGTCCCCTGCCTCGGCAACGACAGGCGGAATGTCCTCGGCTTTTAGGAACTCGTCGGCCGAGGGATATACGTCTCGTCGCCCCTCACGACAGATCACAGTATAACCGGTTCGCGGCAAACCGTTTTCTATCAATTGCTTGACGACCTGAACAAGGTGGAAAGGCTCCGGCCAGTAATGGCCGCTCTTGTTACTGATTTCCTTAAGAAATCCATCGCTCACGCGAAGTTCCCCGGCGCCGGCGACAGGCGCTCCCGCCAGCAGAGACGAATGGTGACGGTGGCCGGCCGAATGGCTGCTGACATGGAGGTTGCCTTCTCCGGACATAACGTAGATCGCATAACCGGGGCCGGAGAAGTGCGTGGCCATGAACTTGGTGTCGAGCGGCTTGCCATTGGCGAGCACGAGTCGGCCGCTGCGGATGTCGACCTTCGTCGCGAGCTGCTGGGCCAGTTCGTGATCCCAAACGACCCTGGCCTGACTCTTGCGCCAAATTATTTTGCCGTCGAGGGTGAGTTGCGCGCCTTGGCGGACCAGCCATTGACGCAAACGGATCAATTCTTCGGTCAGCTTCGCCTTGTTGACCCTGAAATCCTGGCGCGCGGTATGGAATGCGGCGAGACTCTTCACACGCCCTTCGCCGATTTTCGGCACGTTTGTCGCGACCGTGAAACGCCCCGTCTTCTCGAGCTCCGTTAGTTTTTTGAGTGTGGCCTCGATCCTTTTTTCGAGCGTCTCGAACTTATCGTGACGGATTTGGTTTTTGGTGTCGCTTTCCTCGTGGCGGTAATCCTTGTTCATGTCCTTTAATTTGGTTATCAGTAGCATCCCTTTCTCTCCCCGCCCGTTCAAACACCGCGCCATCGGCGCGAATTTTGTAGCGCAGCAAGGCGCCGGCCGGAAGGCTTACGGGCTGCTCCCGGCTCAGGTCGTTTGCTGACGCAAACGTGAGGCGTCCGGCGGGCGGAGGCGCTTGATGCGCGGCGCCGGCTCAGTCATGGTCCCGGCTCTGTCGTCGAAATAGGTGGCGCGTTTGCGAGCGGAGCGCGATTCGTCGGTCGCGCGGACGGAGGCTTGCTGCGCAAACCTCTTTTTGAAATCGAAAGGTCGGATTCCCGCAACTCAATGGATATGTCGCTCCCGAGAAAATTAACCGACGGGCAGAAGCGCCGGATCATGATCGGCGTCATGATGGCGATGATGCTGGCTGCGCTGGATCAGACCATCGTCGCGCCGGCTCTGCCGATCATGGGCGGATCGCTCGGCGATTCTGAATTCCTGTCCTGGATCATCTCAGCCTATCTCGTCACCGGCACCGCGGTGACGCCGCTCTACGGCAAATTCTCCGATATCCATGGTCGCCGGCCGGCTTTGTTCCTATCGCTAGGCGTTTTTCTCGCCGGCTCCCTCGTCTGCGCGCTTGCCCCGAACATGGCCGCGATCATTGTCGGGCGCGCCGTGCAGGGGCTTGGCGGCGGCGGCTTGCTGGCGCTGTCGCAGACCGTGGTCGCCGACATCTCCTCGCCGCGCGAACGGGCGCGCTATGTCGTCTATTTCTCGCTTGTCTGGGCGACGGCGAGCGTCGCCGGGCCGATCGTCGGCGGCTTTTTCGCCCAGCATCTGCATTGGTCTTTCATTTTCTGGATCAATCTGCCGATCGGCGGGCTCGCCTTCCTGATGACGAACCGCGTTTTGAAGATTCTGCCGCAGATCAAGCGCGATCACCGCCTCGATTTTGTCGGCGCGGTCCTGATCATCGGCGCGACCAGCGCGCTCCTCTTGGTGCTGACGCTTGGCGGCGTCCGCTTCAAGTGGACTTCGCCGACGATTCTGGCGCTTGCCGGAGCCGCGGCGCTGCTGACGATCGGTTTTCTCCTCGACATGGCGCGCGCCAAGGAGCCGCTGATTCCGCTCGGCATTTTCCGCAACAAGGTGGTCGGCTCGGCGACGCTGTCGATGTTCTTCGCCATGTTCGCCTTCGTCGGCATCACGGTGTACCTGCCGATCTATCTCGAATTCGCGCTCGGCCTGGCGCCGACGGAATCCGGCGCGGGCTTGATCGTGCTCCTCGCCGGCAGCGTCGCCGGCGCCAACACGACCGGGCGCTACATGCCGCGGGTCGTCCATTATAAGCGCATGGCGGTCGGCGGACTGGCGTTCGCGATCCTCGCTTCCGCCGCCTTGTCGCTGCTCGCGCCGCGCCTTGCGTTCTGGCAGGTCGAGGCGCTGATGCTGGCCGTCGGCGTCGGCATCGGCGCGATTTTCCCGACGCTCACCGTATCGGTGCAGAACGCGGTCGATCCGCGCGATCTCGGCATCGGCACAGCGACGCTCGCCTTCTTGCGCTCGCTTGGCGGCGCGCTCGGCGTCGCCGCGTTCGGCGCGGTCGTGCTTGCTTACGGCGTCGTCAGCGATTCAGGGCTGGCGCATGCCGGAGCGGCGTTCGACGCCGACATCGCCCGCCGCGCCGGCGCGGCTTTCGTCGACGTCTTCGCCTTGCAGGGCGCGGCGCTGACGGTGAGTCTCGTCTTTCTCGGCCTGATGCAGGAACTGCCCCTGAAAGGTCCGGCGACGCACACAGCCGCTTTGGCGACGGAAGCGTGAGTCTAAGGCGCCAAGCCGGTCGCGTCCGTCGCCAGCCTTGTTGAAACTGCGACGGCGATGGCGCGGTCGATCGCGTCGCGTAGTCGATGTCCGATAACGATCGCGGCGGCCGCGACGGCCAACCCGCCGATCAAGTCGATCAAGTAATGATTGCCGCAAGGAACGACGGAGAGCAGCATGACGCTGTCGAGGCCGACGGCGAACAGGAACAGCGGTCGGCTCCATCGCAAGAAGTACGGGACGAGCGCCGCGACCGTCGCGTGCATCGACGGAAAGCTGATGATGCCGTTTACGGCCTTGAGGTCGATCGTCTTCAGCGTCCCATTCCGCAGGACTTCCACGATCAGGCCGGTCGCCCGTCCGATGGTCGGCAGATGCGCGAAATGGACATCGCCCGCGAGCACGAATATCGGGCCGAGCGTGGGCGCCAGCAGGCTGGCCGCCTCAGCGATCAGAGAAGCGCTGACGAATGTCACGAAGAAGAGGTCAAGCTCTCTCACACGACCGGCGACGACGAAAGCGAAAACGACGCCGATCAATTGGGCGGTGAAGGTCGCGTAAGCCGCGCCGAGGATTGCCAGCGCCGTCGCATGGCCGTCCAAAGCGAGCATGGCTCCAAGCCAGTCAAAACCCAGGCGCCTGTCGATCGCAATGAAGTTCAGGTCCCGCAGCGGCAGATCCAGCATGGGACTGAGATAGCTCAGGCAGGCGAGGCTGAGGCCGATCGCAACGATCATGAACCCCGCCTCCGCGCCGCGAACCAGACGTATGGCGCGCGGAAACAGGCGATGACCGTAGAAACACAGGCAAGCGGCGCAGGCGAGAGAGAACGGCGCCCCATCCAAGAGCGTCGCTTGGGCATGAAGCAATTCGCTGCCCGAGGCCGCCGCGACATAGAGCGCGACGCCGATGATCAGGGCGACGCGGAATCCGACATCGGACGCCCCTGCTGCGTCGGCGCGAAGAGCAAGAGCGCTTTGCCGGAGGGAGCGGCTCCCCTGTGCAAAATGCATATGGCAATTTCTGAGCTATTTATCTCGAACAAAGGCTAGACGCCGCAACCCATGTGATCGTTCCACCGCCGGCGAGAGCGTCGAAAAAACGCGGGCGCGCCGGTGGCGGCGCGCCCGCTGACGATGAGTTGGCGCCAAGGCGTCCCCGGCGCCGTCAAACAGGACGTCCCTAGGTCATATATTGCCCGCCATTCGCGGTCAGCGTCGCGCCGGTGATGAAGCCGGCCTCGTCGGAAGCGAGGAACACGACGCAGCGCGCGACCTCCTCGGGCTGACCGAGGCGACGGACCGGGATGGTCGGCAGGATCGACTTTTCCAGCACCTCTTTCGGCACCGCCATCACCATTTCGGTGGCGATATAGCCGGGGCAGATCGCATTGACCGTGACGCCCTTCGCCGCGTTCTCCTGCGCCAGCGCCTTGGTGAAGCCGATGTCTCCGGCCTTCGCCGCCGAGTAATTGGTCTGGCCCATCTGGCCCTTTTGACCGTTGATCGACGAGATGTTGATGATCCGGCCGAAGCCGCGCTCGCGCATGCCTTCGATCACCGGCCGGCACATGTTGAAGAGCGAATTGAGATTGGTGTTGACGACCTCGTACCATTGCTCCGGTTTCATCTTGTGGAGCATGGCGTCGCGCGTGATGCCGGCATTGTTGACCAGAATGTCGACTGGGCCGAGCTCCTTCTCCACTTGCGCCAGGCCGGCGGCGCAAGCCTCGTAATTCGCGACATCCCACTTGTAGACGTTGACGCCGCTCTCGGCCTTGAATTTCGCCGCCGCTTCGTCGTTGCCGTGATACGTCGCCGCGACCTTGCATCCCGCCGCGTGCAATGCCTTGGAGATGGCCGCGCCGATGCCGCGCGTGCCGCCAGTGACAACTGCAACCCTCGCCATGGGCGCTCCTCTCCGTTTCCTTGAACGCGCCGTCGTTCGCGGCGCGCTTTCCCTATCGCCGGGCGACCACGCCCGGTTTGGTTTGGCTCAAGCGCCGACCCACTCTTCCCTGCTTCGAGGGAGGATGCGTCTTACCGCTCGACCGTCATTGCAATGCCCATGCCGCCGCCGATGCACAGCGTCGCCAAGCCTTTCTTGGCGTTGCGCTTGCCCATTTCATGGAGCAGCGTGACCAAAATACGCGCGCCCGAGGCGCCGATCGGATGGCCAATGGCGATCGCGCCGCCGTTTACATTCACGATGGCGGGATCCCAGCCCATATCCTTGTTGACCGCCAACGCCTGGGCCGCGAACGCCTCGTTGGCTTCGACAAGGTCGAGGTCCTTGACTTTCCAGCCGGCTTTCTCCAGCGCCTTGCGCGAGGCCGGGATTGGGCCCGCGCCCATAACGGCCGGGTCGACGCCGGCCGTCGCCCAGGAGGCGATCCGGGCGAGCGGGGCGAGGCCCCGCTTCTTGGCCTCCGCTTCGCTCATCAGAACGAGCGCTGCGGCGCCGTCATTGATGCCGGAGGCGTTCCCGGCGGTGACGGTGCCGTCCTTCGAGAAGGCCGGCTTGAGCTTGAGGAGATTGTCGTAGACGACGCCGTGGCGAATGAACTCGTCCTGCTCGACGACGATATCGCCTTTCTTCGACGGCACGGTGACGACGACGATCTCGTCCTTGAAGCGGCCCGATTTCTGCGCCGCCTCGGCCTTATTCTGCGAGCCGACCGCGAAGCGGTCCTGGTCTTCGCGGCTGATCTGCCATTTGGTTGCGACGTTCTCTGCGGTGATGCCCATGTGATAGCCATGGAAAACGTCCATGAGCCCGTCCTTCAGCATCGTGTCGACGAGCTTCATCTCGCCCATTTTCACGCCGGCGCGCAAATGCGCGGCGTGCTGGGCGAGCGACATCGATTCCTGGCCGCCGGCGACGATGATCGAGGCGTCGCCGTTTTTGATCTGCTGAGCGCCGAGCGCCACGGCCCTGAGGCCGCTGCCACAGACCTGATTGATCGCGAACGCGGTCTTTTCCTGAGGCACGCCCGCCTTCATCGCCGCCTGACGGGCGGGGTTCATCCCTTGGCCGGCGGAGAGGATTTGGCCGAGGATCACCTCGTCGACATTCGCCGCGTCGATCTTGGCGCGCTCGATCGCCGCCTTCACGGCTATCGCACCGAGCTCGTGCGCGGCCGTGTTGGCGAAGGCTCCGTTGAACGATCCGACCGGGGTTCTGGCCGCGCCGACGATGACGATGTCGCTCTCAGACATAAACGCGCTCCTTCGAGAAAAATTCCTCCGCCCGCCCGTCCTCGACCGGCCGAGCTCTCCCGGTTGGGTCATATACTATCGGCCCTCCCGAGGGGAAAGAGGCGCAGCCGAGGCCACTCCGATCCTGCTGAAGGCTCGGTTTGGATGCGGGCGACGACGAACGGCGGCCTTGATCCTGGTCAAATCAGCCAGCGAATCGTTCGATCGCGCCGCCCTTTTCGTCATTGCGGCCGCCAAGTTGACGATTCATGGCTTTTTGTGACGGAATTGGGTTCCGGCGGAGACGAAAAGCGCCTATCGTCTCGATGAGCGAGGCTTGGAATGAAATTGGCGCGTGAGACGGACCCGCAACGCATGACCGATCAGAATCCGTCGGCCGCGACGCCGATCACGATCAAGAAATACGCCAACCGGCGTCTCTACAATACCGCCTCCAGCGCCTATGTGACGCTCGCCGACCTGGCGGCGATGGTGAAGGCGGGCGAGGATTTCGTTGTCTACGACGCCAAATCCGGCGAGGACATTACCCGTTCGGTGCTGACCCAGATCATTTTCGAGCAGGAAGGCAAGGAGGGGCAGTCGCTGCTTCCGGCGACGTTCCTGCGTCAGTTGATCCG
>JAJPHH010000045.1 GCA_021325385.1 Alphaproteobacteria bacterium
CTCGGCATGAAGCAATTGCTCGAAGATCCGTGGCATGCGATCGAGAGCAAGTACCATGTCGGCATGCGCCTCAAGGGCCGCGTGACCAACATCACCGATTACGGCGCCTTCGTCGAATTGGAGCCCGGCATCGAGGGCCTGATCCACGTCTCCGAAATGTCGTGGACGAAGAAGAATGTCCACCCTGGCAAGATCATCGCGACAAGCCAGGAGGTCGACGTTCAGGTGCTGGAGGTCGATTCGGCCAAGCGCCGCATCTCGCTCGGCTTGAAGCAGACCTTGCAGAATCCTTGGGAAGCCTTCGCCGAAAAGCACCCCGTGGGCTCGGAAGTCTCCGGCGAGGTCAAGAACAAGACCGAGTTCGGCCTGTTCATCGGCCTCGACGGCGATGTCGACGGCATGGTCCATCTCTCGGATCTCGACTGGGTCAAGCCCGGCGAGCAGGCGATGGAGGAGTATAAGAAAGGCGACGTGGTCCACGCCAAGGTTCTCGACGTCGACGTCGAGAAGGAGCGCATCTCGCTCGGCGTCAAGCAGCTCGCCGTCGATCCTTATTCGCCGAAGACGACCGGCGAGGACGGCGAATTGCGCAAAGGCTCGGTGGTCACCTGCGAGGTGATCGAGATCAAGGACGGCGGCGTCGAAGTCAAAATCGCCGGCACTGACCTGACCGCCTTCATCAAGCGCTCGGAACTGGCCCGCGACCGCGCCGATCAGCGGCCGGAGCGCTTCGCGGTCGGCGAGAAGGTCGACGCCCGCGTCACCCAGTTCGACCGCAAGGCGCGCAAGATCGCCGTCTCGATCAAGGCGCTCGAAGTCGCCGAGGAGAAGGAGGCGATCGCTCAATACGGCTCGGCCGATTCCGGCGCCTCGCTCGGCGACATCCTTGGCGCCGCCCTCAAGGCGCGCGACAAGCAGGCCAAGAAGGGCGAGTAAGCGTCGCCGCGGAGGTACGCAAAAAGGAGCCGCGCCGGGGAGATCCGGCGCGGCTTTTTGATTGGTCAAAGGTTCGGACCGCGGCGCCGTCGAAGACGGCGCCGCGTCGCGCCCCTCAAGCGGCGGCCTTCTTTTCGGCCGGGACCGAGGCGATCGTCTTCAAAATCCGCGAGGCGATCTGGTAGGGGTCGCCTTGCGAGTTCGGGCGACGATCCTCGAGATAGCCCTTATAGCCATTGTTGACGAAACTGTGCGGCACCCGGATCGAGGCGCCGCGGTCGGCGACGCCATAGCTGAACTGGTGGATCGAGGCGGTCTCGTGCTTGCCGGTGAGGCGCATGTGGTTGTCCGGCCCATAGACGGCGATGTGCTCGGCGCGCGCCGCCTCGAACGCCTTCATCAGCGCCTCGAAATAGTCCTTGCCGCCGACTTCGCGCATATAGGCGGTCGAGAAATTGCAATGCATGCCGGAGCCGTTCCAGTCGGTGTCGCCGAGCGGCTTGCAATGGAATTCGATGTCGACGCCGTATTTCTCGGTGAGACGGAGCAGCAGGTAGCGGGCGATCCACATCTGGTCGGCGGCGGTTTTCGAGCCCTTGCCGAAAATCTGGAACTCCCACTGGCCTTTGGCGACTTCGGCGTTGATGCCTTCATGGTTGATGCCCGCCGCGAGGCATAGGTCGAGATGCTCTTCGGCCATCTTGCGGGCGACGTCGCCGACATTCTTATAGCCGACGCCGGTATAATAGGGCCCCTGCGGCGCCGGATAGCCGCTCGGCGGAAAGCCCAGCGGACGGCCGTCCTTATAGAAGAAATATTCCTGCTCGAAGCCGAACCAGGCGCCCGGATCGTCGAGGATCGTCGCGCGCGTGTTGGACGGGTGGGGCGTCTTGCCGTCCGGCATCATCACTTCGCACATGACCAGCGCGCCGTTGACGCGAGCGGCGTCGGGATAGACGGCGACCGGCTTCAGCACGCAATCGGAGCTGTGGCCCTCGGCCTGCATGGTCGAGCTTCCGTCGAAGCCCCAAAGCGGAAGCTGCTCCAGGGTCGGGAAGCTGTCGAAATCGTTAAGCCGCGTTTTGCCGCGGAGATTGGGCGTCGGCGTATAGCCGTCGAGCCAGATATACTCGAGTTTGTACTTCGTCATTGCCTGCCTCTCAAACCTCATCTCGGGCTTATCGCGCGTTGGAGAATCGCGAATGCGCGTCAACGGCTTGGTCGGGCAGCATTTTCCATGCCAGAAGCGGCGCGGCGATTCATCAGCGCCTTGCGGCGCCGATGAACGCGCCAAGCGGCGAACTGCCTATATTTCAGGCATTTCGTGATTTTATTTGAAGCACTTCGCGCGAATCATGTGCGTTTGCGCTATTGTAGGTTCGTTCGTGTCGAACCATTTCTCAGACCACGGAGTTGCGCGCCCAGAAGAGGAGACGTCCGATGACCCCGGATTCGCGCCCGTCCGCCAAGATTTATCCGTTTCCGCGCCGGCCGCTCGCCCGCGCCGGAACAGCAGGCCAGCCAGCTTCGCCTGAGCGCGCGCCGCAAGCGCCGCGCGTCGAATTCGGCGAGGGTTGGTACCACGAGGCGGCGATCCAAGCCGAACGCCCGCGCAAGCCTTAAGCGCGGCCGACGTTTCCTCACCAAAGCCGCGCCGGCGTCGCCCCTTCGCGGATTTCCCTAAGCCGCGCCCGCGTCGCCCGGCTGGTTGTTTCGGGCAGGGCGTCTTGCGCAAAGAATCCGGTTTCGGCGATTTCCAGGTTCGGCGCGGGCGGCGCTTTTTGCTCGAAGCGCCTCACCACGTAAAGCGCGACGTGATCGCGCCTTGAAACGCCCCCGTTGAAATAAAAGCCGTGCAACCGCGGCTCTTCGTGCAGCGCAATCGCGCCCTCCTCGAGAAGCTCGCGCGTCAAGGCGTCGAGCGCAGTCTCGCCCGGCTCGACGCCGCCGCCGGGAAAATGCCAGCCCGGCACATAAGTGTGGCGAACGAGAAACACTCTGCCCTCCGCGTCGAACACCGCCGCGCGCACGCCGAGCGTCATCGGTCGCGTCAGGACGAAATAAAGATGGAAGACGCGCGAGCGCAGGCGTGCGGCGAGGGATTTCGGGCGATCGCTCATCACCGCGTTCTATGTCATTCCCGCAAAAGCGGAATCAAGCGTTGAGCCGACCTCAAGCTGCGGTTCTCCGATTTTCCGCCTCCGCGGGAAAGGACCAAAAGACGGGCAATCCAAGGATAACCGCGGCGCGCTGGCCGCGCATCCGTCGCGCCATAGTTCTGGTCGCCGTTTGAGCCATCGCTTCAAGCCGCCATTTGGCGCATTTTGTCCAAGTCGGCGCGACAAATGAGGCTGAACGCCAAAAGCGGATCGGGTTCGAGACTCTTGGACAATGCCGCCGCCGCGAGTTGCCGGAGTTCGACGCTTGGCTTCAACGAGATGTCGACGATGGCTCGGAGCACGGCCTCCGCCCCGCCCGCCACTTCGGGCGACGCGAAGAGGCGCATTCGATTCATCAGTCCGATCAGCCTCTGCTCCTCGCCTCTCAAGGCGATGTCGTCATGAATATACGCTTCCAGAAGCAGGTTCGACGCGCTCATCACGAACTCGGCGTAGACCGCCTCGCGTTTGGCGATCTCGCCTGTGAGTCGCTGAAGCCGATCTCGGGCGCGCTGCGTGTAGATGGCCCCGACCAGCGACGCGCCGCCGCCGATCATCGCGCCCAAGAGAGCTGACGCCGAAGTCACAAGAGGCGGATCGACGTACATGTCTCCTCCCAGGATAGCCGGCCTTGGGCGGGTCCCCTCGCGAATGAACCGAGGTCAACTTCCGCCCGCCGCGCTTCGTCCGTAATCATGCCGGCCTCATCCACGAGCCTTGGCTGGCCAAGACGGCGTCCCGGACGGCGATCGCGTCCGCGCTCTCGCCGGCCTTCTGCTGAGGCCGCTTGATCCGGTACACCGCCACATAGAGAGCCGGAAGGAAGATCAAGGTCAGTAGCGTAGCGCCCGCCAGTCCTCCCATGATCGCATAGGCCATAGGTCCCCAGAAGACGGTCGGCGCGATCGGAACCATCCCGAGGATCGCTGCGGAGGCCGTGAGCAAGATCGGGCGGAATCGGTGACTTGTGGCCTCGACGACCGCGTCCCAGGGATGGAGGCCCTTCGCCTTGTCCGCTTCGATCTGGTCGATCAGGATCACCGAGTTGCGGGCGATCATGCCGGTGAGCGCGAGCACGCCGAGGATCGCCACGAAGCCCAGGGGCTTACTCGCGAGCAGCAAGGCCGCGACGACCCCGATGACGCCCATGGGAGCGACGCTCAGCACAAGGAACATGCTGCTGAACCTCTGAAGCTGGAACATGAGCACCGTGAGCATAATCACCAGCATCATGGGCACGACGGCGATGACCGACGTCTGCGCCTTGTCGCTCTCCTCGACGCTTCCGCCGACGCTGACGTGGTAGCCGCTCGGCAGGCTGGCGTTCATCGCGGCGATCCGCGGCGCGAGCGCCTGCACGACGGTCGCGGCCTGCGTACCCGGCGCGAGGTCGGCCTGCACTGTCACGGTGGGCAGCCGGTCCCTACGCCAGACGATAGGATATTCCTGCCCGTACTCGACAGAGGCGATCTGGCTCAGCGGAACGGCCTTGCCGTTCGGCAGCGGAACCTGAAGCGCGCGGATTGCCGACAACGAGGCGCGCTGCTCGGCGGAGGCCCGGATCAAGACGTCGACGAGCCAGATCCCGCTGCGCATCTCCGTGGCCGTGACGCCTGAAACGACTGCGTTCACAGCCAGAGCCAATTCCTGCGAGCTCAAGCCCAGGAGGCGGGCCCGATCCTGGTCGACCTGGATTCTGACAGTGCGGGCCGATCCCATCCAGTTATAGTTGACGTTCTCGGCGCCGGGGGCCGACCCGACCAGTTCGGCTACTCGCGCGGCGATTGTCCGCACCTCGTCCGGCTCCTGTCCGCTCACCCGGTATTGGACCGGCCATCCGACCGGCGGGCCAAGCTCAAGCGGGTAGACCCGCCCGACAAGGTTCGGGAAATCAGCGGCCAGCGCCCGCTCGAGCTTCGCCTTTACGCGTTCGCGCTGCTCGAGTCCCTTGGTCACGACAACTGCCTGCCCAAAAAAGTCGTTCGGAAGCTGCACGTTCAGGGGCAGGTAGAACCGGACCGCGCCTCGCCCGGCATAAGTGCTCCAGTGATCGACGTCCTGATCGTCCTTCAGAAGCGCGTCCAGTCGGGCCGAGACGTCTTTTGTGGCGTAGATGGACGCGTTCTCGGGCAGTTGCAGGTCGACGAGGAGTTCGGGACGATCCGACGGCGGAAAGAATTGCTGTGGAACGAAGCGCATGCCGTATAGCCCCAACCCGAACAGGGCGAGCGTCACGACGATTGTGACCCAACGGGCTCGCATCGCCAGAACGAGGAACCTACGGAAGACGCGCATGATCGCGCCGGGCTTCTCCTCATGCGCCAGCTTGGGCTTCTTGAGCACCCAGACGCCAAGCAAAGGCGTGAACAGGGCTGCGACGCACCACGACGCGATTAACGCGATGGCGACGACGGCGAAGATCGAGAAGGTGTATTCGCCAGCGGCGCTGTGGGCAAAACCGATAGGGACGAACGCCGCGATCGTGACCAGCGTGCCGGCCAGCCTCGGGAAGGCGGTCGAGCCATAGGCGAAAGCGGCCGCCTGCTCCTTTTCGTCGCCTCGTTCGAGTCGAGTAACCATCGACTCGATGGTGATCATCGCGTCGTCGACTAGCAGACCGAGCGCGATGATGAGGGCGCCCAAAGAGATGCGCTGAAGGTCGATTCCGACCGACATCATCGTCATGAACACCGCCGCCAGGACGAGCGGGATGGAGAGCGCCACCACGGCGCCTGCACGCAGGCCGAGGGCGACCAGGCTGACGCCAAGGACGATGGCGATGGCCTCCCACAGCGCCTCCATGAAGTCGGCCACCGCATGCTCGACGGTGACTGGCTGGTCAGAGATGAGCGTCGGCTCGACGCCAATAGGAAGGCTCGCCTTGATCTCGGTCATGGCGTGCTCGATGTTGCGCCCGAGGGCGAGGATGTCACCGCCCTTGCGCATCGCGATCGCGAGCCCAAGGCCCTCTTTCCCATTGACGCGGAACATTGGCTGCACGGGGTCGGCGGGGCGGCGCGTGACGCGGGCGATGTCGCCCAGACGCATCATCCGGCCATTGGCGACGAAATTGACGGCCAGGATGTCCTGCTCGGACCGGAACGCGCCCGAAACGCGGACGAGGATTTTTTCGTCGGCGGTCTGCACGACACCCTGCGGCGCCACGGCGTTCTGGGCGCTGAGGGCGGCGATTAGCGCGGCGCGGTCGACCCCAAGGCCCGCAAGCTGCTCGGGCAAAAACTCCACATAGACGCGCTCGTCTTGGGCCCCGAGGACGTCGATTTTCGAGATGTCCGGCAGCTGAAGGAGCTGCTTGCGGACCTCGTCCACATAGTCCTTCAGCTCCCGATGAGTGAACCCGTCGGCGGTGAAGCCGTAGACAATGCCGTAGGTGTCGCCGAACTCGTCGTTAAAGCCGGGACCGACGATGCCTTGCGGCAGGTCATAGCGGATGTCGGAGATCTTCTTGCGCACCTGATACCAGATGTCCGGGACCTGAGCCGCGGGCGTCGAATCTTTCAGATTGACGAAGACTGTCGCCTGTCCCGGGGTCGTGTAGCTCTTCAGGTAGTCGAGGTTCGGCGTCTCCTCGAGCTTGCGCTCGAGGCGATCCGTGATCTGCTGCAGCGTGTCGCTGACCGTTGCGCCAGGCCACCCGACCTGCACCACCATGGTCTTGACCGTAAAGTCCGGATCCTCGCTGCGCCCGAGTCGGAGGTACGATCCGAATCCCGCAATCACGATGACGAGCATGACGTAGGTGACGAGCGAACGATGCCGAATCGCCCAATCAGCGAGGTTGAAGCGGTTCATCAGACGGCTCCCAAAATGCGGACTTTCTGGCCCGGATGCAGCGTCTGCACGCCGGCGGTGACGACGACGTCGCCGGTTTCGAGCCCTTGGGAAATCGCGACGGAGTTCGGGTCGTAGCGAAGGATTTCGACGCCGCGCAGGGACACGGTCTTGCTCTGCGGGTCGACCACCCAGACTGCCGGGCGCCCGTTCGTCTCGGTGAGCGCGCTAGCCGGAACCTCCACCCCGGGAGGGGCGGATAGCTTGATGCGGCCCGTGACGGTGGAGCCGAGGCGCATCGCCTCCGGCGGATCTATGACGCCGACCTTGACTTGGAACGTGCGCGTGGCGGCGTCCGCCTGCGGCGCAACCTCCCGCACCCGGCCCGTCGCGCTGACCTTCGGATCCTCGGTGAGCGCGATCTCGACCTCCGGGTCGCGCGGGCCGTTCCGAATGAGCTGTTCAGGAACATCGAAGACGGCGTCGCGCCCGCCCTGGCGCGCGACCTGAGCGACCATCTGCCCGGCCCTGACCACTTCGCCTGGTTCCGCGCCCACGGCTGTTACCGCGCCTGGCGCATCGGCGGTCAGGACGGTGTAGCCCAACTGATCTTGTGCGATCCGCGCCTGCGCCTGAGCCGCGTCGACCTGGGCTTGAGCAGTGAGGAAGGCCTGCTGGGCCTCATCGAACTTGGCGCGCGGCGTCCACCCGCTTTTCAAGAGGTCCTGCTGCCGCGAATAAGTTAGACGCGCCTGGGTGAGCAACGCCTCGGCCGAGGAGACACTGGCCTGCGCCGATTGCAGCGCGTTCTGCTGGTTCTGCGGATCGAGCCGAGCGATTACTTGGCCTGCTGTCAGCACGTCGCCGACATTGACGGACCGTTCGATCATGCGTCCATCGAGGCGAAAGGCGAGGCTGACTTGGTCCTTGGCGCGAATTTGGCCGGTCAGCGAAACGGTCTCCCCCTCCGCGCGGCGCTCGACAGTGACCGTCCGAACAGGCCGGGCTTCGACCGGGCTGGGCGGCTTCGCCTGCTCGCACGCCCCAACTAAGGCGGCGATCAGGGCGGCTATGAGAATCTGAGACTTGAACATCGGCTTCGCCTTTCAGAGAGGCGACGGATAGGGTTCTCGGAGCGAGCGAGGTCGGCGCAGCGTCGCCTATGCCGCGTTAGGCCTTGCTTTACATTACACAGTGCAATATACTATTGTGCACCAATAAGTGCAATAGGGATTTTCGATGCCGGTTCGAGAAAGTTCAAATGAAGCTGTCGCGAAGGTCCGACGGGCCGGGTCGCGGGAGGCGATCGTCGAGGCCGCCCAGCGCCTGTTCCTGGAGCGCGGCTTCGGCGCTGTGAGCATGGACGAGTTGGCTGAAGCTTCGGGCCTGGCGCGGCGGACGCTCTACAACCAGTTCGCCAGCAAGGAGGAGATCTTCCGGGAGATGCTGCTCAAAGTCTCGGGGCAGCTCGAAAACGCTTTTCCCCCCGGCCTGGAGACGCAAGGCGACGTCGAGGGCGTCCTGCGCGTCGTCGCGCGCGTCATTTTGGACCTGCACGAGAACCCGGAATACCTTGGATTTCTGCGAATGGTGGTGGCGGATTCCCGCCAGTTTCCCTGGATCGCCGAGGAGTTCGCCGCGGTCATGGAGCCCCAGACCGAGCGGCTCGCCCGCTATCTCGCCTATCAGACGAGTATGGGCGTCCTAGCCTGCCGCAATCCGATGCTTGCGGCTCACCAGTTCATGGGAATGCTCAACGAGTTCTCGCTCTGGCCGTGGATGACAGGTCGCGGAAGGGCCGCCGTTGAGGCTGAGGAGGTGGTTGACGAGTCGATCCGGATGTTCTTGCGGCACTATCGTCAGACGCAGCCGAAAGGATCGTCGTGAAGGCGCGCTAGCCCTGCGACGGTTTGCGCTTGCGACGTCGGGGCGGCGGGATTGAAACGCAGCGCTCCACTATTTAGAATAATTATAATCTGTAATGGGGCCGCGCCATGAAAAATTTTTCCGACCTCTCCGAGCGTGAAATCCTCGCCATCGGCGTTTCCGCAGAAGAGGAGGACGCCCGGATTTATCGGGCTTTCGCGGAGGACCTGGCCGGGCGCTATCCGGATAGCGGGAAAATTTTCGAAGAAATGGCGATCGAGGAGAACAATCATCGCGACCGCCTCCTCTCGATGTATCAGGAGCGGTTCGGCGAGCATTTGCCGCCGATCCGCCGCGAGGACGTCAAGGGCTTCTTGAAGCGCCGGCCGATCTGGCTGACCAAGAACCTGCCGCTCGAAACGATCCGCAAACAAGCCGAGACGATGGAGTTCCAGGCTGCGCGCTTCTATGCGAAAGCCGCCGAACAGGCGACCGATGTCGGCGTGCGCAGGCTGCTCGGCGAGCTCGCCATTATCGAACAAGGCCATGAAGACCTCGCGCATAAACTGACGCAAAAGACTTTGACCGCGGGCGTGCGCGCCAAGGAGGACGAGACGGCGCGGCGCATGTTCGTTTTGCAATATGTCCAGCCAGGACTCGCCGGCCTGATGGACGGCTCGGTTTCGACCCTCGCGCCGCTTTTCGCCGCGGCCTTCGCCACGCACAACAATTGGAGCACCTTCCTCGTCGGCCTCGCCGCGGCGATCGGCGCCGGCATCTCGATGGCTTTCGCCGAAGCCTTGTCCGACGACGGCTCGCTCACCGGGCGCGGCGCGCCGGTCATTCGCGGCGGCGTCTGCGGCTTGATGACCGCAATCGGCGGCCTCGGCCACGCCATTCCCTACCTCGTGCCGGACTCTTGGCCGAACGCCTTCTGGATCGCGACGTCGATCGCAAGCGTCGTCGTTTTTTTCGAGCTTTGGGCGATCGCCTTCATCCGCGCCCGCTTCATGGACACGCCTTTCCTCCAAGCCGCGTTCCAGGTCGTCATCGGCGGCGTGCTGGTGCTGCTGGCCGGCATATTCATCGGCGGGGCTTGAGGGCTCGCCCGAAGCCAGAGCGCCCGGGTCGAAAGGTACGATGTCTGAAAATGAAGCGCGCCGACTTCTTACGATGAAATTTCGTCGACGCGTGACGCCCATGCGCCAATCGCGCGTCCTCGCGCTCCCGACCCCTCTCCCGTCGTCGGGAGCGGTGAGATGACCTTCTCCATCGCCCATCTTTCCGACGCGCATATCGGGCCTCTGCCGCGGCCGACCTTGCGCCAGCTCGCGGGGAAACGCGGGCTTGGCTATGTCAATTGGCGGCGCGGCCGCGATCGCGCCCATGACATGGAGCTGCTCGGCCGGCTCGTCGCCGACCTCAATGCGCAGAAGCGCGATCACGTCGCCATGACCGGCGACATTCTCAATATCGGCCTGCCGGCCGAGTTCCCCGCTGCGGCGGCCTGGCTCTCGACGCTCGGGCCGCCGCGCGACGTCTCCTTCACGCCGGGCAATCACGACGCCTATACGCGCGACGCAATGCCGCATCTTGCGGCGACTTTCCAACCATGGGTCGAAGGCGACAAGCCAAGCGAGACCGCGTTTCCGTACCTCAGGGTGCGCGGCCAGGTCGCGCTGATCGGTCTCTGCTCAGGCCTGCCGACCGGACCGCTGATGGCGACGGGCCGGCTCGGGCAGGCGCAAGTGGCGCGGTTCGAAACCATGCTCCGCGAAACGCGCGAAAAGAACCTGGCGCGGGTCGTCATGATCCATCATCCGCCGCTGCGCTCCGGCGCGCCGCCGATGCGCCGCCTTATCGACGCCGTCGCGCTCGAAGCCGTGTTGACCCGCGCCGGCGCGGAACTCGTCCTGCATGGACACAATCACGTCAGCTCGATCGTCTTTCTCAAATCGCCCGCTTCGCGGGCGGTCGGCGGGCGCATTCCAATCATCGGCGCGCCGTCCGCCTCCTCGGCGTCGCGCGCGCCGCGCTTTCATGCCGCCTATCATCTGCTGCGGCTGGAGCGCGCGGACGGGACGTGGCGCGTATCAGGCCACGCGCGGGGGCCGGTCGCGGGTTCAGGAGAAATCGTGGAATTGCGGGAGATCGGCTAGCCGACGCAACCTCAGTTTGAGCCGGCGCGCTCCTTACGCACGATCTCCGCCATGTCGAGCGCCATCGGCTCGCCCTCGGCGGTCAGGCCTTCGATCACGCCTTCACGGTCGGCGGCGGGACGATTCTGGCTCGCTTTCCATTTGCCGGCGATGCGGGCGATCTCGATTTCGACTCCGACGATCGCCTTGATTTGCATCGCGACGAACTCCGCCGGCGCGTCGGAGACGGCCCAGGGCGCGGGACGCAGGCCCTCATGCGTGCGCGTCAATTCCTCGATCTGGGCGCGCAGCCATTCTGAATCCTCGATGACGCGCGGCCGACCGCGAGCCTGCACCATGACGTAGTTCCAGGTCGGCACGACCTTGCCGGTCTCCCGCTTGGTTGCGTACCAATTTGGCGAGATGTAGCGGTCCGGCCCCTGGAAGACGACGAGCGCTTCGTCGGCCTGCTGCAAAGCGCGCCATTGCTTGTTCGCCCGCGCCATATGGGCGCGCAAGGTTCCGAACTTTCCCGCGGAAGCGTCCAGCAGGAAAGGAATGGCGTTGGCTTCGAGCCCGTCCGGACCCTGGCTGATCAGCAGGCCGAGCGGCTGGGCGCGGATCAGCGCGTGCTGCGCCTCGAGACTTTCCTTTTTGTGCGGCGGCGGCTCGTACATGACGCTCCTCGCCGCGCTTGTGGCGCGGCTCCATTCAACAAGCGAATTCTACTAATATGCGCTCGGTCCCGCTTAGATACAATAATTGGGTGCCAGGCGCTCCTCATGAACGTCATGCATGGCAAATATGCGCCGAGCCGGGGGTGGACAAAGCTCGGCAGTTGCGGCTTCAAGCCGCGCCATGCTTGAACGGACCATGACGGAACTCAAAGAAAGCCTGCCCGCCGAGGCGGCGCCCCAGGCGATCAAGAAGCCCGAGCGCCGCGCCGCCCATGGCGTCGAATGGATCGATGATTATGCCTGGCTCAAGGCGGAGAACTGGCGCGAGGTCTTGCGCGACCCGAAGCGGCTGCCTGCGCCGATCCGCCGTCACCTCGAGGCCGAAAACGCCTATTCCGCGCGCATTCTCGCGCCGTTCAAAGGGTTGAGGCGCGAACTGGTCCGCGAAATGCGCGCCCGCCTCAAGGAGGACGACAGCGAGCCGCCGCAGCCGGACGGGCCCTACGCTTATTACACGCGCTACCGCCAGGGCGGCCAGCACCGGATTGTCTGCCGAACGCCCCGCGCGGGCGGCCGCGAAGCGGTGCTTATCGACGGCGACGCGCTCGCCGCCGGCAAGACCTTTTTCCAGCTTTTCGACGCGCGCCACTCGCCGGACCACGCCAGAATCGCCTGGAGCGCCGACGACAAGGGCTCCGAACTTTTCGCCATCCATGTGCGCGACGTCGCCTCGGGCGCCGACCTCGACGACCGCATCGAGAATTGCACCGGCCACATGGTCTGGACGCGCAATTCGAACGCCTTCCTCTATGTCGCAGTCGATGAGAATCACCGCCCCTGGCGGGTGCTGCTCCACCGGCTCGGCGAGCCGTCGAGCGCCGACCGCGTCATTTTCGAAGAGGCCGATCCAGCCTGGTTCATCAATGTCTCGCCGACCAGGCGCGGGCGCTTGGCGATCATCTCGGTGCATGGCCACGATTCCTCGGAGAGCCACGTCGTCGACCTCGACGACCCGGACTTGACGCCGCGGGTGGTCGAGAGACGGCGGCCAGGCCTGCGCTACGACGTGATGGACCACGGCGAGGAATTCTTCATCCGCGCCAATGCCGACGGCGCCGCCGACTTCAAGATCGTCACCGCGCCGGCGGCCGCGCCCGGCTTGGCGAATTGGCGCGAGTTGATCCCGCACAAAGCCGGCCGGCTGATCGTCGGCACCGCCCTCTTCAAGCGCTTTCTGGCGCGGCTCGAGCGCGAAGAGGGTCTGCCGCGCATCGTCGTGCGCAACCTTGAAACGGGCGAAGAGCACAGCGTCGCCTTCGAAGCCGAAGCCTATTCGCTCGGCTTCGAAAACGTCTTCGAATTCGATCAGAGCGTCATGCGGTTTTCGTACTCCTCGATGACGACGCCGCGCGAGATTTACGATTACGACATGGCGACGCGCGAGCGGGTCTTGCGCAAGCGCCAAATGGCGCCGAAGGGCTTCCATGCGGGCGATTACGCCACGCGGCGCCTCTTCGCTCGTGCGCCCGATGGCGAAAACGTGCCGATCTCGATCCTCCATCGCAAAGATACGCCGATCGACGGCACGGCGCCGCTGCTCGTCTATGGCTACGGCGCCTATGGCCTGGCGATCGACGCCGCCTTCTCGACCAACCGCTTGTCCCTGGTCGACCGCGGCTTCGTCTTCGCCATCGCCCATGTGCGCGGCGGCGCGGACAAGGGCTGGCGCTGGTACGAGGACGGCAAGCTCGCCAAGAAGACCAACACGTTCGGCGACTTCATTGCCGCCACCGAGCACCTCGTCGCGCAAGGCTTCGGCGCTCAGGACAAGGTCGTCGCGCAAGGCGGCAGCGCCGGCGGCATGCTGATGGGCGCGATCGCCAACCGCGCGCCGGGACTCTATCGCGCGATCATCGCCGACGTGCCGTTCGTCGACGTGCTCAACACGATGCTCGACGCCAGTCTGCCGCTGACGCCGCCAGAATGGCTCGAATGGGGCAATCCGATCGAGGATCGCCGCGCTTTCGAGATGATTCGGTCGTACAGTCCCTACGACAATGTCGAGCCGCGCGCCTATCCGGCGACCCTCGCTCTGGCCGGCTTGACCGATCCGCGCGTCACCTATTGGGAGCCGGCGAAATGGATCGCCAAGCTGCGCGAAATCGCGTCCGGCGGACCGTTTCTGCTTCACGTCAATATGGGCGCCGGCCATGGCGGTTCGTCCGGCCGCTTCGACCAGCTCGAAGACGTCGCCTTGGGCTACGCCTTCGCGTTGGGAGCGGTGCGGGGAGAATTGTAGAGCGCCAGTTTGCGTCGAAGGACTCTGGTTCGTTCCGCCAAGCCGAAATCGATCCGGGATCGGTACGATCGGCCTCGTCGACTCTGATCTCGATTCAAGAAAGGAGGACTCGCCGCGATGAGAACTCGAATAGCCGTTATCATGCTCGCCCTGGCTTTCGGAGCTGCGCCCGCGGCCGCTCAGACGGTCATCGACGACTGGGCGAAGGTGAAAGTCCCGGCGCCGCCCGAGCTTAAGTCGGTCACGCTCGATCCGAAGACCACTGCGCTGCTGCTCCTCGATTTCAACGGACATGATGAAGCGACGAGCGGCCCTTGCAACAAGGCGACCCGGCCGCGCTGCCTGGCTTCCCTGCCTGCGGTTCGCAAACTGCTGGACAAGGCGCGCGAAAGGAAGGTGTTCGTCGTCTACAGTCTCGCCGGCGCGGGCGCTCCCGGCGATATTCGGCCGGAAGTCGCGCCGAAACCCGACGACCCGATCGTCAAATCAGGACCGGACAAATTTCTCGGGACCAATCTTGGCGAGCTGTTGGCCAAGAAAGGAATTACGACCCTTGTCGTTACGGGCACCAGCGCGGAAGGCGCCGTGCTCGACACCGGAACGGACGCGGCGCTGCACGGCATGAACATTGTCGTCCCAGTCGACGGCGTGTCTTCGGCCGAATTGTACGCAGAACAATATGTCGCCTGGCATCTCACCCACGCGCCCGGCGTCAGTCCTAAGGTCGCTCTCACCCGGACCGACTTGATCGAATTTTGACCGCCCCGCCGAGTCGCTCGCCTAGCCGCGCGCCCTCCCCGCGAATTGCCCGCTGAGCGAGTTGAGGATGTCGCTGATTCCCTGCTCGTGCGACGGATCGGCCGAGACGCCGGATTCGAACATATTGGTCAGCTTGTTCAGGCCTTCCTGCATCTGCGACGCCTGGGGATTGGCGCCGCCTTGGCCGCCGCCGAGCAAGCCGCCCAGAACGCCGCCGATCAAGCCGCCCAAGCCGCCGCCCTGCCCCGACTGTCCCGCGCCGCCGCCGAGGACCGAACCGAGCCCGCCCGGCGCAGTGATGGCGTTCGCCAATTGACCGAGCACGCCGCCGAAGCCTTGCGAATGCATCGAATGGGAGAGGCCGCCCATCAGGATGGAGGCGATGACCGGCATCATGTCCTGGATGACTTGCGGGCTGACGCCCGAGGCTTGCGAGATTCGCTGGCTGATTTGCGAAGTGACCTGCGGCGAGCCGAAAATCTGGCCGAGCACGTCGCCGCCGGCGCTTCCGCCGATTGCGGTCGCTTGGGACGGATCCGCGAACGAGCCCTGATGCGTATCGCTGGCGATATGGTTCAAGACGCCGCCAAGCGCATTGGGGTCCTGGCCGAGGCGCTGCAGCCCTTGCGAAAAAGCCGGCATCGCCGCCTGGACGGCCGCTTGCGTCTGTTCCGGCGTCAGCCCGAACTGCGCCGCGAGATTGTTGATCCCCTGACCGCCCTGGGCCGCCTGCATGATCTCATTGAGGTTCATCCGCCGCCTCCCTCGCCGCTGTCGCCATTGGGCGACGCGCCCCGAACTTTATGCCGTTTTGATCCGTCTCGCGAGCCTCGCCGTCACCCAATAGGCGGTCGCCGCCGCAGCGAGGCCGAAGACCGCCGCGCCGGCGGTCGCGCCCATCATGCCGCCTTCGACGCCCCAATATTTCGCGCCGAACGTCACGAAAGGGATCGTCCCTAAAGTCGCGCGGCCCCAGTTGAACGCCGTCGCCAGGACCGGAAAGCCGAGATTGTTGAACGCGGTGTTGGCGACGAACAGGCAGGCGATAAACAGCCAGGCCGAGACGCCGGCGGCGCAGAAGAACGACAGGAAACGCGCGCTGTCGCCCTCGGCCTTGAAGGCGAAGACGATCAGCGGCGTCGCCAGGAACAGGACCGCCCAAGCTGCGAGCACATAGCCGATCGACAGGAGGAACGATTCGGTCAGCGCCCGCCGCACGCGGCCCATGAGTTTCGCGCCGAGATTCTGGCTCAGGACCGGGCCGACCGAGCCGGTCAGCGCGAAGATCACGCCAAACGCGACGGGAACGAGACGATCGGTGATGGCGATCGCCGCGACCGCCGCCTCGCCGAAATCGGAGAAGACGCGGGTCGTGTAAACCGCGGCGGCGGGCGTCGCCAGATTGGCGAGGATGGCCGGTCCGCCAATGCCCATGATCGGCGCGAAATCTCGGATCACCGCCTTGCGGACCGGCCGCCCGACCAGGCCGTGCACATAGATCGCGCCATAGGCGCCGACGCCGAGAAAGACGAAGCGCGAAATCACCGCCGCCCAGGCCGCGCCATAGACGCCGAGGCCCAAGCCGAAAATCAGCAGCGGATCGGTAAACGCCGTCACCAGGCCGCCGGCCAGGGTCACATACATGGCGCGTCGCGCGTCGCCGACGGCGCGCAGCAGCCCGGAAAAGGCCATGCCGACGGCGAAGGGCACATTGGCCGGAAGCGTGATGGCCAGGAACTTGTCGGCGACCTCCCGCGCCGGACCTTGAGCATGCATGACATCGTCGAGGATTGCGCCGCGCAAAGCGAAGAGCCCGGCGGCCACCAGCGCAGCGGTCGCCGCCGCAGTGGCCAGCCCGGACGCCGCCAGGCGCTGCGCCCCCGGTCGGTCGCCGGCGCCGAGCGCCCGCGCCGTCGTCGCGCTGATCGCGATAGTCAGGCCTATATTGATCGCAACCGACAGGAACAGAACCTGGCTGGCGTAGCCGACCGCCGCTTTCAGCGCCTGATCGCCCAAAAGGGAGACGTAAAATAAAGACAGCAGGTCGACGACGAAAATCGCCATCAGGCCGACGGATCCGGTCGCCGTCATCACTGCGACATGGCGCAGGGTCGAACCCTCGGTGAAGACGGCGCGCTGCACGCGGGGGGCGGCGGAGACGGCGGTCAAGACGAAGCTCCTGTCGCGCGCCCCTTTGGCGCGGATCGAATGGGAAGCGGAGCGGCCGGCCCCCGGGCTGGCGCTCAAAAAGTTGAATTGGCGACGAAGAAGACGCCCGCTTAACGTCGGCCGTCGCTTTTACGGCTGTCGCCCAAATTTCGCCAGCGCAAAAAGCTCATCTCTTGGCCGGCTCGCCCTTGACTTTGAGCGAGCGGCTCTGGAACAACGCTTGCCCCTTTGGTCAGAGCGCCATGTCGAAAAAGCCCAAGCTTCGCATCGTCCTCTGCGCGCCGCGCGGTTTCTGCGCCGGCGTCGTGCGCGCTATCGACGTGGTCGAGCGGGCGCTCGCCATCTATGGGCCGCCCGTCTACGTGCGCCATGAGATCGTTCATAACCGGTATGTCGTCGAATCGCTGAAGAAGAAGGGCGCGATCTTCATCGAAGAGCTCGACGAAGCGCCGAACTCGCCCGCGCCGGTCATCTTCTCCGCTCATGGCGTGCCGAAAAACGTGCCGGAGGAGGCCGAGCGACGCGGCCTCGTCACGATCGACGCCACCTGCCCGCTGGTGACGAAGGTACATCGCGAGGCGCAAGTCCATTTCAAGCGCGGCCGCAAGATCATCCTGGTCGGCCATGCCGGCCATCCGGAAGTGATCGGCACGATGGGGCAATTGCCGGCGGGCGTGATCACGTTGGTCGACTCGGTCGAAGAGGTCGAAGCGCTGCAATTCGAGGACGGCGAGGACCTCGCCTATATCACCCAGACGACCCTTTCGATCGACGACACGCGCGAGGTGGTCGAGGCGATCTTGCGCCGCTTTCCGAAAATCCACGGCCCGCCGCTTGCCGATATCTGCTACGCGACGACCAATCGCCAGGAAGCGATCAAGCGCGCCGCGCCGATGGTCGAGGCGGCCATCGTCGTCGGCTCGGCGAACTCGTCCAATTCGCAGCGCCTGCGCGAAGTCGCCGAGCGGGCCGGCGTCAAGAAGACCCAGCTCGCCGGCGGCGCGGCCGATATCGACTGGAATATTTTCGGCGCGATCTCCTCGCTGGCCGTGACCGCCGGCGCCTCGGCGCCGGAGGTTCTGGTCGAGGAGGTGATCGCGGCGTTCGAGGAGCGCTACGAAATCGAGGTCGAGACCCTGTCGACCGCCGACGAGAGCGTGTTCTTCCCGTTGCCGCGCGCGCTGCGGCCGGCCGCCTCCGCCTAAGGCCGATCTTGGCGGTCTATACCGAAGTCTCCGACGAGGCGCTCGCCGCTTTCCTCGCCGAATACGATCTCGGCGCGGTGCAATCGTTCAAGGGCATCGCCGAAGGCGTCGAGAATTCGAATTTTCTCCTCGTCTGCGAGAGCGGCCGCTATATCCTGACGCTCTATGAAAAGCGCGTGAAGAAGGACGATCTGCCGTTCTTCATCGGCCTGATGGAGCATCTCGCCCAACGCGGCGTCACCTGTCCCCTGCCGGTGCGCAGCCGCCAGGGCGAGGCGCTTGGCCGGCTTGCGGAAAGGCCGGCGGCGATCGTGACGTTCCTCGACGGCCTCTGGATCCGCCGCCCGACGGCGCGCCATTGCGCGAAGGTCGGCGAAGCCTTGGCGAAAATGCATCGCGCTGGCGATGGCTTCGCGCTGAGCCGGCCCAACGCTCTGTCGATCGGCGGCTGGCCCGCTCTGCTCGCCGCCGCCGAAGCGCGCGCCGACGAAGTCGCGCCGGGCCTCGCGGGCGAAGCGGCCCAGGCGCTTGCGCAACTCGAGCGAGCATGGCCGGCGGGCTTGCCGGAAGGCGTGATCCACGCCGATCTCTTTCCCGACAATGTGTTCTTTCTCGGCGAAAACTTGTCCGGCCTGATCGACTTCTATTTCGCCTGCAACGACGCGCTCGTTTACGACCTCGCAATCTGCCTCAACGCCTGGTGCTTCGAGCCGGACGCTTCGTTCAACATCACCAAAGGCAGGGCGCTGATCGGCGAGTACGAAAGGGTGAGGCGGCTCGAGCCTGACGAAGTCGAGGCGCTGCCGATCCTGGCCCGCGGCGCGGCGCTGCGCTTCATGCTGACCAGGCTGGTCGATTGGCTCAACGTGCCGCCCGGGGCCAAGGTCGTGCCGAAGGACCCGCTCGAATATCTCAAGAAGATGCGTTTCCACGCTGCGATCAAAACCGCGCGCGATTACGGCCTCCTCCGATGAGCGGCAAGGTCGAGATCTGGACCGACGGCGCCTGCTCGGGCAATCCCGGGCGCGGCGGTTGGGGCGCGATCTTGCGCTACGCCAACCGCGAGAAGGAGCTTTCCGGCGGCGAGGCGCTGACCACGAACAATCGCATGGAGTTGACCGCGGCGATTTCGGCGCTCGAGGCGCTGAGCCGCCCTTGCGCGGTCGACCTCCACACCGATTCGCAATATCTGCGCAGCGGCGTGACCGAGTGGATGGCCAAGTGGAAGCGCAACGGCTGGCGGACCGCGGAGAAGGAGCCGGTGAAGAACGAGGAGCTCTGGCGCCGGCTCGACGACGCCGCCCAGCGTCACGACATCCACTGGAAATGGGTGCGCGGCCATGCCGGCGACGAAATGAACGAACGCGCCGACGCCCTCGCCCGCCACGGCATGGCGCCTTATCTGGGCAAGGGCCGCGCTGGCGCGCTGGGGCCGGCGCGGGGTACTGACAAGGTACAGGGATAGGCGAAAATTCAGTCGCCATTGCAGCCGCCGCCAGCCCCCTGCCTCCTCCCGTACCCTCCCCCGCCCCCCTGCCCCCTTCCGTACCCTCCCCCGCTTCGCGGGAGAGGGGATCCTCGGCGTCGAGGATCACGCCTGCGCAAGGCGCGGCTGAGAGAATTTAAAGCGCGGCGCTTAGGCCCCCTCTCCCGCGAAGCGGGGGAGGGTACGGGAGGGGGCTGCGGCGGCGGGAAAACTGAAGCTCAGATCTCCGCCAGAAGATGCTCCGCTCCGGAGAGATCGACCTTGCCGGGCGCCTCTTCGATGTTGAGCTTCTTCACCACCCCGTCCTCGACCAGCATCGAGTAACGCTTCGAGCGCACGCCGAGGCCGGCGGCGGAAGCGTCGAAATCGAGTCCGGTCGCCTTGGCGAAATCGGCGTTGCCGTCGGCGAGGAACTTGATCTTGCCGTCGGCGCCGGTCGCCTTGGACCAGGCGGCGAGGACGAAATGATCGTTGACCGAAGTCATCGCGATCGCGTCGACGCCTTTGTTTTTGAACGCCTGCTCGTTGGCGACGAAGCCGGGCAGATGGTTCTTATGGCAGGTCGGCGTGAACGCGCCGGGCAGGCCGAAAAGAACGACTTTCTTGCCGGCGAAGAAATCGTTCGTCGCGACAGGCAGCGGCCCGTCTTCGCTGATCAGGCGGAGCGTGACGTTGGGCAGACGGTCGCCGACTTTGATTGCCATGGTTCATTCCCCGGTTTGGCGCGCCTTCCGCGCCCGCGCCTATGTATCGCGAAAAGACCAATCCGCAAGGCGCCGGCTGGAGTGAGCGGAGCAAGACGCCGCCAATGGCCACTTCGACAAATCGACCGGAAAATTCGCGGGTTACGGGGTCGCGGGCGGCCCAAGCGCCGTCTGGGTCTCGAACGCGCGGCCGCCGGTCACGGTGAATTGCGCCGTCACCGGCAGGCTCTGACCGTCCGGCTTCTGTTCGAGCGTCACGCGGAAGCAATCTTGACCGGCCGGCGACGAGGCTTCGCGGGCGACGCCGAACCACCAGGGGGCCGGCGCTTCGACGAAGAGGTCGCGCATAGCGTCGTTCGGCGCCGCCACGCAGAGCCGCCAGGCTTTTTCGCTTAAGGAAACGAGCGTCGCCTCGCCGGCAAGGCTCGCCCAATCGAGCGATTGCGGCACTTGCGCCCGGGCGCGCGCCAGCGCCTCGGCGTAAGGCGAGGCGCCGGCGCCCTCGCCGAGGCGAAGCTGCAAATTGGCGTCGGCCGGCACGCAAATCTTCTCGCAGACGGCGTAATTGAGCTTCAAGTCGACCGAGACCGGCTTCGAGGGATCCGCAGCGTCGATATCGACGGGCAAAATCACCGAATGGTCATAGCCGAACGCTTCGCCATCGCCTTCGTTGAGCCGCTGCGGCGCGGGAAAGAAAGTACGGGCGCTGGCGAGATTGGCGGAGCCGTCGAAAATGAGCGTCGGCGGCAAGCCGGCCTCGCCGGGATTGCGCCAATAGGTGATCGCGCCCGGCGCCAGCTTGATTTCGACGCCGGCGTGAAAGCGGCCGTTCGCCGCGTCGCCGAGGATGAGGCGGGCGGACGATTTGAGGCTGGCCGCCCAGTCTGACGAGAAAGCGTCGCCCGCCAAAGCGGGGGCGGAAACGCCGATCAGGCCGACGCAGAAGAGGGCGCGAAGCGCAAACATCGCCCTCCCTATAGCCCGCGTGACGGGCCGAAGCTTACACAAAAATGTGAGCGGCCGGCGCCGCATCGGCGCGCCGCCTTTTCGCCGGCTTTGACATGCCGCCAGACGCGCGTAGCATGGCGCCATGGTCCGAGGTTCAGAAAAATCCGGCGGCGACTACCTCGATGGGCAGATGCTCATCGCCATGCCGTCGCTGCAGGACGGTCCCTTCGCCCGCTCGCTCGTCTATCTTTGCGCTCATCGCGCCGACGGGGCGATGGGCATCATCGTCAATCAGACGGCGCCGGCGGTGAAGTTCCCGGAATTGCTGGTGCAACTCGGCATCGTCAACGAGAGCGAATCGATCCTGCTGCCGCGGCGGGCCGGCGAGATCAAAGTGCTGCGCGGCGGGCCGGTCGAGACCGGCCGCGGCTTCGTTCTGCATTCGAGCGATTTCTTCATCGACAATTCGACCCTGCCGATCGCCGACGACATTTGCCTCACTGCGACGCTCGACATTCTCAAGGCGATCGCCAAGGGCGACGGGCCGGAAAAGGCGGTTCTGGCGCTCGGCTATGCGGGCTGGTCCTCGGGCCAGCTCGAGGCCGAGATCCGCGCCAATGGCTGGCTTCATTGTCCGGCCGATGCGAACCTGATTTTCGACGACGACTTTTCGACGAAATATGATCGCGCGTTGGCGAAAATCGGCGTCAATCTCGCGACGCTCTCGGGCGCGGCCGGACGAGCGTAACGCCCTGTCATTCCCGCGAAAGAGCGTGTGAAGGAAATGGCCTTTCGCGGCGATTGCGGTGTCGCGGCCTGTTATATCGCCGAGCTTGGGCGCATGGCGAGTGAGGCGCAGC
>JAJPHH010000008.1 GCA_021325385.1 Alphaproteobacteria bacterium
CCGACGGCGCCGCTCGTCGCCGACAGCGTATAGGAGAAGGAGGCCGGCGAGAACGGTCCGCCCTGGACGCCCGAGGAAAAGATCGTCGGGCCTGACGCTTGCAAAGCTGGGCTCTGCGTGAACGTCGCCGTCACGCTCTCGGCCGCATTCATCGTCACGTTGCAGGCGCCCGTCCCGCTGCACCCCGCCCCGCTCCAACCGGAAAAGCTCCAGCCGGTCGCAGCCGAAGCCGTCAGGCTCACCTGCGCGCCGGCAGCAAAGTTGTTGCTGCAGATCGGCGCGCAACTGATCCCCGCCGGCGAACTCGTCACCGTCCCGCCGCCGGTTATGGAGGCGGTGAGCGGCTCGGCGGCGGATTTCGTGACGTTGACCGACACAGGCTGTGACGGAACGCCATTGGCGACAACGACGAGAGTGCTTGCGCCGGTTTCCATATTCGACGGCGGCGCGAACGAGGTCGAACCGGCTGCGCCGGGCGCAATCGACATCGTGCTGAAATTGAAGGTCTTGGCGTAGAAGACGTGGCCGGTGCTGTTGTTCGTGATTCGAACCAGCGGATAATTGGTCGCTCCCTGGATATCGTCGCCGTAAGCCGCGCCCTGCGACAGGCCGTTGAGCTGGGTCCCGCTCAATGAATAGATCTGGCCGGGGACCAGCGTCGTCGGCGAAGACGAGATCGTCGGCGCCCAAGCAGGGTTCGGACTTCCCGTCGGCGTGTAAACTTCGGCGACGCTGCTGAAGTCGGTCATGAAGATCTGGCCGTTCGGCAGGACCAGGAAATTGTAATAGTACCCGCCCGAGGACGATGCGTTGAACAGAGGGTCGGCCACTTGGCTGATCGAATTGGCCGGCGAACTCGTCGCGCTCGTGAATTCGAAGAAATGCGTCGGGCTTTGCCCATAGCCGGGGCTTGCGCCAAAAAGGATATTGCCGTTGGGAAGCATGGCGGCGGGCGCGTCGGCGAGGTCGAAATACGCGCCGTTGATCTGCGGAACGTCGGGCCCTTGGACCCAAGAATTGCTCGAGGCGGTGAAGATGGCGGTCGGGTCCGCCGGGGAAGTCGTGCAGCCGGTATTGCCGCCGAAGGCGACGGTCGTCCCGTCCGGACGCGTCACCGCCGGCCCGATTTCGAAGTTTCCGCACTGGCTGGGATCGACGAGCGAGATCGGAGTCGAGGCGACGTAGCTCCAGGCGCCGGTACCGGGATCGTATTCTTCGGCATGCGTCGTGTTCCAGACGTCGATCGTCAACACATGATCGTTTTGCAGCAGCGTGTAGCCCTGCTCGTCCTGATAACTCGCCCCCGCCGGCGCGTTCGCGCTCGAATAGGTCAGGTTTGTCGCGTTCAGCACCGCATCGGCGTCCGGAAATGCGCAGCAAGCGCTCAGCAGAAAGGCGCCGTTGGGCAGCACGACGCTGGCGGCGTCGCCGACCCCGCCATTGGCGCGGCCGCTGCACGGTTCCGTATTCGTCCAGCCGCTGCCGCTGGGCGGCGACACCGAGTTCCAGACATTGGCGACAGGATCGTAGATCGCGCCGAGACTGGTCCATGTCTCCGTCCCCGGGCAGCTCTCGTTGTATTCGCCGCCCTCCATGATGACTCGGCCGTCCGGCAACACGGCGGAGGCGAAGTAAAGCGGGCCATAGCCGCTCGGCAGCGAGGCGATTTGCGACCACGTTCCGGTCGCATAATTGCCGTTGGCGTCAGGCGTCAGCTTGTACCAAGTTTCGCTCTGGGATACATGGACAATGACGGTTCCGTCGGTGAGCAGCAAAGGGTTGCTGAGGCCGCTCGACGGCGCCGCCGGCAAAGCGGTCCACGACCCGCCAAAGGTCGGCGCAACCGGTTGCGGCCCGGTCGGCGTCGGCGCGACTGCTCGGCGCGGCAGCCGCGCCAGCAATTGGCGCCAAGCCTCAGGATGGGTGTTGAAATACTGAGCGGCCCGAAATTTGATCGGCGGAGGCACGAAGTCCGCGTTTTGCGCCCGACCTTCCGACACGCTTCCGAGGATCGCAAGCACGCACAAGAACGCCGCGACCACGCCCCTCGTCAGAGCGTGAATGCAGGAAGACGCCGGCGCGGCGGCGTCGACGCGCTCAACGCCTCGGCCGCCGGCGCTCGCGTGCTCGAATCGAGAAACCATGAATCGCCCCCCTTTTGGCGTCGGCGAGCTACGCTAATATCGAAATCGGCGCGGAGCTAGAGGCTTATCGAGGCCTCTCCTTCACCGTCATCGCTTGGCCGAGGGGCCGGCGCTGCCGAAGCCGGAAAGGCCGCCGCTAAGGTCGGCGATGGCGGAGCCGCGGATCGCATTGTCGCCGGAACTGTCGACCATCCCGCAGTCGACCGCGACGCCGTAATCGTTCACCGTCGCCGCCGCTCGGCTGATCGCGTTGTCGAAGTCGCTCGAGACGAGGACGCCGAGGACGATTGCAGCGCCGCACGATTCCGCCGCGCCGCCCGAATCGACGCCGGTTCCGTCCTTGCTCGCCGCGACCGCGGCCGCAAGAGGCGATCTTCCATTCTCGAGCGACGATCCTATCTATGCTCCCGCCGACATTCCGCGCAGGCTGCCGAGGCTGGTGACCCTTTCATGACGGACCTTTCCATTCTCGATCTCGCCTTCATCGCGGAGGGCGCGACGCCGAGCGACGCGCTGCGTCGATCGCTTGATCTTGCGCAGCACGCCGAGCGCTGGGGCTTCAAACGCTTCTGGCTCGCCGAACACCACAATATGCCGGGCATCGCCAGCGCGGCGACCGCGGTGGCGATCGGCTATGTCGCCGGCGGAACCGAGACAATCCGGGTCGGCGCCGGCGGGATCATGCTGCCCAATCACGCGCCGCTCGTCATCGCCGAGCAATTCGGCACGCTGGAATCGCTCTATCCCGGCCGCATCGATCTCGGTCTCGGCCGTGCGCCCGGAACCGACCAACGTACTTTACGCGCGCTGCGCCGCGACCCGGCCGCGGCCGACAATTTCCCGCAGGACGTGATCGAGCTGCAGGCCTTTCTCGCGCCGGCGCAGCCGGACCAGCCGATCAGAGCCGTGCCGGGCGCGGGTACGAACGTGCCGATCTGGATTCTCGGCTCGAGCCTGTTCGGCGCGCAGCTCGCGGCGATGCTCGGCCTGCCCTACGCTTTCGCCTCGCATTTTGCGCCAGAGGCGCTGCTCGACGCGCTCGAACTCTATCGCGCGCGCTTCGAGCCCTCCGATCAGCTCAACAGGCCTTATGTGATGGTCGGCGCGGCGGTGGTCGCCGCGGATACGGACGAGGAGGCGCGCCGTCTCTTCACCTCGCATCAACAGCAGGTCACGAACATGCTGCGGGGCGTGCGCGGTCAATTGCGTCCCCCGATCGAAGATATCGAGACCTATTGGACGCCGGCCGAAAAGGCGCACGCCTCGCGGATGCTCACTTATGCCTTCGTCGGCGCCCGCGCGACGGTGCGCGACAAGCTGCGCCGCTTCATCGAGCTGACCAAGGCGGATGAAGTGATGGTCGCCTCGGCGATCTACGATCATGCGGCGCGGCTGCGCTCGTACGAAATTCTCGCCGAGATCGGCAAAGAACTCGCGGGCGCGTCGGCGGCCGCGGCTTGAATGCGCGCTCCCCCTCGAGGGGGGCGTCGTCAATGCGTCACCGCAAGGATTTCGCCGCGCCGCTCCGGACTGAACCGGATGACGACGATGATCGCCACCGCGACAATTCCCGCGACGAGCGCCAGCGCGAAACTATAGCTGCTGTCCGGCGCCTCGGCGATCTTGGCTTGCAGCGGACCATTGTAGGAAGCGAGGAAATTGCCCGCTTGATAGACGAAGGCCGGCAAAGTCGCGCGGACCGGCCCCGGCGACAGTTCGTTCAAATGGGCCGGGATCACGCCCCAGGCGCCCTGCACCGAGATCTGCATGACGAAGGCGCCGGCCGCAAGCAGGATCGGCGTCGACGAATAGGCCCAAAGCGGCAAGGCGGGCAACGCGATCAGCGCGGCGATGGTGATGGCGTTGACCCGGCCGATTCGCTCTGAGAACGCGCCAAAGGCGAGGCCGCCGACGATCGCGCCGATATTGGCGACGATGGTGATCCAACTCACTGTCGCCGGATCGAGCTTGTGCTGCTTCTGCAGGAAGGTCGGATAGAGGTCCTGCGTGCCGTGGCTGAACAGGTTGAAGCACATCATCAGCACGACGGCGTAGAGCGCCAGGCCCCAATTGGCGCTGAGCGTCTCCATCAAGCTCGGGCGCGGCCCCTTTTTCGCTTCGACGAAAGCCGGCGATTCCGGCACGTGAGAGCGAACGAAAAGAACGATCAGGGCCGGCAGAAAGCTGAGCAGGAACATCGCGCGCCAGCCGATGACGAAGCCGCCGAAGCTGCGCTGATAGAGCAGGCCATAGGCGATCGCGGCGACGAGATAGCCGGTCGGATAGCCGCATTGCAGGATGCCGGACACGGCGCCGCGCGCCTTGGGCGGGATCGATTCCATCGCCAGCGACGAGCCGAGTCCCCATTCGCCGCCCATGGCGACGCCGAACAGAGCGCGCAAGACGAGAAAGATCGTCAGATTGGGCGAGAAGGCGGCGAGCGCGCCCAGAACCGAATAGCAGACGATGTCGATCATCAGCGCCGGCTTGCGGCCGATCCTGTCGCCGATCTGGCCGAAGATGAAGGCGCCGACGAAGCGCATCGCCAGCGTCAGGAACAACGCGTAGGCGACCTCCGGCACGTCGACGCCGAATTCCTTGGCGACGTCCTTGAGCACGAACACCAGGATGAAGAAATCGAACGCGTCGAGCATCCAGCCGAGAAAGGCGGCCAGCACCGTTTTTTTCTGTGCGCTGGTCAAGTCCATGGTCGCTCCCCTCGTTCGATTTTTGCGATCGCCTGGTCCGGCGGGCCGGCTCGTTTCGCGCAATTGGCCATGGGCGCGGCCGTCAATCAAGCGTTACGAAGCAGCGTCCCCTATTTCCGCTCGGCTCGCGCGATGCGCTCGAGCAAATCGAGCGCTTGCGCCAGCGTCCGGCGCTCGCTGTCGTCGAGCCGCGTAGCGATCGCCTCGACGATCCAAGCCTGGCGCACGCGGCGGCCCGCCTCGAGCGCGGCGCGGCCTGCTTCTGTGAGGGCGACGATGACTTGACGGCGATCGCCGGGGTCAGGCGCGCGCGTCGCCCAGCCGCGCTCCTGGAGAGCGTCGACGCTCTGGCTCATCGATTGCTGGCGAACCTGCTCGAGCTGAGCCAAGGCGCCGAGCGTCATTGGCCCGCGCTCTTCGAGCCAGGCGAGCGCGGCCGCCTCGGAGCGGGTCGGCGAGCCCTCGCCCGTCTCGGTCTGAACCCGGCGATAGAGCAACCGCACTACGACCCGCAGACGGGCGGCGATTTCGTCGATGGAAAGCATTTATACAGTTTACCTGTTTATCAGGCTTACTGTATAACTTGCCGCGGCATTTTCCAAGACGCCGCCTCCGAGGGCCTGATGAGCGCGACTGTGACTGAAGCCGATTTCAACGCTGGGGAATCCGTCCATTGGCGGCGCAACCTCGCCGTCTGCCTCGCCGGCTCGTTCACGACCCTGATCGCGATGTCGCTGCTCCTGCCCTTTCTGCCGCTCTATATCGAGGAGCTCGGGGTCAAGGACCATGCCGCCATCGCGCAATGGTCAGGCGCGATTTTCGGCGTGACCTTTCTCTCCGCCGGCCTGGTCGCGCCGCTTTGGGGCCGGCTCGCCGACCGTTACGGCCGCAAATTGATGCTGATCAGAGCAAGCCTCGGCATGGCCGTGGCCATGCCGCTCATCGGCATGGCTGGGGATGTCTGGCAATTGTTCTGGCTCAGGCTGCTGGTCGGCTTTCTCGGCGGCTATTCGTCCGGCTCGATGACCCTGGTCGCGACGCAGACGCCGAAGGCGCAGGCCGGTTGGGCGCTGGGCCTGCTGACCAGCGGCATCATGGCGGGCAGCCTGATCGGGCCGCTGATCGGCGGCTTCCTGCCGCCGTTGATCGGCATTCGCGCCACCTTCTGGCTCGCCGGCGCCGCCATCTTCGTCGCTTTCCTGGCGACGACCTTCCTGATCAAGGAGGCGCCGCGGCCGGCCGGAGCAAAGGCCAGGTCGCAGGCAGGCTGGTCCGCTCTGCCGGACAAGCGACCGATCGTCGCGATGCTGGCGACCGGCTTGCTGCTGATGTTCGCCAATATGTCGGTCGAGCCGATCATCACGCTCTACGTCCAGCAACTGCCCGTCGATCCGAACCGGGTGACGACCTTCGCCGGCCTCGCTATGTCGGCGGCCGCCTTTGGCGGCATCCTCTCCGCGTCGCGACTCGGCAAGTTCGCCGACCGCGTCGGCCATTGGGCGGTGATCGCCGGCGGTCTCGCCGCCGCGGCGTTGCTGCTCGTCCCTCAGGCCTTCGTGACCGGCGCTTGGCAGCTCGTGATGCTACGCTTTCTGATGGGACTGGCGCTGGGCGGCCTCGCGCCGTGCATCGCGGCGATCATCCGCCACAACGCGCCCGATTCCGTCGCCGGAGCCATGCTCGGCTATTCGACCTCCTCGCAATATGCCGGCCAGGTCGTCGGGCCCTTGGCCGGCGGCTTCGTCGGCGGCCATTTCGGCATGCGCGCGGTTTTCCTCGCGACGTGCCTGATGATGGCGGCGGGGGCGGCCTATGTTTGGACGGCGCGGCCACGGAAGACGCGCTAGCTGTGAGCCCGCCGGAACACCGGCGGACATCATTCGTTTTTGCGAAAGCGCGCTCGCGAGCCGCAGGAGGGCGCCATGGCTGAAGAAGAAAATACCGGGCCCAAGACTTATCCTGCCGACAAGGCGCGGCAAGGCGAGATCATCTTACGCACGCCGGCGCGGCGCTGGATTTTCATCGGCGGCATGCTTGCCGCGCTCGCGCTCGTGCTCGTCGCGCAGTATTTGTATTTGCGGTGATGATCGCGTTGCCGGTTTTCGAAAAGCGAGGAAGTACGCCTGCACGCCAAAGTCTGGTTTGTATGGGGAAATTCTTGAATCTTCCGTCGATCAGTGGTCGCGAGGCTTGCGCGGGCTCTTTCTCGGCGGACGACGCCGCTTCGCCCTCCCGGCGGGAACTCGGCCCCTAGCCTTGTCGATCGCCTCAATATCGGCGAGGTCCTGCAGTCGGCCCGCCGCGCGTTTCGCGGCGATCAAATCGTCCGCCGATATAAAGTACGCCTTTACGTCCTCGTCGGCGTCGACGGACGCCTCGACGCGGCGCATCCAGGCCTCATCAAACGCTACGCCCTTGATCTCGGGCAGGATGTCGACCATCGCCGGCGGCGCGCCCATGCGGAAGAATCTGCCGCGCTCGATGAGATCGTGGGGCGCGAGTCCATCGATCGGCGCGCCGAATTGCGTCAGGGCGTCATAAAGCGCATTCGCGTTGTCGGCGTCCGGCCGAACAAAAATATCCAAATCCTTGGTTGCGCGCGGCTGCGCGTGAAACGACACCGCATAGCCGCCAACGACAAGATACTTGACCTTGTTAGCGTTCAAGACGGACAAGAGTTCTTTGAAGTCGGGGAACATGCGCGCGCGCGTCTTTCAGACCGAAAGCCTCGCTGGAGATTTCGGACGCGGCGGCCAGGCGCTCATGACCGGGGCGGCTCCTCCAATAGGCGTATTCCTCAGACTTCATCGCATCGAGACTGTCGTAACGTCTGATTTGAAAGCGCGCCTTCCTATCCATGCCGCCTCCATGCCGCGCGATACAATTATAACATAACAAAGACCAGCGGTTTTTCCCAACGGAAAAACACCGGCGCGCTATTCGCCCAGCCGGGTATTGGCCCACAGGTCGGCGCTCGATCCGCCTCGACGCGCTCACGCCCGGCGTTCGGCTAGGCGACGACTTAGAGCAAATAACGTACCGGCTACGCCGTCGACGCCGCCTTCTTTCCGAGCGCCGCCTGCGCCGCTGCGAGCCGGGCGATCGGCACCCGGAACGGCGAGCAGGAGACGTAATCGAGCCCGACCCCCTCGCAAAAGGCGATGCTCGCCGGATCGCCGCCATGCTCGCCGCAAATGCCGAGCTTGAGGGACGGCCGCGCCTCGCGTCCGCGCGCTGCGGCGAGCTTGACCAATTCGCCGACGCCCTCTTGATCGATCGTGACGAACGGATCGGCCGGGAGAATTCCGCGGTTCGTATAGACGCCCAGGAACGAGGCGGCGTCGTCGCGGGAAACGCCGAGCGTCGTCTGCGTCAGATCGTTGGTGCCGAACGAGAAGAACTCCGCGCCCGCCGCGATGTCGCCGGCGCGCAAGGCGGCGCGGGGCAGTTCGATCATCGTTCCGATCGTATAGGGCACCGTCACGCCGGTCTCTTTGGCCACGGCTTCGGCCATCGCGACAATCCGCGCCTTGGTCTGATCGAGCTCGGCTCGCGTCATGACGAGCGGGACCATGATCTCGGCTGAAACAGGCGCGCCGGTCTTGCGGCCAGCTTCCACCGCGCCTTCGAAAATCGCCCGCGCCTGCATCTCGGCGATTTCCGGATAGCGGATGGCGAGACGCACGCCGCGAAAACCGAGCATGGGATTGAATTCATGCAGTTCGGCGGCGCGCGCGCGCAGCTTTTCCGGGCTGACCGCCATCGCTTTCGCCACTTCGGCGATTTCCGTCTCGGTATGCGGCAGGAATTCGTGCAAAGGCGGATCGAGCAAGCGGATCGTCACCGGCAGGCCGGTCATGATCTCGAACAGCTCGGCGAAGTCCTTGCGCTGGATCGGCAGCAATTTGGCGAGCGCGGCGCGCCGTCCCGCTTCGTCCGCGGCGAGGATCATCTCGCGCACCGCGACGATGCGCTCGCCTTCGAAGAACATATGTTCGGTACGACAGAGCCCGATCCCCTCGGCGCCGAAGCCGCGCGCGACCCGGGCGTCGTTCGGCGTCTCGGCGTTGCAGCGTACCTTCATCCGCCGATGCGCGTCGGCCCAGCCCATCAGGGTGAGGAAGTCGCCGGTCAGCTCCGGCTTCAGCATCGCGACGGCGCCTTGGAAGACCTGTCCGTCGCCGCCGTCGATCGTGATCACGTCGCCTTTCTTCAACGTGACGCCTGCGGCGGTCAATGTCTGCGCGGCGTAATCGACGCGCACCGAGCCGGCGCCGGAGACGCAGGGCTTGCCCATGCCGCGCGCCACCACCGCCGCATGCGAGGTCATGCCGCCGCGCGTCGTCAGAACGCCTTCAGCGGCGTGCATGCCGTGGATGTCCTCCGGCGAAGTCTCGACCCGCACCAGGATCACCTTGCGGCCGCGGTTCTTCAGATCCTCGGCTTCATTGGCGGAGAAAACAATCTCGCCGGACGCCGCGCCCGGGGAAGCCGGCAGGCCGGCGGCGAGCTGCTTGCGCGGCGCGTTTGGATCGAGCGCCGGATGCAGCAATTGATCCAGCGAAGCCGGCTCGACCCGCAGCACCGCCTCGCTCTTCGACAGCAATCCTTCCTCGGCCATGTCGACGGCGATCCGCAAGGCGGCGCGCGCGGTGCGCTTGCCGTTGCGCGTCTGCAGCATCCAGAGCTTGCCGCGCTCGACCGTGAATTCGAGGTCCTGCATGTCGCGGTAGTGCTTCTCGAGCTTCTCCGTCGTTTCGCGAAACTGGCGGAACACGTCCGGCATCAGCGTCTCGAGCGAGGGCGCGTCGGAGCCGGCGGCGCGGCGCGCCGCTTCGGTGATGTTCTGCGGGGTGCGAATGCCGGCGACCACGTCCTCGCCTTGCGCGTTGACGAGGAATTCGCCGTAAAGCTCCTTCGCTCCGGTCGAAGGATTGCGGGTGAAGGCGACGCCGGTCGCCGATGTCTCGCCCATATTGCCGAAGACCATGGCCTGGACATTGACCGCGGTGCCCCAGCTTTCGGGGATAGCGTGAAGGCGGCGATAGGTGATGGCGCGCTGATTCATCCAAGACGAGAATACGGCGCCGATGGCGCCCCAAAGCTGATCGCGCGGGTCCTGCGGGAACGGCTTTCCGGTCGCCTCTTCGACTTTCGCCTTGTATTCGAGGATAACGTCGCGCCAATCGCCGGCGGAGAGTTCGGTGTCGAGGAGATAATTGTTCCGATCCTTCCGCTCCTGCAGAATTTCCTCGAAATTGTGATGATCGATCTCGAGCACCACGTTCGAATACATCTGGATGAAGCGACGGTAGCTGTCATAGGCGAAGCGCTCGTCGCCTGAACTCTCGGCCAGCGCTTCCACCGACGCGTCGTTCAGGCCGAGATTGAGCACCGTGTCCATCATACCGGGCATCGAGGCGCGGGCGCCGGACCGTACTGACACAAGGAGAGGATTGCGCGCCTCGCCGAAAACGCGGCCGGCCAATTCGCCGACGCGCGTCAGCGCCGCTTCGACCTGCTCTTTCAAATCGTTCGGATAGGTTTTCGAATGGGCGTAGAAGAAAGAGCAGACTTCGGTCGTGATGGTGAAGCCGGGCGGCACCGGCAGGCCGAGATTGGCCATTTCGGCGAGATTGGCGCCCTTGCCGCCGAGCAGATCGCGCATTCCGCCTTCGCCTTCGGCCTTGCCGCCGCCGAAGGAATAGACCCATTTCGCCATTACCGGCTCCCCTAACTGCGCGCGTTTCATGCCTAGCATGCGAGCGGATTTCGCCCGACACGCGCCCGAGCGCCTGCATAGCTGTTTCCGGGCTGTTTGGCAGCCTGCCTCAACGTCGCGCGCGGAGACCCAGGCCGAAGCTCACCCAGCCTGCGCCGTGGAACAAGAGATCGACGCCAAGTAAAGTTCCGAGCACGATGACGCTGTCGGCCGGCCAATGGCCGACGATGATCAGGCCCAGGATCAGCGTCACCGCGCCGGCGAGGAACACCAAGGAGCGCGGATGGTCGGCCGGAAGCTGAAAGCCGAAGGCGATGCGTACGACGCCGGCGGCGATCAAGCCGGCCCCGAGCATCAAGGTCAGCACGACAGAGGCGAGGACCGGATTGAAAATGCAAACCAGGCCGGCGATCAGGTAGAGAAGCCCGCCGATCACCCAAAAAAAGAACCGGCCCCACGCTTGCGAATGCATGCCGACGCCGATCTCGGCGACGCCGGCGATCAGAAAGACGACGCCGTTGACGACCACGGTCGCGACCGTCGCCGCCAAAGCGAACACGATCGCCGCAAGACCAAGCACGATCAAAAGAACGCCGAAGGCGACGATCGCGCCCCATTTTTCGTGCAGCCGATGCAACGCGCCGCCGAGACTATGAATCTCGACCGCGCGAGTTTCGTTGCTCATCGAAGCCTCCCGTCGCTCCGTCAAGTCTACCTGATTTTGACGCCGGCGCCAGGCGGCTCAACGCGAGCTCATCAGGCCGCCCAGCACCCGCGCCGTATATTCGACGACCGGCACGATCCGCGCGTAGTTCAACCGCGTCGGCCCGATGACGCCGAGCACGCCGGCGATCCGGCGCTCGCCGTTGCGCAGCGGCGCGGCGATCATCGACGAGCCGGATAGGGAAAACAGCTTGTTCTCCGAGCCGATGAAGATGCGAACGCCGTCGCCGCTTTCGGCTCGGTGCAAAAGGTCAATGACGTCGGTCTTGGTCTCCAGATCGGAAAAGAGGCGGCGGATGCGCTCGAGATCGTCGCGCGCGTTCGGGTCTTCGAGCAGATTGGCCTGGCCGCGCACGATCAATTGCTGGCTCGTCTGCTCCGCGCCCGCCCAGAAGGCGAGGCCCTGATCGACGAGTTTGGCGGCGAGGTCGTCCAATTCGCGCTGCGCGTCGGCGCGCGCCGCTTCGATCTCGGCGCGGGTCTCGGCCAGCGTGCGGCCGCGCAGGCGCGCGTTGAGATAATTGCTCGCCTCGACCAGAGTCGAAGCCGGCATGCCAAGCGGAATATCGACAATGCGATTCTCGATCGCGCCGTCCTCGGCGACCAGGACGGCGAGCGCCTTCTGCGGCTCGAGGCGCACGAATTCGATCTGCTTGAGCCTGGCGTTCTCCTTCGTCGTCAGCACCACGCCGGCACCGCGGGCGAGATCCGACAACAGAGCGGTCGCTTCGGTCAAAGCGCCTTCGATCCGGCCGCTCTTGGCGGCGGCGGTCATCTCGGCGTCGATGCGGCCGCGATCGGCGGCGGCCACGTCGCCGAGTTCGAGCAACGCGTCGACGAAGAAGCGCAGGCCCGACTCGGTCGGCATGCGGCCGGCGCTGGTATGCGGCGCGTAGACCAGGCCGAGCTCCTCGAGGTCCTGCATCACGTTGCGTACCGAAGCCGGCGACAGCGAGATCGGCAGGATGCGCGAGAGGTGGCGCGAGCCGACCGGCTCGCCGGTGGCGAGATAGGATTCGACGATGCGGCGGAAAATCTCTCGCGCGCGCGTGTCGAGATTGGCGATGACGCCGGGATCCGGCGATATTTTATCAGTCGGGACGGTCACGCCGGTAAAATGGCGATTACCCCGCTGCGACGCAAGCCGCCGATACGGGCTTGAATAAGGGCGGCGCTGGGGCCATAGGTCTTGGCCGGGGTTCTCGAATCCCGCCGCAAGCCGCCGCTGGAGATGGCGAAAGGACGCCCGCCGATGAAAGCCGCCGCCGCCGAGTTCGTTTGGGACGATCCGCTCAATCTCGAAGCGCAATTGACGGAAGAGGAGCGGCTGATCCGCGACCAGGCTCGCGCCTATGCGCAGGATAAGCTCGCGCCGCGGATCGTGGAGGCCTATGAGAAGGAGACGGTCGAGCCCGAAATTTTCCGGGAGATGGGCGCTCTCGGCCTGCTTGGCGTGACCTTGCCGGAAAAATACGGCTGCGCCGGCGCGAATTACGTGTCTTACGGCCTCGTCGCTCGCGAAGTCGAGCGCGTCGATTCCGGCTATCGCTCGATGATGAGCGTGCAATCTTCGCTCGTCATGCATCCGATCTACGCCTATGGCGACGAGGCGCAGCGCGAGAAATACCTGCCCAAGCTCGCGACCGGCGAGTGGATCGGGTGTTTCGGCCTGACCGAGGCGGAAGCCGGATCCGATCCCGGCTCGATGCGGACCAGGGCCGAGCCGATTTCCGGCGGCTACCGGTTGAGCGGATCGAAACTTTGGATCTCCAACGCGCCGATCGCCGACGTCTTCGTCGTCTGGGCCAAATCGGCGGCGCATGACGGCCAGATACGAGGCTTCGTGCTGGAGAAGGGGCTGAAAGGCCTCTCCGCGCCGAAGATCGAAGGCAAGTTGTCGCTGCGCGCCTCCGTCACCGGCGAGATCGTGTTGCAGGGCGTCGAAGTTCCGGAAAACAGCCTGCTGCCCAACGTTTCGGGCCTCAGGGGCCCGTTCGGCTGCCTCAACCGCGCCCGCTACGGCATCGCCTGGGGCGCGATGGGCGCGGCCGAGGATTGTTGGCGGCGCGCCCGCGACTACGCCCTTGGCCGCAAGCAATTCGGCCGGCCGCTGGCCGCGACGCAGCTCGTCCAGAAGAAGCTCGCCGACATGCAGACCGAGATCGCGCTTGGCCTGCAAGCGGCCCTGCGCGTCGGCCGGCTGATGGACGAAGGCCGCTGGGCGCCCGACATGATCTCGCTGATCAAGCGCAACAATTGCGGCAAGGCGCTCGACATCGCCCGCCTCGCCCGCGACATTCACGGCGCCAACGGCATTGTCGGCGGCTATCACGTGATGCGCCATGCGCAGAATCTGGAGACGGTCAATACGTACGAAGGCGCGCATGACGTGCATGCGCTGATCCTCGGCCGGGCCCAGACGGGATTGCAGGCCTTCTCCTGAGGCGAAGGGTTTCGTTAACCGTCATTGAGAGGAGCGCAGCGATCGCTCCGCTATCGAGGAGAAGGTCGCTCTATCTTTAGCACGATGTCATTCCCGCGAAAGCGGGAATCCAGGCTGTGTCAGGGGTCTTCTGGATTCCCGCTTTCGCGGGAATGACACCGAAAGCTTTCGCGGGAATGGCACAGAGAGCTTTCGTGGGAATGATACAGAGAGCTTTCACCCAAGGTGGATCGGCCTTTCGTTTATGACTTGAGCGCTCAGGCTGAGAACAACCGGCAGGTCCCTAGGCATGTTGAATAAGGATTCCACCAATCTCCGCTCGGGCGGGCGCATTCTGGTCGATCAGCTCGTTCGCCAGGGCGTCGAGCATGTCTTCTGCGTGCCGGGCGAATCGTACCTCGCCGCCCTCGACGCGATGTACGACGCCGACCTCAATGTGACTGTCTGCCGTCAGGAGGCTGGCGCGACGATGATGGCGGCGGCGAGCGCGATCCTGACCGGGCGCCCGGGAATCTGCTTCGTCACGCGCGGGCCCGGCGCGACCAACGCCGCTCACGGCCTGCACATCGCCGAGCACGATTCGACGCCGCTGATCCTGTTCATCGGCCAGGTCGAGCGCGGCATGCTCGGCCGCGGCGCCTTTCAGGAGATGGACTACCGCGCTTTCCTCGGCTCGACCGTCAAATGGGCGACCCAGATCGAGGACGCGGCGCGCATTCCTGAAGTCATCCAGCGCGCCTTTCATGTCGCGATGCAGGGCCGGCCCGGTCCCGTCGCGATCGCGTTGCCGGAGGATGTGCTGACCGAAATGGCCGGCGTGGCGGACGCGATGCGGGTCGAGCCGGCGCCGATCTGGCCCGGCCTGACGCAAATGGCCGAATTGCAGAAAATGCTATGGTCGGCGCAACGGCCGATCGCCATTCTCGGCGGCGGCGGGTGGGATATGCGCGCCTGCCAAGCGATGCGGCGCTTCGCCGAGCGCTTCGATTTGCCGGTCGCCGCCTCGTTCCGCCGCGCCTCGCTGTTCGACGGCGAGCATAGGAATTATGCCGGCGAGATCGGCATCGGCCCCAATCCGAAGCTCAAGGCGCGGATCGAAGGCGCCGATTTTGTCCTGCTGATCGGCGGACGCATGTCGGAAATGCCGTCGCAGAGCTATACGCTCTTCGACATCCCGACGCCGCGCCAGACGCTCGTCCATGTCCATCCCGATCCGCATGAGATCGGCCGCGTCTACCATCCGACGCTCGGAATCGTCGCGACGCCGCCGGCTTTTTGCGCGGCGCTCGAAGGCTTGCAGCCGCCGAACGCGATTTCCTGGAGCGAGGCGACGCGCCAGGCTCGCGCCGAGTGCCTTGAATGGACCGACAAGGCCCCGGCCATGCCGGGGAAGATGCAGCTCGGCGAAGCGATGCTGTGGCTGCGCAGCCGACTCGACGAGAACGCGATCGTCTGCAACGGCGCCGGCAATTATGCGGCCTGGCCAGGGCGCTTCCTCCGCTACCGAAAGATCGGCGCGCAAATCGGGCCGACCTCCGGCTCGATGGGCTATGGCGTGCCGGCCGCGGTCGGCGCCAAGCGCGTCTGTCCCGACCGCATGGTCGTCTCGTTCAACGGCGACGGCTGCTTCCTGATGAACGGGCAGGAATTCGCCACCGCGGTTCAGTACGATCTCGCCATCGTCTTCATCGTCGTCGACAACGGCATGTACGGCACGATCCGCATGCATCAGGAGCGCGAATATCCGGGCCGGATCAGCGCGACGACGCTGAGAAATCCGGATTTCGCCGCCTATGCCCGCGCCTTCGGCGGCCATGGCGAAACGGTCGAAGAGACGAGCCAGTTCGCGCCCGCTTTCGAACGCGCGGTCGCCTCGGGCAAGCCGGCCATCCTGCATGTGAAGATCGATCCCGACGCGATTTCGCCGAGCGCGACGCTGTCGGCGATCCGGGCCAAGGCGCTGGCGGGGCGGTAAGCCCGATCGCGAAAATTTCGAGTTCTTTCGCTCGGCGACGCCGCGACCGCTCGGCCGAGCCTGCCGCGTTTCGACGAGGCGACGCTTAAGATTGACGGCGGATTTCGCCGCCCGGGGAGCCCGTGTTACACGGGCTGGGGAGATCTCGCTCATTCCGGCTGCGCTCGAGATTTTCACAGGAAAATCAAACAGCAGCGGCGTAACAATTCGATCTCTGCCGCGAATAAGGACCAACGGCGCCGTGGGCGAAAGCGGAAGCCAAAGCGAAGAAGACTGGGCGGTTCAGATGCGCGCGGCTCTGGCGGGCGACGAGGCGGCCTATCGCCGCCTGCTCGACGAGATCGGCCGCTCGGTGCGAGCCATGGCGCGCGGCGCCTTCGCCCGATCGCGGCTGGGCGGCGCGGATGTCGAGGACGTGGTGCAGGAGACTTTGCTGGCGATTCACTTGAAGCGCGACACCTGGGACGGGAGCATGAAGCTCGCCCCCTGGGTCGGCGCGATCGCCCGCCACAAGGTCGTCGACGCCTTGCGCCGGCGCGGCGCGCGACAATTTGCGCCGATCGACGATTTCGAGGCGCTGATCCCGGCGCCCGAGGGCGACGACCCGCATGATCTGAGCGACGCCGACAGGCTGATCGGCCAATTGCCGCCCCGCCAGCAGGACATCGTCCGCTCGATCTCGCTGAAGGGCCAATCGATCGCCGATACCGCCAAGCGCCTGTCGATGAGCGAAGGGGCGGTGCGGGTCGCGCTGCACCGGGCGCTGAAGGCGCTGGCCGAAGCCTGGCGGAGGACTTCGCCGTGAAGACCGCCGACTTCATCGCGGCGCTCGCCGCCGATCCAAGCCCGCCGGGACCGCCGCTGAGCCGGCGCTTCCTGATCGCCTTGGCCGCCGGCGCGCTGATCAGCGCCTGCGCGTTTCTGGCGATGGTCGGGCCGCGTCACGACATCGCGCGCGCCATCGGCACGATGCGCTTCGATTGGAAATTCGTCGACACGATCGCGCTCGCCGCGCCGACAGGCTTGACGGCGTGGCGGCTGCTGCGCCCCGACGCCGAGCTCGGCTGGCTCGCCGCCGCCCTCGCCGCCCCCATCGTCCTGCTCGGCGGCAGCGTGATCATGGAGCTGATGATGGTCCCGTCCGATCTTTGGCTGGCGAGGCTGATCGGCTCGAATGCGGTCCACTGCCTGACGCTGATCCCGCTTCTCTCGATCGCGCCGCTGGCCGCGCTGCTCTTGGCGATGCGGGCCGGCGCGCCGGCTTCGCCTGCTCTCGCCGGCGCGGCCGCCGGCCTGGTCTCGGCCGGTATCGCCGCGACGCTTTATGCGACGAATTGCACCGACGATTCGCCGCTTTTCGTCGCGACATGGTACACGCTGGCGACGGCGATCGTCGTCGGCGCGGGGGCGCTGGCCGGCCGGAAGGTCTTGCGCTGGTGAGCCGGCGCGTTTCAGATCATGGCTGCGAACGGGCTTGACGCGCTCTACTTGATCAGCGGCTTCAGGATCGCGTCGAGATCGTCCTTGCTCAGCGCGCCGCCATAGATTTTGCCGTCGATGATGAAAGTCGGGGTGCCCTTGACGGCGAAATTCTGATCGGCGGTTTTGACGATCTCGACCAGGGCGTCGGCCTTGGCCTGATCCTTGAGGCACGCCTCGATCTTGTCGCGGGTCATGCCAGTCGGCTTCAGCACGTCGACGAGACCGTCAAGCGGCTTGTCGATGAAGGCCCATTTGTCCTGCGTGGCGAAGAGGAGCTCGATCGTCGCCAGCGCCTTGTCGTCCCCTTCGCAGCGGGCCAGCATGAAGGCGCCGACATCGAGCGGATTGCGGGAATATTCGCGGAAAATGTAACGGATTTTCCCGGTGTCGACATAGGCCTGCTTGATCGCCGGCCACACGTCCTTGTCGAAATGCGCGCAATGCGTGCAGGTGACGGAGCCGTATTCGATCACCGGCACGCCGGCTTTGTCGCCGACCGAGAGTTCGGGCAGCGGACCGGCGGCCAAGGCCTTGGCCATGTCGGTCTCGCCTTCCGGCTTGGGCGGCGCGGTCTCGGCGCTCGCGGCCGCCGCAGCGAAGCTGAAAACCAAAGCGGCGAGGCCCGCCAAGACGCGCCGAGAAATCGGCGAGGTCGCGTTCATCGATAGCTCTCCTGAAGGCTGTCGGGCGACCTTGGACTGTTTTCGCCATCGGAGCAAGACAGGCGCGGGCGACGAAGTCCTGGGCCGAATTCCATTTGACCCCAAGAGGTTATCGACGGGGGAGCGCAGGCTGCCGGAGCCCGTGGAAACCGCTGAGCTTTGGCGCGCAGCGCTTGTCTCCTGCGCCGGCCTGCATTATAGGACCATCCAGCGTGAGCCGCCGATCCGTCGGGCGGCTCTCTTTTTTGACGCCGAGGACAGGCGATGAAGGCCGACATCCATCCCAATTACCACGTGATCAAGGTCGTCATGACCGACGGCACCGAGTTCATGACCCGCTCGACCTATGGCGAGCCGGGCGCGACGCTCCATCTCGACATCGATTCCAAGACCCATCCGGCCTGGACCGGCGGCTCGCAGCAACTGGTCGATCGCGGCGGCCGCCTGTCGCGCTTCAATTCGCGCTTCGGCAATCTGACCCTGGGCAAGGGCAAGAAATAGGCGCGCGCGCCCGCTCGTTGTCTTTCCCGCGCAAGCGCAGGGCTGTTCGGGGGAGTACTGCTCGGTTCGGCGGTTTGGCTGCTTTCAACAGCGCGGCGCCACGCCGCCCGTTCGGCCGTTTCGGTCAGCAAAACGTCTTGGTTGCACAAGGCCATCGAGGCGGGCGCGGGTCAAGTTTCGCGAAGCGGAGCGGAGCGACCGGCGAAGCCGGCTCGGCCTTGAGGCGCGCCCGCCTCGATGGCGGCGCGGTGTTTGGGATTTGCTTTCTTGAGCGCGCTCGTTTCTGAGTCTCGCTCGTCGGAAGCCCGCGAATAAACTCGATATCGCCTTGTTTTGCGAAGGCCCTGCTCCGGGCGTTAATTACCCCTCATTTTCCCCGGACAGCCCTGCGCGCAAGCCGGAATCCGGGCTGAGCTATAGGCTCGCGCTGCCGATCGCTGGATTCCCGCTTGCGCGGGAATGACAAGGAGGCGGGCGGATCGCCCTCAGAGCCTTCGAATGGACGTGATCGGCCCGCCGCCCTGGCCGACAATGCGGTCGCGCGCGGCGGCGAGAGGCTCCGACACGACTCTCATATGCCAGCCGCTGGCGTGAAGCAGCGTCGTCTCGTCGCGCATCACGCCGACATGGCCCTTCCAGAAGACGAGGTCGCCGCGCTCGAGGCCGCGGAGGCCTTCATCGAAACCCACGGCCGAGCCGAGCCCCGCCTCTTGCATGTCCGTATCGCGCGGCGCGGCGCGGCCGGCCGCGGCGAGCGCGTTCTGCACCAAGCCTGAGCAATCCACGCCCTGCGCCGTGCGGCCGCCCCAGAGATACGGCGCTTCGAGGAAGCGCTCCGCCACGGCGACGAAATCCGGCTCGAACTGGTCGAGCGGCGCAAGATGGCGGGCGTAGATGAAGCCGCCTTCCGCTGCGTGAAAGTCGCCTTCGCTCGCCTTGACCTCGACGCGCGCGCCGAGCGGCAGCGCCATGAGCGGCGGCGCTTTGATGTTCGGCTTCGGATAAACGAAGGTGCTCAAGACGGCGACGCGATGCGTCGGCGCAGTCTCCGCGCCAAGCGCGTTGGCCGGCGCATAGCCGACATAAGAGTCGCGTTGAAGCTGCGCCCATGCCCAGCCTTCGTTCTCCTCGAAGACGAGGACGTCTTCGCCGTGGAGCGCTTGCGTCTCGAGCGGCGCGTCATGAGCCGGCGCGCGGCGCAGCGACGCGATCGGCTCGACGACGCGCCGGCGCCGGCCCTCGACGAAGCGCGCCGCCGCGACCTTGCCGCGGAGCGAGGCGGCGGCGAGATCGGGACGGGCGGGGGTGAGGCGGGGGTCGAGGGGCGAAGGACTGGGCATTAAATCCGTCAGGGCCTGGGCGGTCGGTATGCGCCAAACAAACCTCATTGTCATTCCCGCGAAAGAGCGTGTGAAGGAAATGGCCTTTCGCGGCGATTGCGGTGTCGCGGCCTGTTATATCGCCGAGCTTGGGCGCATGGCGAGTGAGGCGCAGC
>JAJPHH010000188.1 GCA_021325385.1 Alphaproteobacteria bacterium
CCGGAGCGCTTCCAGCCGCCGAACGTGTAGTAGGCGATCGGCACCGGGATCGGCACGTTGATTCCGACCATGCCGACCTGCACTTTCGAGGCGAAGTCGCGCGCCGCGTCGCCGTCGCGGGTGAAGATCGCGACGCCGTTGCCGTATTCGTGCTCGTTGCAGAAGGCCAGCGCCTCGTCATAGGAGCCGGCGCGCGCCACCGACAGAACCGGCCCGAAAATCTCCTCCTTATAGATGCGCATGTCGCGGGTGACATGGTCGAAGAGGCAGCCGCCCAGATAGAAGCCGTTCTCGTAGCCCTGCATCTTGAAGCCGCGGCCGTCGACAGCCAGCTTGGCCCCTTCCTTCACGCCGATCTCGACGTAGTTCTTGACCTTCTCGAGATGAGCCTTGGTCACCAGCGGGCCGTAATCGGCCGAAGCGTCCGTCGATGGGCCGATCTTCAGCGATTCCACGCGCGGAATAAGACGTTTGACGAGTTCGTCCGCCGTGCGCTGGCCGACCGGCACGGCGACGGAGATCGCCATGCAGCGCTCGCCGGCCGAGCCATAGCCCGCGCCGATCAGCGCGTCGACGGCCTGGTCCATATCGGCGTCGGGCATCACGACCATGTGGTTCTTGGCGCCGCCGAAGCACTGAACGCGCTTTCCTTGCGCGCAGCCGCGCGCATAGATGTATTCCGCGATCGGGGTCGAGCCGACAAAGCCGACGGCCTTGATGTCGGGATCGTCAAGGATGGCGTCGACCGCCTCCTTCTCGCCATTGATCACGTTGAACACGCCAGGCGGCCCGCCCGCCTCGACGAACAATTCCGCGAGCCGGAGCGGCACGCCGGGATCGCGCTCGGAAGGCTTCAGGAGAAAAGCATTGCCGCAGGCGAGGGCCGGCCCCGCCTTCCACAGCGGAATCATCGCCGGAAAATTGAACGGCGTGATGCCGGCCACGACGCCAAGCGGCTGGCGCATGGAATAGGTGTCGATTCCCGGTCCGGCATTGTCGGTGAATTCGCCTTTCATGAGATGCGGCGCACCGATCGCGAACTCGACCACCTCGGCGCCGCGCTGGATGTCGCCGCGGGCGTCCGCGATCGTCTTGCCGTGCTCTCTGGCGAGAATATCGGCGAGCTCGTCGTTGTTCTGGGCGATCAGGTCGAGGAATTTCATCAAAACGCGGGCGCGGCGCTGCGGATTCATCGCGGCCCAACCCGGCTGCGCCAGTTTGGCGTTTTCGACCGCGGCGCGGACTTCCGCCTTGGAGGCGAATGCGACCCTGGCGCGCACCGTCCCGTCCATGGGTTGGAAAACGTCGCCCTCGCGGCCCGACGTCCCAGCCACGCGCTTGCCGCCGATATAATGCCCGTAATTGATCATGGGTTTTCCTCACTGTTTGGATTGAGGCGGATTATCGCCCCGCATTTTTTGCACAGCAATCGGCGAATTCGCGCAACGTCCGTGCGCTTTTAGGCTTATTCGAGATTGGTGTGCCGAGCTCGCATCGACTCCGCCGTCTCGCCGAGCCGAGCGCGCAATCTCAGAATGACCATCTCGAACAAGATCATCTGCGCGGTTTCAAATAGGGAGCCCATCGGCAGGATCGAGGCGCCTCCGACACGATCGTCCGCCATGGTCTGGGCGGGAATATGGAAAACGACGTCCGCCGGAGCCGGCGTTCGACCGCCGGGCTGAGCGGTGACGACTGCGATTTTCGCGCCCGCCTGCTTGGCGACGCTGATCAGGACGTCGCCGATATTGGAGGCGCCGGGGCCGGCCGAGACGATCAAGAGATCGCCCGGGCCAATCGGAGGCGTCGTCATGTCGCCGACCACGTGGACGTCACGGCCCAGATGGAAGAGCCGCATGGCGAATCCGTCCATTTGCAGGCCTTCCCGCCCGGCGCCGTAAATGGCGATGCGCTTAGCCGCGACGATCGCTTCGATCAGCGCCTCGGCTGCGTTCGGCGCGACGCGGTCGAATACCCTGGCCAGATCGCCGAGCGCTTGCGCCGCGAGATTCGGCAGAGACTCGCCTGCGATGTCAGCCATGTTTGCTCCCGTCGGAATCCGCCGCCAGGCTCCCACGGTATCCCGCCGCTCCCCGACCGTCGAGAAACCCCGCGCCGCGCCGCGCTGAACGCGTTTTTTGCTGCGCAGCACAGATCCCATATTGCGCAGCAATTTGCGCCCTGCCGCGCCCGGCGGCGCGGAGCGGCCAACGCTTCGCCGCGTTGCCGTCGGACGACGCGCTCTTTAAGGTGCCTGCTGATGCAGATGGGGAATGCTGGCATGAAGAGGCGCGGCGGGGCGTTTTTGGCGTTGGCGGTCATTTGCGGCGCAGCCGCAACCTCCGGCGCCGCCGCGCAGGACCAGGAAATCTACGACGCGATCGATTGCAGCCAGTGGAGCCTAAATCCGGACGGAACCTGGAACACGGGCCCGAAAGCGACAATCCTCTACGCACGCCGCAACGTCGCCAATGCGAAGCATCTCGATCTAACCGGCTTTTATGTCGAGGGCGTCGACGTCTCGGCTTGGCTCGCCGCCAAATGCGGAAAAAATGAAAACGGAAACCGACTGTTTCCCTTTTAAAGACAACCCGCCGCCAGGGCGACAGACGCTCACCGCTCTGACAAGGCCAAACCCGCGCCCAATGCGAGGAAAGCCGCGGCGAAGCTGCGTCGAAGCCAGGTCGAGACGCGCGGTCGCGACAAGACGCGCTTGCGGATCGCGGCGGCGGACAATCCGTAGAGCGAGAAGACGACGAAGGTCAGCAGCATGAACACGGCGCTGAGCTCCAGAATGTGCGACACCGGATGCGCGTCCTCGGCGCTGACGAATTGCGGTAAAAAAGCGAGGAAGAAAATCGACAGTTTCGGATTAAGGATGTTGACCGCTATCGCGGTCAGCGTGACCTGAAAAGAGGAGCGGACGCCGACCTCCTTTTCGACCTGAAGCGCGCCGCCTTCGCGCCAAGCGCTCCACGCCATGAAGAGCAAATAAACGACGCCAAAATATTTGACCGCCTGAAAAGCCAGCGCGCTCTCGTGCAGCAGCGCCGCCAGCCCGAGAATCGCCGCCGCCATATGCGGGACGATGCCGAGCGTGCAGCCGAACGCCGCTACGAAGCTCGCCCGCCAACCGCGAGAAAGGCCCGCCGCCAGCGTGTAAAGAACGCCGGCGCCCGGCGAGGCGACGACGACCAGCGAGGTGATCAAGAATGCGGCCGTCATCGGCGCCGCTTGCTTTCAAAAATCGAATTGCGGCTGCGCGGAGGTGGGCGTCGCGCTCCGCGCCGGGCTCGACCAGATCGCGTGAAGCTCGGCCGTGAGAGCGGCTGCCAGCTTGCCGATATCGGCCTCGGCGGATTCATGCATCGCCTCGGCGACGATCAAGACGGCGGCGGTTTCGTCGCCCACAGCGGAAAAGGCGCTCTGGCGATTGGTCCAGCGGCGAGCATGCGCCCGTCCGGCTTCGTCGGCGAAGACGACCTCGCCGGGGTCAGGCCTCTCCTCGTCGCCGGAAAAGGCAAGATAAGCCTCCAAGCCAGTCGCGTGGCGAACCGTCAGGCCGTTGGCGATCTTGGCGACGTCGAATACCGCGACGGGAATGGCGAAGGGGAGCGAGATCGCGTTGCACAAATCGATGAGCGGATGGATTCTCGGCAGCGCCGTCTCTTTGCGAAAACGCCGCAGCAATGCTTCCGACGCGCAGCGATATTGGGTCGGCTTCAACCCCATCTTGGAAAAAGCGCGTCGCCAAGCCTGGATTTCCGGGAACTCGCCCTCGGACGTCCGAACAAGACGCGATTCGGCTATCGCCGAATATTTTGCGATTTGCGCATCGACGGAAGCGTCCTTTTTGATCGCCGCGGCGAAGATCACGCCAGGGACAAGGGCGGGATGGTCGCGCCAGATTTCCGATGAGTGTCGAAAATACATCGTCCGTCTCGCCGCTCTATCCGCCAAGCGCCAGCCGCAGCGCCACGACGCAGGCCGCGCCGAACGCCACCGTGGCGACGAGCGACAAGCGCGTCGCGGCGAGCGCCGTCAGCGCGGTTGCGATCGTCTCGGGCCATCCTGTCGCGAGCATCATCGGGGCGACGACGGCGATCAAAACGGCCGGCGGAATCGCGTCGAGCGCGGCTCGTGCCGCAGGGCCCGGCGCGTGGCGCCAATGTACGAACAAGCCGGCGACTCGCGTCGCATAGGTCGTCAGCGCCATCGCGACGATCGCGATCAGCGTCGAGGGCTCGACCGTGAACGCTCCGGTCATCCTTTCCCTCGCATCGCGTAAAGAGAGGCCGCGCCGACGCCGCACAGCGCGCCGGCGGCGACATGCCAAGGCGGTCCGAAAGCGCGGTACGCAGCCGCGGAGGCGATCGCGCTTGCAGCGACGGTGACCGCCGTCGAACGTCCTTTCCAGAAGCCGGCGACCAGGCCGACAAACAGCGCCGTGAAGGCGAAATCCGCGCCGATCCGTCTCGGGTCGCCCAGAAAAGCGCCGCCGATCGCGCCAAGCGTCGTCCAGAGGCCCCAATTGGCCCAGAAGACGACGCCCATCGCGAGATAGTAGACCGGCGTCAGCGCGCGCGCCGCCGCGCGGCGCTCCGACATCGCCCAGTTCTCGTCGGCCATGAAGAAGACGCCGAACATGCGTTGCAACGGCGAGAATTGTCCGAGCTTCGGCTTGAGCGATGCGCCCATCAGGATATGGCGCGCATTGATGAGCAGCGTCGAGAAAGCGAGCGCAAGGACCGGCGGCGGGCTGCGCCAGAGCTCCAAAGCGGCGAATTGCGCGCCGCCGGCGAAGATCAGAAGCGACGAGAGGCTCGTCTCGACTGGCGTCATGCCTTTCCCGACCGCCAGCGCGCCATAGAGGAGCGCGATTGGCGCGCCGGCGATCATCGCCGGCAGAATGTCCCGAACCCCGTCCGCCACGTCCTTGCGCATGCCGCCCCGCTTCGTACTATCCGCCTGGCTGTCATTCTCGCGAAAGCGAGAATCCAGGACGCGCCGCGCTTGCCGGATAGACCGCGCTGGATACCCGCTTTCGCGGGAATGACATCCGCGTCAACTTGCTAAAACCCGGCGGCGCCGTCTTGCATGAAATTGCGCGCCTCGCGGTAGCGACCGGGCGTCAGGCCGGCATGCGCCTTGAAAATGCGGGTAAGGTGACTCTGGTCGGAAAAGCCGCAGGCCAAAGCGGCGTCGGCGACGCTCTCGCCACGCGCCAAAAGGCGCCGCGCCGCCCGGACCCGGCGGTCAATCAGATAAGTATGCGGCGTCATGCCGGTCTCGCGGCGGAAGGCGCGCAGCAATTGAAAGCGCGACAGGCCGGCGATCTCGGCCAGCCGCTCGAGGTCGATCGCCTCGCTGAAATTTTCTTCAAGAAAAGCCCGCACCCGCTCTATCCGTTTCGGTTCGCGGCCGTTGAAGCGCGGCGAATCGAGATCGGCGTAGCGCAAAAGCATCAGGCCATAGGCGGCGATGAGGCTCTCGTCCGCTCCGACCGCCTCGTCGCCCGCCTCCATCCGCTCGTGGGCGGAGCGAAAGAGCGCGACCACTTCGTCGTCGCGCATGATCGGCGCCTTGAAGCTCGGCGCGCTATAGGCCGGCCGGCCCGTCACATCCTCCGCCAGCTCCTTGATCAGCGCGACCGACGGATAGGTCATGCGGTAGGAAAAGCCGCGATCGAAAGCGCCGCCGTCATGGACCACGCCCGGATTGATCACGCAGATGTCGCCCGCGCAGGCATAAATCTTCACCCCGTCCTGGCGATAGGCGTTGCAACCGGCGTTGACGACGCCGATCACGTAAGTGTCGTGGGTGTGCTGCGGAAATCGATGCGTGAAGAAGGTCGCCGAAAGGCATTCGAGCCCGTCATAGCGCGGATTGCGCCAAAAGGCGGCGCGATCGCGCCGGTCGTGCTCGGCGGTCGCGATCAGATCAGCCTGGGTGAGGCATTGCATGGCGCAAGCTTAGCGCGCCGCCGGCGAGGCGTCTTGAACGGAATTGCGCGCAAACGCGCCAGGCTTGCATTCGGCGCAACCGCTCCTTAAATCGCTCGCTCCTTGAGCTCGCTCAGCAAGCGCGCGCCGCAAATCCGCGCAAAATCACAAATCAGGGGGCCGTCATGTTCGAATCCCTGCTCGCGACAGGCCGCCCCCTCCTCGCCGACGGCGCGACCGGCACCAACCTTTTCGCCATGGGCCTCGCGTCCGGGGAGAGCCCCGAATTGTGGAGCGAGACGCATCGCGACAAGATCTTGTCGCTGCATCGAAGCTTTGTCGACGCTGGCGCGGACATTATCCTGACCAACAGTTTCGGCGGCAATCGTCGTCGGCTCGCGCTGCATGGTCTCGACGGCCGCGTCGGCGAACTCAATCGCCGCGCCGCCGAGATCGCGCGTGAAGCGGCCGATCGCGCCGGCCGCGCTGTCGCGGTCGCAGGCTCGGTCGGGCCGACAGGCGATTTGCTGGCGCCGCTCGGCCGCTGGGCGAAGACGAGGCGGCCGAAGTTTTCGCCGAGCAAATCGAGGGCCTCAAAGCTGGCGGCGCCGACGTCGTCTGGATCGAAACCATGTCGGCGCCCGATGAGATGCGCGCGGCGGCGAAGGCGGCCGCAGCGCTCGACATGACTTACACGGTGACCGCGAGTTTCGATAGCGCGGGCAAGACGATGATGGGCCTTGCGCCAGTCTCGTTCGCCGCGCTGACGGAGAGTTTCTCGCCGCCGCCTCTGGCTTTCGGCGCCAATTGCGGCGTCGGCGCGTCCGATCTGCTCGTCTCGATCCTGGAGATGACGGAAGGTCGACGCGGCGCGACCGTCATCGCCAAGGCCAATGCCGGCATCCCGCAATGGCGCGGCGCGCATGTCCATTATTCCGGCACGCCGGCTTTGATGGCGAGCTACGCTCGTCTCGCGATCGATTCCGGCGCGCGCATCGTCGGCGGTTGCTGCGGCACGACATCCGAGCACCTCGCGGCGATGCGCCGCGCGCTCGATGAACGCGCGCCCGGCGAACGGCCGAGCGAAGCCGACATCGTCGCCGCGCTCGGCCCGCTGGCCTCGCCGCCGGCCAAGGCGCAAGCGCCGCGGCAACGCGAACGTCGGCGGCGCTAAGCGAGACAAGGCGCGAAGGAGGCTTTGCAAGAAGCGAAGCGATGAAGCAGCCTTTCGGAAAGGCGCGCCCTACGACTGGATTGCTTGGCTCATTGACGCGTAAGGCGAGAGTCGCTGCAGGTTGGCGAGGTCCGGACGATATGATTGCGGCCAAGCGACCCGTTTCTGTCGCTCGTCCGGCCGGCGTCCAGCCGAGCGGGGCGACGTCTTTTGTCGTCGCAGCGGACGCCGCGCACGAGCGGCTCGACCGCTATCTTAGCCGCATGGCCGCGGCTGCGGGCTTGGCGCTCTCGCGCACCCGACTGAAGGCGCTGATCGAGGCCGGCGACGTCGCCGTGAACAGCGTCCCGGCCCGCGATCCGGCGGCGAAGGTCGCGGCGGGCGATCGCATCGCCCTCTCGGTCCCTGCGCCCGAGCCATCGCAGCTTCAGGGCGAGGACATCAAGCTCGATATTGTTTTCGAGGACGAACACCTGCTCGTCGTGGACAAGCCGGCTGGGCTCGTCGTCCATCCCGCAGCCGGCCATGCCGAAGGCACTTTGGTTCACGCGCTGATCGCCCATTGCGGCGACAGCCTGTCGGGCGTCGGCGGCGTCAAAAGGCCGGGCATCGTCCACCGGCTCGACAAGGACACGTCCGGCCTATTGGTCGTCGCCAAGACCGACGCTGCGCATCAGGGCCTTGCTGAACTCTTCGCCGATCACGGCCGCAGCGGCTCGCTCGTCCGCGAATACTTGGCCCTGGTCTGGGGCAAGATGGGCCGGAAAATGGGAACGATCGACGCGCCGATCGCGCGCCATCCGCGACAGCGCGAGAAAATGGCTGTCGCCGGCGGGGAGCGTGGCCGGCGCGCCGTGACTCATTGGCGGCTGGAGCAGGAACTCGGTCCGGCGAGCCTCGTCGCCTGCCGTCTGGAGACGGGGCGCACGCACCAGATTCGCGTGCACCTCGCCCATATCGGCCATCCGCTCCTCGGCGATTCGGTCTATGGAGCGGGTTTTAAAAGCAAGGCTGCCCAACTGCCTGAGGCGGCGCGAGCCGCGCTCGCTCAGCTGGCCAGGCAGGCGTTGCACGCAGCCATTCTCGGCTTCGTCCACCCGATCACCGGCGAAACGCTCTCTTTCGAAAGTCCGCCTCGGGGCGACTTCGATAAGCTTATCAATGCGTTAAAAGCGAGAAGCGCGTGAAGTCGCCGGCGCGGCGATGAAACGACTGCGCGGTCTGTGCGTTTTGCCACAGCGGCATGGCCCTCTTTCAGCCATTGTCGCAAACGCCTATATGTTGCACTGCGGCGCGCCCTCGCGGCCGCCGGAGCACGCCTTTTGAGGGGGAGCTCCGAAGGAGGAATTATGGCTGCCGCCTTACCCGTCATCTCCAGCGAATCCGGCCTTTCACGTTACCTGTCCGAAATCAAGCGGTTCCCGATGCTGGAGCCGCAGGACGAATATATTCTCGCCAAACGCTGGCGCGAGCATGGCGACCGAGACGCCGCTCATAAGCTCGTGACGTCGCATCTCCGCCTCGTCGCCAAGATCGCGATGGGTTATCGCGGCTACGGCTTGCCGATTGGCGAGGTGATCTCCGAGGGCAATGTCGGCCTGATGCAAGCCGTCAAGCGCTTCGAGCCCGACAAAGGCTTTCGCCTCGCCACATACGCAATGTGGTGGATCCGCGCCTCAATTCAAGAATATATCTTGCGCTCGTGGTCGCTCGTCAAAATGGGCACCACAGCCAGCCAGAAGAAGCTCTTCTTCAATCTGCGCAAGGCCAAGAGCCGCATTTCGGCGCTCGACGAAGGCGACCTCAAGCCGGACCAGGTCAAACAGATCGCCCATCGGCTCGGCGTGCCTGAACAGGACGTGGTCGACATGAATCGTCGCCTTGGCGGCGACGCCTCGCTCAATGCGCCGCTGCGCGAAGAGGGCGAAGGCGAGTGGCAGGATTGGCTCGCCGACGACCGCGCCGATCAAGAATCGGCGCTCGCCGAACGCGAGGAAAACGACACCCGGCTCGGCGCGTTGAGAGGCGCGCTGTCGGTGCTCAATCCGCGCGAGCGGCGCATTTTCGAGGCGCGCCGCCTTGCAGATGAACCGGTGACGCTGGAAGAGCTTTCAGCCGAGTTTGGCGTCTCGCGCGAGCGGGTGCGTCAGATCGAGGTCCGGGCTTTCGAAAAGGTGCAGGCCGCCGTGAAAGCGGGCGTCGCTCGCGCTCAACTCCCCCATCCGTCAACCACGGCGGCCTTGCCGGCGATGTGAAAGGCGCCGCCGGCTTGGCGGCGGGTCGCGAAGAGAAGTCCGCCACGCCTGGCGGCTTCTTTTTGGCCCTCTTCCCTATTGGTTCGCGCCTCTGATGCGCTAATCTGGATCGGAGCGTCGCGAAGTCGCGACATCATCCGGCGGATTGTCGCCTGGGAGAGGTGTGATGCCGCATTTCAGTCGCTTCGGCGCGCCGGGACTGCGCTGTACTTTGATCGGCGCGGCTACGGTTTGCGCAATTCCGCTCGCAGCTCTCGCCGCCGACGTCGCGCCGTCGGCGCAAGGCGCCCAGAAGCTCGGCGGCGTTTTCGCGCAATATCTCGGCAAGGACGCCGCGACTATCGCCGTCGAAGGCGATCACTATGCGGTTTCGCTAGACCTCGTGAAATTGGTCGCGCCGCTCGCCGCGGAAGGGATCAGCGTCGACGCTCCGCCGGTGAAGGCCGACCTGATCGAGCAGAGCGATGGCGCTTGGCGGATAACCCGCGTGGACTATCCGCCGATTGCGTTCCATTTCAAAGACGGCGTCTCTTCCATCCATGTCGACGGCTATAAGTTCGGCGGCGTGTTTGATCCGGCGATTTACGGCTTCCGCAACGCCGAGCAGACGATGGACAAGGCGGATGTTCAGGCCCATACGCCGCAGGTCGACGAGACGATCAGCATCGCGCCCACGCATGCGGCGATGACCGGCGCGGCAGCGCCGGGCGGCGGTTTTTCCGGCGCGTGGCGCCAGGAAGCCGGTCAGATGACCATATTCGTGACGCCGAAGAAGCAGGATCAGGCGGCGCAGCCGGCGCCGATCACGATCAAGATCGGCGGCCTGGCCTCGGGCGTGACGCTCGATAATTTGAGAATGCGCGAATTGCTCGATCTCTGGGCGTTTTTCGTCGCGCATCCGAACCGGGCCGCGCTGGCGAACGATGAAGAGGCGCTCAAGACGAAATTGCGCGCTTTAATTCCGCTCGCCGACAAGCTCGAAGAGAGTTTCGCCGTGCAAAGCGTCGAGGTCGACAGCGCCCAAGGCTCCGTCAAGCTCGGCGATCTCAAGGGGCGCTTCGGCGCGGAGAGATTTCCCTCGAAAGGCGACGCGGAGGTCCATTTCGCCGCCGGCGCGATCACGCCGCCGCCAGGCGTCATCCCTGCCGGCTTGAGCGACCTTGTCCCGACCTCAATCGACATCAACGTCAAATATGGCGGCTACGATTATGCCGCGGCCGCCCAGGAAGCGATCAACGACATCCATTTGGCCGGCGAGGGACCGGTGGTCTCGGACGCGGATCGCGCCAAGATTCCGGCTCAGCTGACAGGGGGCGGGCCGATCGTGTTCACGATTCTGCCTTCGCACATCGCCGCTCCGCGGCTCGACCTTTCGGTCGAGGGTTCATTCCAGGTGTTCGGCGCCCGTCCGACGGGCAAAGTAACGCTTAAAGCGCGTAATTTCGACAAGACGATCGACGCAATCAAAGGCGCCGGCCAGCAAATCGCTACGCCGCAACTCATCGCCGCTCTCACTCTGGCCAAAGGTCTCGGCAAGTCCGACCCGGACGGATCGCTGACATGGGTCGCCGAATACGGCGCCGACGGCGCGATCAAGGTGAACGGCCTGGCCCTTGGCAAAGCGCCGGCGCCGTAAGATCAGAGATCACTCCTTCGCCATCGCCCCGCGGATGGCGAGGGCGGCGAGCGCGGCCGAGATCAGCGCGTTCCAGCCGGCGAGCGACAGGCCGAGGATCCGCAATTGAACCTCGTCGCAGGCGACGACCTTGGCGTGCTGCAGGGTTTTCATCAAATCGGCGGCGTTTTGCGGCCCGGCAATAACGCCGGTGCAGCCTGAAGGTCCTGGCCAGAAGCGCCATTCGACGCCTGCATGATACGCCCCGAGCGCGGCGTTGGCGGCGAAGATCAGGGCGAGGCCGATCATCCCGGCGAAAACAATGCCGCGGGCGCGGCCGGTCGAGGCGTAAGCCAGCAGCGCGGCGAGCGGGACACCGCCATAATAGGCGTAGCGCTGCTTGAGGCAGAGTTCGCAGGGCTGATAGCCAAAGGCCTGGAATATCCAAGCGCCGGCGATCGTCGCGGCGGCGACAACGAAGATGATTGCGGCGATGGTGAATCGCGGATTGGCGAGGAGCGCGCCAGCCTTGGCCATTTAAAATACTCGCGCTGCGATCACGAAGCCGGCCACGATCGTGGCCGCGATGATCCCCATGAACAAAGTGAAATGGCGCTCCAGAGCCAATCGCAGCGGATCGCCGAAAAGATTGAGCGCGCCGGCCAGAATGAAAAACCGCGCGCCCCGGGTCAGCAGGGAGAGCAGGACGAAGGCCGCGAAATTATAGCCGAGCAGGCCGGAGACGATCGTCACCAACTTATAAGGGATCGGCGTCAGCCCCTTGACGACGATGACGAGCGCGCCCCATCGCGCGTAAAGATCTTTCAACTCGGCGAGGCGATGGCCATAGCCATAGGCCTGGATCAACCATTGGCCGATCGTGTCGAAGAGCAGCGCGCCAATAGCATAGCCGACGACGCCGCCCGCCACGGAGGCGACGGTGCAGATGAGGGCGTAGCGCCAAGCGCGCTGCGGTTGGGCGAGCGACATCGGCACCAAAATGACGTCGGGCGGGATCGGAAAAAAGGAGCTTTCGGCGAAGGCGACCGCCGCGAGCGCGACTGACGCGTGCCGACTCTCCGAAAGCGACAAGACCCAGTGATAGAGGCGTTTGAACATCGAATCCCTTGATCGGGCCTTGTCGGCGACCTGATAGAGGACCGGCGCTCCCCTGTCCACGCCCGTGGCGGTCCCGCGCGCGCGAAAACTCGAATGAGCCATAACAAGGCGTTGACCCTCGTCGCTCGCTCGCGATATAGGGCGCGGCCTAGCCTCTTTTGGCTTAGCCCCTGTGGCGGAACTGGTAGACGCGCTCGACTCAAAATCGAGTTCCGCAAGGAGTGCTGGTTCGATTCCGGCCAGGGGCACCATTCCTTTCCGGGCCCCCCAACCAGCGCGACCGACGCTTACCGTCGGCGGGTCGCGGTCAGGCGCGATTAACGCTCGTTCGCCTTTTGCCAAAGCGCCGTTCAGGCGCGCCGATTCGATCGGATCTTTCCATGGTTCTTTAACGGCGCGCCTTTTAGCTGGCGAATGAAATAAAAAGGGGCCGTTCATGCGCTTGTCGTCCGATGCGAAGCGGGATTCCTGGCGGACGCGCGAGCTCTACGAGTTTTTAAGTCTGATCGTCGTCGGCGTTTGCTTTTGGATCATCGGCGACCGCCTCGGCCTCTTTGCAGCGGCGAGCCAATTCGCCGTCCAGCGTCATCTCCTGAATTTCGTGATGCTCAGCGTCTGCATGGGCGGGGGCGTCTTCGTCGCCTCGGTGCGCAAATCGCTGCTTCTGCACAAAGCAATGCAGGCCCGCATCGAGGCGGAAACTTACGCCGCCTCGATGGCGCGCCATGACGCGCTGACCGGCCTCGCCAATCGTCGGTTGTTTCACGAGACAGTCGAAAAGGCGCTCGCTTGCCGCGACCCTAACTTTCATTTCGCCGTGATGCTCATCGACCTCGACCGGTTCAAGCCGGTTAACGACGTCCATGGCCACGCCGCCGGCAACGCCGTGCTCTGCGCGATCGCCGAGCGCCTCCGGCGGGCGCTGACGCCCGACGGGGTCGTCGCTCGCCTCGGCGGCGACGAATTTGCCGCCTTCGTTCCATATGAGGCGGATCGCGACCGGTTGATCCGGCTGGCGGAGCAGATGATCGCCGCCATCCGCCAGCCGATTCCGTGGAATCAAGGGCAAGTCGATGTCGGCGCGACGATCGGCATCGCGCTCGCTACAGACGCAGCGTCCGACCCGGAGATGCTGCTGCACGCGGCCGACGTCGCCATGTACCAGGCGAAACGCGAAGGCCGCGGCGCCGTGTGTTTCTTCCAAGCTGAGATGAGCCTTGCGCTCAAGGCGCGCGCAAAGCTCGAAGCCGATCTGCGTCAAGCGATCACGCGTCGCGAGATTGTTCCGTTTTACCAACCGATCGTGGCGTTGCCGGGCAAGGAGCTCATCGGCTTTGAGGTTCTCGCTCGCTGGCGGCATCCGAATGACGGCCTGATCACGCCCGACAAGTTCATTCCGGTCGCCGAGGAGACCGGGATGATCGCCGATCTCTTCTACGGCCTGCTGCGTCAAGCCTGTTCCGACGCGAGCGCCTGGCCCGCCCACCTGCAGCTTGCGGTGAACATTTCGCCGCAGCAGGTCCAAGATCAGCAATTGGCGGAGCGCATCCTGCAAATTCTGTCTGAAACCGGCTTTTCGCCCGCTCGTCTCGAAGTCGAAGTGACCGAGACGGCGTTGATCAACGATTTGGGGGCGGCCCGGGCCGCGCTCACCGCGCTGCAAAATGTCGGCGTGAAAATCGCGCTCGACGATTTTGGCACGGGCTATTCGAGCTTGTACCATCTGCGCGAGTTGCGCTTCAACAAGATCAAAATCGACCGGAGCTACATCTCGTCGCTCAAGGAAGGCAGCGAACGCACCAAGCTGGTCGACGCGATTATCCAGCTCGGCTCGAGCCTCAGTCTGCAGACCACGGCCGAAGGCATCGAAACGCCGTCGAGCCTCGATTGGCTGTCGGATCAGGGCTGCAATTTCGGCCAAGGCTATCTTTTCGGTCAGGCGATGCCGAAAGCCGCGGCTGAAGACTTCCTAAAGGCGGGCAAGGGGCGGGCCGGCTTGGGGCGCCCGCCGCAAGACGAAAGCCAGGCAGCCGCTTGAGCGAAGCGACGGCCCAAGCCCCATTCCGGCCGCATCGCATTTGTAAGTTGCATCAAAGTGTTGCAAAACAGGCTCAAGGTCGGCGCGGCCGGGCGCGGCTTGGGTCCCGTTCGCTTTCGGGTCGCGTTCACAAGCTTGACGATCAAAGACGAAGGCCGTCAGCTCCAACATTCAGCATCTCGTTCTTGGACAGAACTTTTCCCCATTTCCCGACGGCCCTTAGCGGCGACAAGGCTTCGGCGATCCTCGCGAAGTTCCGCCATGTCGAGACCTGGGTTTTCGACCTCGACAATACGCTCTATCCGCCTGACAGCGATCTCTGGCCGATGATCGACCAGCGCATTTCGCTTTTCGTCATGACGATGTTCGGTCTCGACGGCATTTCGGCGCGGGCGCTGCAGAAGCACTATTACCATCGCTACGGGACGACTTTGCGGGGCCTGATCGACGAGCACCAGGTCAGTCCCGAGGAGTTTTTGGCGTTCGTGCACGAAATCGATCGCTCCTCGCTCGCTCCCAATCCGCCGCTCGCCGCCGAAATCGCCGCGCTGCCCGGGCGCAAGCTGATCTTGACCAACGGCTCGCGCGACCACGCCTTGCGGACCGCTGCGCAGCTCGGCCTCGCCGCCTTGTTCGAAGATGCTTTCGACATTATGGCGGCCAATATGATTCCGAAGCCGGCGCCCGCAGCCTACGACGCCTTCTTCCGTCGGTACAATGTCGAGCCCAGAAGCGCGGCGATGTTCGAAGACATCGCCCGCAACCTGATCGTGCCGCACGAGCGCGGCATGACGACGGTGCTGGTCCGCCCGCGCCTCGATCAGACGGATTATCGCGAGGCGCATGACCGTTGCGACGAGGACTCGCCGGCGATCGATTTTGCGACCAGCGACCTGGTCGGGTTTCTGCAGATGGTGAACGTCGCGCTGAAACTGACGCAGGCGGAGGAGAAGGAGAAGGAGAAGGAGAAGGAGAAGGAGAAGGAGAAGGAGAAGGAGAAGGAGAAGGAGAAGGAGAAGGAGAAGGAGAAGGAGAAGGAGAAGGAGAAGGAG
>JAJPHH010000077.1 GCA_021325385.1 Alphaproteobacteria bacterium
AGGTCCTTGATCGCCGCATGATAGGCGTCGACCACGACCGAAGCGCTCGGCTCGGCGTATTTGTCGCCGTCAATGTAGAGCTTGGCCACCTCTCCTCCCTCCCATTCGAACGTTTTTTTGCAGGGCGCTTTCAGGCGCCCCGATTGAGCGCGAGGATGACGCCGCCCGAAGAGGCTGTCAACAAGATGTTAGGACAATATTGTAGAACAGATTGGCCTAGCGGCCCGCGAATTCCGCGGCGTAGGTCTGGCGCAATTCGCGCTTGAGCACTTTGCCGGCGCCGTTCTTCGGCAGGCTGGGGACGATGCGCCAATATTTGGGGCGCTTGAACCGGGCGATGCGTTGCAGGCACAGCGCCTCAAGCCGGCTAAGATCGACAGGCTCGCCGCCTGCCGGCACGATCAGCGCGAGGACGCTTTCGCCCCATTCCGGATCGGGCACGCCGATCACCGCCGCCTCGCCGACGGCCGGGTCCTCCAGCAGCACGTCCTCGATCTCGCGCGGATAGATATTGGCGCCGCCGGAAATCACGAGGTCCTTGGCGCGATCCAGAAGGGTCAGGAATCCCCGCTCGTCGATCGCGCCGAGATCGCCGGTATGCAGCCAGCCGCCACGCAAAGCCGCGGCGGATTCTTCCGGCCGTCCCCAGTAGCCAGCCATCACCGTGTCGCCGCGCACGACGACTTCGCCGATCGCGTCTGTCGGCGCCGGCCTGTCCTCTGAGTCGACCACGGCCACCTCGATCCCGGTGCGGGCAAGGCCGACCGAGGCCATACGCGCTTCGTCGCCGGCGGCGATCGCGGCGGCAAGCAGCGGCTTCGGCATCGCGGCGATCGTGCACGGGCTTTCGCCCTGGCCATAGCCGTTCCACAGCCGCGGCCCCAAAGCCTCGTAGCCGGCTTTGAGGTCGGCGGCGTAAACCGGCGCCGCGCCGAGCAGCACGGTGCGGATGTTCTCGACCGGCGCGCGCGCGAACGCCGGATCGCGCAGCATACGCCGCAATCCCGTCGGCGGGACGAAGAAGGTCGCGCGATGGTAGAGCCGTAGCAAATCGGCCAATTCGGCCGGCGAAAAGCCGCCGCCCGGCGGCAGGATTTGATGCGTCGCCTTGGCGATATGCGAGAGGCCGAACAGGCCGGTCGCATGCGACTGCGCGGCGAGATGGATGTGGCAATCGTCCGGACCGAGCGCGTCGATATCGGCGAGGTAGAGGACGGCCATGCTGATCAAATTGCGATGGCTGAGCATCGCGCCCTTGGGCCGGCCGGTCGTGCCGCTCGTATAGAAGATCCAGGCGAGATCGTCGCCGCCGCGCTCGGCGACGGCGCCCGGTTCGCCGCCGACGAGTCGGCGCCAGTCCGCTTCGCCAAGAACGATCAGCGGGACCGCCGGCGCCAGCGCCTGGGCCAGCGCGTGAGCGAGGTCGGGCGTCGCCAGGCACAATCCGGCCCGGCAATCGGCGGCGATAAAGGCGATCTCGCGCGCATGCAGCTTGGCGTTGACCGGAACGGCGACCAACCCAGCGCGCCACAGCGCGAAAAGAGTCGCCAAGTATTCGGCGTTGTTGGCCATGGCGAGAATGACGCGGTCGCCGGGGCGGAGCCCCAGCGCCGCGAAGCCCCCGGCGAGCCGCGCCGCGAGCGAGCCATAGGCGGCGTAATCATAGCGGAGCTCGTCGCCGACCGAGACGGCCGCGCAGTCGGGGAAGCTCCGCGCCGGCGCTTCGAGAAACACAGCCAGGTTCATCGCCGGCCCTTACGCGCGTTCGAGCAGCGTGACGGCGACGGCCGCTTCCTCGACGCCGCGCAGGCCGCCGCCATTCTCGACGAGCCCGATACGCGCGCCCTCGACCTGCCGCGCCCCCGCTTCGCCGCGCAACTGGCTGACAATCTCGAAGACTTGGCCGAGACCCGTCGCGCCGATCGGATGGCCTTTCGATTCGAGGCCGCCGGACGGATTGAACGGAATGCGCCCGCCGATCCGCGTTTCGCCGCGTTCGGCCGCGGGGCCGCCTTCGCCGAGCGGAAAGAAGCCGAGCATCTCGCTTTGCAGGATTTCGCCGAACGCCGTCGCGTCATGGCATTCGACGACGTCGACGTCCTCCGGGCCGAGGCCGGCAAGCTCGTGAGCGCGCCGCGCCGCCTTGCGGGCGACATGATCCTCCAGCCGGTCGGGATCGCGGCGTTCGCCGGACATCAGCACGCTGGCGCGGATGCGGACGGCGCGCGACGCCTGGCCAAGCGGCTGAGCGCAAACCAAGGCCGCGGCGGCGCCGTCGCTGATCGGGCTGCACATCGGCAAGGTGAGCGGCCAGGCGACGAGACGCGCCGCGAGCACCTCGTCGATCGTGAAGGGGCGGCGATATTGGGCGCGCGGATTTGCGACCGAATGGGCATGGTTTTTCGCGCTAACGACCGCCATCTGGCGCTGCGTCGTGCCGAATTTCGCCATGTGATGGCGGCAGAAGGCGGCGTAGACGTCCATGAAGACGCTATGTGGCGCGGCCGCTTCGGCTTCCGGCGGCGGCGTCACGTCGCGCCCCATCGCGGCGAGGCTGGCGATCGTCTCCGCCCGGCGGGAGAGGTCCCAGCTTCCCTCGAAAGCGGCCATCGCCGCGGCCGGATCGGGCGTCGCCATCTTCTCCGCGCCAAGCGCGAGCACGCAATCATAGGCGCCCGAGGCGACCAGGGTCTGAGCGAGATGGAGAGCGGTCGAGGCCGAGGCGCAGGCGTTCTCGACATTGATCACCGGCGCATTGCCGAAGCCGAAGCCGTCCAGCGCCGCCTGGCCGCGAATGCCGTGCTGGCCCTCCAGCGCGCCCTGCGTGGCGTTGGCGAAAATGATCGCCTGGACGCGCTCAGGCGCGGCCTCGGCGTCGGCGAGCGCCGCGCGCGCCGCCTCGCCGGCGAGGTCGCGCAGCGGCCGCGACGGGAAGCGCCCGAACGCCGTCATCCCTGCGCCGACAATCCATGCTTCTCGCATCGCCGGCTCCTTGCCTCGCCGTCTTTTGTCATACAGGATTGTAGTATGTTCATCCAAAGCGACGCGCTGCAAGGGCGCGCCGCGGAAATCGGTGGGACATGTCCGAACTCGCGCCGCCGCCGCGGCTCAGCCAGCACCGCATCCTGATCGTCAACGACGACGGGATCGACGGGACCGGCCTCAAAATGCTCGAAGAATTGGCGCGCGCATTCACCGACGAGGTCTGGGTCGTCGCGCCGGACGAGGAGAAGTCTGGCTTCTCCCATTCGATCTCGATGACCGTGCCGATCCGCGCTCGCAAGCTCGACGACCGTCACTATGCGGTCAAAGGCACGCCGACCGATTGCGCCCTGCTGGCCATCTACGAATTCATGGGCGAGAAGCCGACCGTGCTTCTTTCCGGCGTCAATCGCGGCGCCAATCTCGCCGAGGACATCACCTATTCCGGCACGGCGGCGGCGGCGATGGAGGGCGCCCTGCTCGGCGTTCGCTCGATCGCGTTGAGCCAGGTCTTCACGATAGGCGGACCGGTCCATTGGGCGACCGCCCGCCGCTTCGCGCCGGCGATTCTCGAACGGCTGCTGACCTGCGACTGGGAGCCCGGCAGCTTCGTCAATGTCAATTTTCCCGATGCGCCGCCCGAAGCGGTGACCGGCATTCGGGTGACGACGCAAGGCCGCCGGCTGCCGGGATCGTTCCGGCCGGTGCGCCGCGTCGACGAGCGCAATTTTCCCTATTATTGGATCAAGCTCGCCTATGAGACGGGAAGCCTCGAAGCCGGCACGGACCTTCTCGCCATCGCGGAGAACGCCGTCTCGGTGACGCCGATGCA
>JAJPHH010000044.1 GCA_021325385.1 Alphaproteobacteria bacterium
AAATTAATAATTACATTTTATGAATAGTTTCATCCTGTTCTTCAGGATCTTCGAGTGGCTCCTGTCCACTCTGTTCGACGCCTCCCGTTTTCAACTCCAAGCCGCCTTCGGGCGGCTTTTCTTTTGATTCGTTGAATTCTCTCAATGCTTCGTTAACCTTACTAAAGAGTAAACGAGCAAATTCGGCGCAACGGCGCTAACTTTGCCTCCGCCCTGACGCACGGAGCCAAGAGGGCTCCACGACGAAAGCAAGGACGAGAGTTTCGGTCATGGCTCGCTTTTTCGATCCCCCGACATTCGCCGTCGTCAGGCCGGGCACGGTCTCCTTCATCCAAAAACTCGCCGGCTCTCACGCCTTCAAAGCTTTGTTCAAGGAGGGGATGACCCTGGTCGAGGAGGCCGCGGCCTATCTCGACGGACCAGGCCGCGAGGAATCGCGCCAGTTGCGCCGACCTGCGGCCTTGGCTTACGCGACCGAGAGCATGCGCTTGACCACCCGGCTGATGCAGATCGCCTCGTGGCTTTTGCTCCAGCGCGCCGTCAATGAAGGCGAAATGACCCTGGCCCAGGCCGCGACCGACAAACATCGCGTCCGCCTGACCCGCCAGGACATCGCCTGCCCGCCGGACGTCTTCGGCGAATTGCCCGCCCGCCTGCGCGAGCTCAGCGCAAAATCGCTGCGGCTGCAGGCGCGGGTGATGCATCTCGATCGCTGCTTGTTCGCCGAAGAACGCGATTTCGACATCGCGCCGAGCCCGATCGAGAGCCAAGTCGCGCGGCTGCGCGAGGCGTTTCAGCGCTCCGCATGAACGGTACGGCCGGTTGGGAGGAGGCAATCGGCAATCGGGCCGCCGCCGAGCGCCTGCTCATGGCCGCCAGCCGACGATTGCCGGCCGCCGACCGTCGCACTATGCGAGCTTCTCCTTCAAGTGCGGGAACATCGCGTCGAGCGCTTCCTGATCCATTTCAGTCTTGAACTTGTGCCCCTCCCGCAGCGCCGCCGCTCGTTGCGAGGCGGGGCGGGCGTTGATCTCGTCGACAAGCCGCTTGAGATTCGGGAACTGATCGGCGGCGCCTTCGCCGAGCACGTTCGGCAGCAGGCGGGCCCAGCCCCAGACGTTCATGTCGAGGATCGTGTACGCGCCTCGCCAAGCAAAAATATAAATGCTGGGCGACATGGCAATTCCGCCTCTTCGAGGAACAGCGCGACCTTCATCGGGTTCGGCGCGCCGCTGTAATAGAATTTCAGCATTTCAGGCTCCGTAACGGCTCGGTCCGGCGCGCGAGCCCGCGCTGGACACGCTCGACAGACCGGCATGCTCCCGATTCCCGACCCGATCGCAAGCCCGCGCCAGTTCACAAAGGCGAGCGCCTGAAGGGCTTCGCGCCGCGCCCGCCCTTGCACGCCCCACGTTTTGGCCCCATTGCTCGCCTAGCAAAGCGACGTTCGGGCGCCATGACCGAAACCGACACCAATCGCCTCTACCTTTTCACGCCGCCGCTCGCGGGTTCGGACATCGCGGAATTCGCCGCGCTGCTCGCCGACGTCCTCTCGGCCGGCGACGTCGCCTGCGTTCTTGCGCGCCTCGCGCCGGGGGCCGAGGGCGACGCCGAGAAAATCGTCAGCCGTCTCGTCGAGACCGCCGCGCGCGCCGAGGCGGCCCTGCTCGTCGAGAACGACGCGCGTCTCGCCGCCCGCGCCGGCGCTGACGGCGCGCATATCCATGGCCTGGGCGAGGCGTTGGACGATGCGCTGAAGAGCCTCAAGCCGGAGCGCATTGTCGGGGCGGGATTGCTGCGCTCGCGCGACGACGCGATGGTCGCGGGCGAGAAGGGCGTCGACTACGTCATGTTCGGCGAGCCGCGCGGCGACGGCTTCGTTCCGCCGATGGAGCAGACGGTCGAGCGCATCGCTTGGTGGGCGGAGATTTTCGAGCCGCCCTGCGTCGGTTTCGCCGCCCGACTCGGCGACATTGCGCCGCTCGCGGCCGCCGGCGCCGATTTCATCGCGCTTGGCGAGGCGATCTGGCGCGCGGAGGCGCCGGCCGAAGCGCTCGCCCAGGCGCAGGCCGCCTTATTGGCGCCGCAGGCGCATTGAGCATGTTGAAGCGCCTTGTCGTGCTCGCGGCCGCAGCCGTTTGCCTCCCCGCGATCGCTTCGGCTCAGGACGCGACCGGCTTCGTGCTGCCGCCGCAGGCCGGCGGGCCACCTCCGCCTTCCGGGCCGCGGCCAGATTACGCCTTCGCCGCCTATCAACGCGGCTATTACGTCACCGCCCTGCAAGAGGCGATGAGGGCCCTGTCCCTCAATCCTAAAGACGCGCCGGCGATGACCCTGATCGGCGAACTTTACCGCACCGGCGCTGGCGTCAAGCCCAGCGCCGTCGAGGCGGAACGCTGGTATCGGCTTGCCGCCGATCTCGGCGACAGGCAGGCGCGCTTTGCGCTCGGCCTGCTCCTGCTCACCGGCGAGGGCGGCGTGGCCAAGGACCGAGCCACGGCGCAGAAGCTGTTCGAGGAGGCTGCGGCGCAGGGCCATGCCGGCGCGCTTTACAATCTCGGCGTGATGGCGATCGAAAGCGACGGCGAAAGCAAACCCGATTTCGCCAAGGCGGCCGACTATTTCAAAAAGGCCGCTGAACTCGGCGACGGCGACGCCGCCTATTCCTATGGCGTGCTCGAGCGCAGTGGCCGCGGCGCGCCGCTCGACACCGCCGACGCCGCCGGTTGGATCAAGAAGGCGGCCGACGCCGGAATCGTGGCCGGCGAAGTCGAATATGCGATCATGCTGTTCAATGGCGAGGGAGTCGATCGCGACGAAGCGGCCGCGGCCAAACTGTTCGGCAAGGCCGCGGCGCAGAACAATCCCATCGCGCAAAACCGCCTCGCCCATCTCTACGCGACGGGACGCGGGGTCAAGCGGGACCTCGCCCAGGCGGCAGCCTGGAATATGCTTGCTGAAGCCGCAGGGATCAAAGACAAAGAGCTCGACGCGATCGTCGAGCAATTGACGCCGCAGCAGCGGGCCGCCGCGATCGAGGCGGTGCGCCGGCAGACGATGTTCTGAGCCGGACATGGCGAGCGACCGACCCGACCCGATGGGCGCGGCGTTCGACGCGGCCCGCGCCGCGGCCAGGTTGGGTGAAGTGCCCGTCGGCGCGGCCATGGTCGGCGATGGAGCGATCATCGCCAGCGCCGGCAATCGCACGATCTCCGACCGCGATCCGACCGCGCATGCCGAGATGCTGGCGATCCGCGCCGCCGCCGCGGCGTTGGGCTCGGAGCGTCTTGCGGGCTGCGACCTCTACGTGACGCTCGAGCCTTGCGCGATGTGCGCCGCGGCGATCTCCTTCGCCCGAATCAGGCGCTTGTACTATGCGGCGGACGACGAGAAGGGCGGCGCCGTCGAGCATGGGCCCCGGTTCTTCTCGCAACCGACCTGCCATCACGCGCCCGAGGTTTATAGCGGCATCCGCGCAAGCGAGGCGGGGGAGTTGCTGCGCGCGTTCTTCGCCGCGCGACGTTGATCCTCCCCGTGAAAGCGGGGAAATCAAACGCCGCCGGTCACTGGAATCAGCGCGCCGGTGACCGCCCTCGCTTCGTCCGAGGCCAGGAACAAGATCACCGCGGCGAGATCGGCCGGCTTGACCCATTGTTCGAAATTCGCGTTCGGCATGGCGGCGCGGTTGGCGGGCGTGTCGATGATCGACGGCAGCACGGCGTTGACGGTCACGCCGCGATTTTTCAACTCTTCGGCGAGGCTCTCGGTGAGCTTGTGCACGGCCGCCTTGCCGGCCGCGTAAGCGCCCATGCCGGCGGCTGCCTTGAGAGCGTTTTGCGCGCCGATATTGACGATATGACCGCTGCTGGCGAGGAGTTCGGGAAGCGCGGCGCGCGACGCGTTCAGCGCCGTCTTGAGGTTCAGCGCGAAGAGGAAGTCCCAGGTCGAAGCGTCCCCCGCCTCGATCGTCTCCCATTTGAAGCCGCCGGCGATATTGATCAGCGCGTCGAGCCGGCCGAATTTGGCTTTCACTTCGGCGATCGCTTTCCGCGCGCCTTCAGCGGTGGCGAGATCGATGCCGCCAAGCAGGAGCGCGCCGGGCTTCAATCGGGCGGCGAAGCCGGGCGGCGGCTGCGCCGCGACGTCGAGCGCGGCGACTTTGGCGCCCCGCTCGGAAGCTGCTTCCGCCACCGCCCGGCCGAGCGCGCCGAATCCGCCGGTGACGACGATCGTCTTGCCGTTCATTCTAGGCTCCTGGTTTCGCCGGCTTCGCAATCCTTTTAACCCAGATCGCGGCGCTTCGCCTGCAAGTTCGCGCGGCGAGCGCCGATCTTGCCAAGGGCGAGGGCGCTGGCTATGAGGGACCGCTTCGCCGCCAATGAAGCGCCGCAATAGCTCAGCTGGTAGAGCACCTCATTCGTAATGAGGGGGTCGGGGGTTCGAATCCCTCTTGCGGCACCAGGCAATGAGCTCCGCGTGAAGGCGGGCCTCCCGATCTCGCTGCTCCGAGAAAACCTGGGCCTTCGACTGGAGCGAAGGAGACGGCGTTGCTGATCGCCTCGGCCTATGCGACTGGAGCCGCAACCTTAAACCGTCATCTGCCGACTCGCCTGGAACACCGGCGCGGTTCGGGCCGTTCGCCACAGCTTGGCGGGCGACAGCCGGGCGTAGGGGAGAACGGGCGAACGTGGCGATTTTCCCGGCTTCTCGTCACGGCCAACGAAGCGGCAGGCGAGCGCCCAATCCCTTCCCGTCAAGCGCCGCTATCGTCGCGTCATCGGCTCAGCCGCCGTCTAGCGCTCCCAGACTGCGAACCCCGCCTTGAGCTTCCCTAGCCGCGAGCCGTTCGCCCCCGGACGCCAAGCGACACCAATACCGGCGCGTCAGCACAAGTGTCCGGGGTTGGCCGATTTGAGTTCGGATTGCGCTTCTCTCCCACTCGTTTACGCGGCTAGGCCGTCCTTTCGGAACCGGCCGGCGGCCGTCGCGTTGTGGGTCGAGCGCGCTAGGAGCGATCCATGATCGACGCTGCAAGCAGAAGTCTGGCAAGGGACGGCGGCGCGAACGCCGCCGATCGCGTCTCCCCGCAACCTCGTCCAAACTGGATTTCGCGCCTTGTCAAAGCCGTCGCCGATTTCCTCCGCCGGCGCCGCTTCGCGCGCAATCGAGCCCTGCTTCGGCCGCCCGGGCGCGGCGCAAAAGGCTAGGACGTTCAAAATGGGCGCAGAGGAGGACGTCGGGCGCAAAGCGCCGCAATCGGCGAGCAAGGACGGGACGTTCGAAGCTCTCAAGGAGGCGTCGCACGACCTGAAGCGCAGGATCGAGGAAAAGCGCTCGTCCCGCCGCGATTCGGAGGGTCCGAACGAATCGCGCGGCGGCCAGACTGGCGAGAAGCCTGACGAACCGGACCATCCCTCTGACCAGGACGGGGACGGGGCGGAGCCCAAACCCAAACCTGAACGATCTGCGTAGCGCGAGCGTCAGGACTGCGCGCCCGAGGGAGCGGCGGCGCGCCGTCTGGCCTCCAGCGCCGCGGCGAAGTATAGGGTGCTGAGCTTTTCAAGGCGGTTCCCGACCGATCTCAGAGATGACGGCGTCCGACAGCGTTTTCAGGGCGGATCCCGCGGAGCGCCTGCTCCGGCCCGCAATCCGCCCGACCGAACGGAGCCGATATGTGGCGCTGGGCGGCGCCTGCCTCATCTATGCGCTCCTGCTCGGCCCGTTTCTGCTGGACGACCTCCTCTGGAGCGCCGCGCCGGCCGAGATCCAGGAAATTCCGGTCGAGGTGGTCGTCGAGCAGCCTCAGCAAAAACCGCCCGAGGCGCCGGCCAAGCCCGAGCCGCAGGCCGCGGCTAAGCCGCCGGACGAGCAGCCTGCTTTCGACGCGCCCCGCCTCGCCAACAACGACAAGCAGGAGACCGAAGCGAGGGACGATCCGGCCAAATCGCCGCCGGCGCCCGAAGCGATCAAACCGCCGAGCCCGAAGCCTGAACCAACGAAGGCCGAGGAGGCGGCGAAAGAGGACGCGCCCGAGCAGAAGCAGGCGTCCGCTGCGCCGGAAAGCGCCGCCGAGACTGCGCCGGACGGCGAAACGAGTCCGGAGAAGCCGAACAAGGCCGAGCAGCGCGACGAAACAGAACCTCAGCCTGAAACGCGGGCCGCGACGGACGCTGCGCGCTTTCCGACCTTCGCTTCCGTTCCCGATATCGATTTCGGCGCCTTGGCCAAGCCAGCGCCGATCGCCGGCGGCAAAGCCAAGGCGACCTACCTTTCGATCATCTATGGGATGATCATGGCGCGCATTCACTTCCCGCAATCCCCTCGATCGGCGGCCGGCCGGCTTGAGGGGACCATCGTGTTTAGCGTCGACTCGATGGGCGGCCTGATTCAGCGGACGATCGTGCAGTCGAGCGGATCGCACGCGCTCGACCTCGCCGCCTACGAGGCGGTCGGCAAAGCGGCGCCTTTCCCGCGACCGCCGAACGGCGCGCCGATCGGCTTGCGGTTCACTTACGGCGCCAAATGAGCGGACCGCCGGCACGGCCGCTATAGGCTCATTCTGCAAGCGCGGCGAGCGGCTCGGGCGACGCTTCGAACGTCGGCGCGCGGGAGATTTCGGCGACGGCTGCGCGCAAGACGTCGAGGCCGGCGCCGCGCTTCGGCGCAAGTTCGGCAAGGCGGCGGCGATAGGCGCGCGCGCCGGGACGGCCGGCGAACAAGCCGAGCAGGTGGCGGGTCATGTCGTGCAAGCGCGCGCCGGCGGCGAGCTCGCGCTCGGTGTAAGGTACGTACGCTTCGATCGCCTCGACAGCGTCGCCGACCGGGGCGGCCTCGCCAAAGAGGAGCGGATCGACGCCAATCAGCATTTCCGGATTCTGGTACGCGGCGCGGCCGATCATCACGCCGTCGACGTCGTTGAGGAGCGCCGCAGCAGCATTCAGGTTCTTGACGCCGCCATTGATCGCGATCGGCAGGTTGGGATGGGCGCGCTTGACCTCGGCGACGAGCGCATAATCGAGCGGCGGAACGTCACGATTCTCCTTCGGGCTCAAACCTTCGAGCCAAGCCTTGCGCGCATGGACGATGACGGCGTCCGCGCCGGCCGCTTTGACCTGCTCGACGAAGGCGAAGAGCGCCTCGCGGGGCTCCTGCTCATCGACGCCGATGCGGCATTTGACTGTGATAGGAATCCGCACGGCCGCCTTCATCGCCGCGACGCACGCGCCGACCAGATGAGGCTCGCGCATCAGGCAAGCGCCGATGCGGCCGCTCTGCACCCGATCGGACGGGCACCCGCAATTGAGGTTGATCTCGTCATAGCCGAAATCGGCGCCGATCGCCGCCGCCTGCGCCAGCCGCGCCGGATCGGCCCCGCCAAGCTGCAAGGCGAGCGGATGTTCGAACGGGTCGAAGCCGAGCAGGCGCCGGCGCGGCCCGAATACGACGGCGTCGGCCGTGACCATCTCGGTATAGAGCCGCGCCCGGCGCGTCAGGAGGCGATGGAAGAACCGGCAATGCCGGTCTGTCCAATCCATCATCGGGGCCACACTGAATTTGTATTTCATGTCATATACTTATCCGCTCTTGTGGACCCAGCGCAACGAAAACCAGCCGAATTTCGTCAGCAAAGGCGAAGGCGAGTCCGCCGCTTTGAGCGAGGACCGATCCTCAACAACCGCCAACAAGATTGACCATCACGCAAAATGCGGAGAACTCATCCTGGAGAGTCCGGCATCACTCTCATCGGTACCGGTTTCATGTTTACAGCTTGACGTTCGCAACTGTGTAACTACATTGACTACAGTAGTTACATGCGGAATATGCGATGAAAGAATTGCAGCTTCGCGACGCAAAGGCGACCCTTTCGGCGATCGTCGAGGCGGCCGAACAAGGTGAGCCGACGATGATCACTAAGCGTGGCCGGCCGGCGGCCGTCGTCGTTTCTTACTCGGAATGGTCGAAGCTCAAGAGCAAGGTTCCGTCCTTCGCGGACCTACTTTTGGCGGTCCCAGAATTTTCCCCGCAAGACTTGCCTGAAAGACGACCGGCCCGGATCGTAAGGGAACGCACGCCAGAGTGATGTCCGGCTATTTGCTCGACACAAACGCCATATCAGCGCTCGCGCCGCGTGCGGCGCGAAGCGATCCGCCGGCCCACATTGTCGCTTTTCGGACATGGCTGCGCGCCCATGGCGACGAACTATTCTTGTCGACGATCACGCTGGCCGAAATTCAAGCTGGTGTATCGCAGCTCGAGCGAAAAGGCTCGACTCGTCGCGCCGCCGCTCTTGCTCAATGGCTGAGCGCGATTGTCGAACTTTACGATTCAAGAACTTTGCCGTTGACGGCTGCGGCCGCGCTCGAAACTGGCCGGTTTCTCGATCGCGCCCTCGGCGCAGGCGTTCATCCGGGATTTGAAGACGCTGCGATCGCCGCAACAGCCGCGGTCCATAACCTTATCGTCGTCACGGCGAACGCGCGGCATTTCGAATGCTTTGACGTATCCTTGCTGCGGCTCTCCGATGTTTTCTAATACGTCTCGCGTCCCGGACAACCAAGCTCATAGCGCCTCCATGAAGAACCCCGCCCGCTCCCTCAAGCGCCAGCGGCCGATCAGCAGCGCGGCCACGGTCGCCAAGCCGCAGGCGAGGCCGATCCACAGGCCGAGCCCGGCGAGCGGGGTCAGGAAAGCGAGCGCCGCGCCGACCGGCAGGCCGACGCCCCAATAGCCGAATAGAGCGAGCAACATCGGCGCCCTCGCGTCATGCAGGCCGCGCAGCATGCCGGCCGCGACGGCCTGGGCGCCGTCGAAAAGCTGAAACAGGGCGGCGACGCGCAGGAATTGCCGCGCCAAAGCCGCCGCTTCGGCGTTGGCCGGATCGCTCCCGTCGATGAAGGCTGAGATCAGCGTCCGCGGGAACAGCAACATGATCGAAGCGGTCAGGACCATGCATCCCATGACCAGGCCGAAAGCGACCCAGCCGGAGCGCGAGGCGGCCTTGGCGTCGCGGGCGCCGAAAGCGTGGCCGACGCGCACGGTCGCGGCTTGGGCGATTCCGAGCGGGATCATGAAGGCGAGCGAGCCGATCTGGAACACCGCGGCGTGGGCTTCGAGCGCGGATGCGCCGATCAGGCCCATCAGGAGGACCGAGGCCGAGAAGATCGAGACTTCGAAGACAATTGCCGCGCCGATCGGCGCGCCGAGCCGCCAAAGTTCGGCGAAGGCGGCGGCTTCGAGCCGCCAGGGCCCCGCAAACAAACGGTAGCGGGCGAGGCGCCGATCGAGAAAGGCGTAGATCGCCAGCACGGCGAACATGAAAGACTGCGAAAAGAACGTCGCCATGCCGGAGCCGAACACGCCCCAGGCCGGCAGGCCGAAATGGCCGAAAATCAGCAGCCAATTGCCCAGCGCGTTGACCGCCACCGCGAGCACGCCGGCGAATAAGGTCGGCCCGGGCCGATTCAAGGCGGCGAAGACGGAGCGCAGGGCGAAGAAGAGCAGGTTCGGGCCAAGCGCCCATTCGAGACCATGCAAATAAACGCCTGCCTCAGCCGCAAGGGTCGGCGGCTCGCCCAGGGCGGCGAGGATCGGCCGCGCGTTCCAGAGCACGGCCCAAATCGGCAGGGCGAGCGCGGCGGCGCTGAAAAACGCCTGATGGGTCGCGCGGCGCGGTCCGGCCAGATCGTCGGGATCGGCGCCGACCATGCGCGCGACGATCGGCGAGGCCGCGCTGGTCAGGCCGATGCCGAACAGAAGCAGCGGAAAGTAAAGATTGTAGCCGAGCGCGCCGGCGGCCAGCGCTTCGGGCGACAGCCAGCCGAGCATCATCACGTCGGTCGTCGTCATCAAGCTGGTCGCGAGATTTGCGACGATCAGAGGCGCGCCGAGCGAGAACGCGGCCGCGATCTCGCGCCTCAGCCAGGGCGCGGCGCGCTTCTCCGACGTGGCGGCCTGCAGCATGATCCGATCGCTCGCTTGATTTGGGCGAGAGCTTGCGGCTCGCCGCCGCGCTCGCGGGCGAACGATCTGTCGCGACCAGACGAGGCCGACGCTCTTGCCAGTTTTTTAGGCAGAAGGAAAGCGCTTGTAGCGCCTCCAAAGCCCTTGCGCTTCTGGCATGATGCTAGGAGATACCGTGCCGCTACGCCGCCTGCGCCTTCTTGCGCGGCGCGCCGCTCCGAGGCGGCGGCGGCGCGAGAGCGGCGTGTTCGTCGAACAATTCGGCGAGCTTCTCGGTCATGGCGCCGCCGAGCTCTTCGGCGTCGACGATCGTCACGGCGCGGCGATAGTAGCGCGTCACGTCATGGCCGATGCCGATGGCGATGAGCTCGACCGGCGAGCGGTTCTCGATCTCGTCGATCACATGGCGCAAGTGCCGCTCGAGATAATTGCCGGAATTGACCGACAGCGTCGAATCGTCGACCGGCGCGCCATCGGAAATCATCATCAAAATCCGGCGCTGCTCAGGTCTGCCGAGCAGGCGCTGATGCGCCCAATCGAGCGCTTCGCCGTCGATATTCTCCTTCAGCAGACCCTCGCGCATCATCAGGCCGAGATTCTTGCGTGCGCGCCGCCAGGGCGCGTCGGCGGACTTGTAGATGAGATGGCGCAGATCGTTCAGCCTGCCAGGCTGCGCCGGCTTGCCCGCTTGCAGCCAGGCTTCGCGCGATTGTCCGCCCTTCCACGCGCGCGTGGTGAAGCCCAATATCTCGACCTTGACGCCGCAGCGCTCCAAAGTACGAGCGAGAATATCGGCGCAAGTCGCCGCAACCGTGATCGGCCGCCCGCGCATCGAACCGGAATTGTCGATGAGCAGCGTGACGACGGTATCGCGGAATTGCATGTACTTCTCGTGCTTGAAGGACAGAGGCTGCTGCGGATCGATGATGACGCGCGGCAGGCGCGCGGTGTCGAGCACGCCCTCTTCGAGATCGAACTCCCAGGAGCGGTTCTGCTGCGCCATCAAGCGCCGCTGCAGGCGATTGGCCAAGCGGGCGACGACGCTGGAAAGATTCTGCAACTGTTTGTCGAGATAGTCGCGCAGGCGCTGCAGCTCCTCCGGCTCGCACAAGTCTTCGGCGTGGACGATTTCGTCGAACTTGGTCGTAAACGCCTTGTAATCCGGCCCGCGCTTTTCGTTGGAATGCGGCTGGGCCGGCGGGTTCTCGGCCGCCTCGTCGGCTTCTCCCGCCTCCGATTCGTCGGGAAACTCGGCGCTCGGCGCGTCGGCGGCCTCCATCGCGCCTTCTTGCGCGTCGTCGGATGCGTCGTCCGAACGCTCCATCTCCATTGAATCTTGCGCTTCGCCGTCCTCGCTTTCGCCTTCGGCTTGCTCGGCGTTGTCTTGGCTGTCGTCGCCCTTCTCGCCCTCCTCCTCCTCGGAATCGGACGGCGAATCGCTAGCCATGTCGAGCGAAGCCAGCAATTTGTGCACGGCCTTGGCGAAGCTGCGCTGATCGAGGATGGCGGCGTCGAGCCTGTCGAGGTCCCTGCCTGCCTTGTCCTCGACATGGCTGCGCCAGAGATCGACGACGCGCCGCGCCGCGGCGGGCGGCGCCAGGCCGGTCAAGCGCTCGCGCACCATCATCGCGACCGCGTCTTCCAGCGGCGCGTCGGCGCGATCGGTGACTTCGGCATAGGGGCCGCGGTGATAGCGCTCGTCGAGCATCGCGGTCAGGTTGGCGGCGACCCCCGCCATGCGGCGCGAGCCGATCGCTTCGACCCGCGCCTGCTCCACCGCGTCGAACAGCGAGCGCGCGGCTTGACTCTGCGGCGCGAGCCGCCGGTGGACCGCCTCGTCGTGGCAAGCGAGACGCAACGCCATCGAATCGGCGAGGCCGCGCAAGATCGCCGCTTCGCGCGCGCTCGGCTTGCGCGACGGATCAGGCAGGCGCGCCTTGGCGCCGTCAGCGCCGGTGAGCAGCGTCGGCTTGTCGGCGGCGAACGTCACTTCCAGGTCTGGCCGGCGCGAGAGCGCGCGGGTACAGGACGCGAGGGCGCGTTTGAACGGCTCGTTGCCGGTCTCGACCTTGCCGGGCGGCTTGCGGTTGGTGGGGGCTTTGATGTCGGGCATGAAATTTTTGTCCGAGGCTGAGCTTTGGCGGATCACGCCTCCTCGCCCGGCCACGGAATCGATCTCTCTATCAGGTCCGAAAACGTGAAAGGGCTCTCGATCGGAAAAGTGCGCGTCGGCAGGCCGGTTTCTCTCGCCGCCTCGTCGCGCGCGTCCTCATAGGCTTCCGTAAGCGCTTCATCCAATCGCGCCTTGAGACCCGAATTCTTGCGCAATTGGCGCGCGACGCGCCGCCGCTGTTCGCGAATCGTAATCGCCCATGAGCGGCTCCGCGCCTCTGGCTGTTGGTCCCATTTCAGGAGATGGGCCATCAGAACGCGCAATGCGCTTTCCAACCGGAGATACTGCTCCTCCCCCACGTCGTCGATCTCCTCGGCGATCGCCGCGGCGTCGATCTCCGCGAGGCGTCCTTCGCGCAGCAAGCTCGCCTGCCGGACCGCCCACGAATAGAGATCACGCTCCTTCGTCGCGGCGCCGCCAGCTTCTTTCTTTGCGACAGACGAAGCCATCTCCCATTCCTATCGACTCGAACCTCAGCTCAGAGCGACGTTCACTGCGCTTTCCGGCAATTCCTGGCCGAAACAGCGCTGATAGAATTCGGCGACGAGCGAGCGCTCCAATTCATCGCACTTGTTGAGGAAGGTCAGCCGGAAGGCGAAGCCGATATCCTTGAATATCTCGGCGTTCTCCGCCCACGTGATCACGGTGCGCGGCGACATGACAGTCGACAGATCGCCGTTGATGAAGGCGTTGCGCGTCAAATCCGCGACCCGCACCATCTTGTTGATGATGTCGCGGCCGTCCTTGCGGGCGCGATGGCCGGGCGACTTGGCCAACACGATCTCGACTTCCTTGTCGTGCGGCAAATAGTTCAGGGTTGCGACGATCGACCAGCGGTCCATCTGGCCCTGGTTGATCTGCTGCGTGCCGTGGTAGAGGCCGGACGTATCGCCGAGGCCGACCGTGTTAGCGGTGGCGAAGAGCCGGAAAGCAGGATGCGGCCGAATCACCCGGCTCTGATCGAGCAGCGTCAGCCGGCCCGAAACTTCGAGCACGCGCTGGATGACGAACATCACGTCGGGGCGGCCGGCGTCATATTCGTCGAAGCATAGCGCGATGTTGTTCTGCACCGCCCAGGGCAGAATGCCGTCACGGAATTCGGTGATCTGCATGCCGTCCTTCAGCACGATCGCGTCCTTGCCGACGAGATCGATGCGCGAGACATGGCTATCGAGATTGATGCGCACGCAAGGCCAGTTGAGCCGCGCCGCGACCTGCTCGATATGGGTCGATTTGCCGGTGCCGTGATAACCGGTGATCATCACCCGGCGATTGCGAGCGAAACCGGCCAGGATCGCCATCGTCGTCTCGCGGTCGAAAATATAGTCCGGGTCGAGATCCGGCACGTGCGGGTCGGATTGGGAATAGGCCGGCGCCTCCATGTCGGTGTCGATGCCGAAAAGCTGCCGCACCGACACCCGGATATCCGGCATGCCGGGAACCGGTTCGGCTTGGGCTGGGGCGTGCGCTTGCATGGCGAGTTTCATCAATCCTTCGTTCCCGCGCCTTCCAGACGCGGGCGGCTCAAGAGCCAGCATGACAGGAACCTGCCGCCCAGGCAAAAGGTCGGCCAGAGGGCCGCGCAAATGGCGTCAGACGAGCTTGTTCGCCCTTAGATAGTTATAGGCTTGAATAATTTCACGCAATTTTTCCTCGGACGAACGGTCGCCGCCATTGGCGTCGGGATGGTGGCGTTTGACCAGCTCCTTGTAGCGCGCCTTGATCGTCTGCTCGGTCGCGCTGGCGGTCAATTGCATGGTGGCTAACGCCTTGAGCGCAAGGGCGTTATAGCGCGGCTCCGCCTTGAAGCCGGCCCCCCGCGCGCCGCGCGGCCGATAAGCTCGCGCCTCGGCGAACATCGACTCGTCGACCCGTTCATGCGCGGCTTGCGCGCCGCGCCGGGCGCCCATGCTCCAAGTGGGACGGTGGCCGACAACTTCGTCCTTCTGGTATTTGAGTAGTTGGTCGACATCCATGCCGCGGAAATAATCGTAAGAAGCGTTATATTCGCGCACATGATCGATGCAGAATCTGAAATATTGCCCCTCTCGATCCCGGCCCATCGGCGCGCGATAAAGGCCGCGCTCGTTGCAACCAGGACGATCGCAGCGCGCGACCGCGGGACCCGGCTCCTGCGGCGCGGGTTTTATGCGGATGCGATCGAACAGGCGCGAATTCAGATTCATCGAGCCACCTTAGGATTCGCCCCCAAGACCGGCAAGCCTGGCGCATAATGGCGACGATGAAATAAAATTGCCGTTGAAATCATGCGACACGACAATCCTTCTGCTGACGGGCCGGACGCGCCGGCCTCCCTCCAGACCCGAATGAGAGCGAAGCTGGAAACGGCGCTCGCCCCTGAGCGGCTGGAGATCGAGGATCAATCCCATCTCCATGCCGGCCATGCCGGCTGGCGCCCTGGCGGGGAAACCCATTTCAAGATCAAAGTGGCGTCGGCGCGTTTCATCGGCAAGGGGCGCGTCGAACGCCATCGCATCGTATACGCTCTGCTGAAGGACGAGATCGCCGCCGGCGTGCACGCGCTGGCGATCGAAGCCCTTGCGCCAGGCGAACCTTGATTCCCGCGAAAGGCTTTGGCCCCTATCGATTTACGCTGACCGAGGCCGAGGCGCGGGCGGCGGCGGCGCGGCTGGCGCTGCGCCATGGCCTCGGAGCGCGATTCGAGCGCGACTATGTCGCGCCGCTGGTCCTGTTCGTGCTGCTGCTCGTCTTCGTGGCGATTCTCGGCTTTACCGGGCTGATCAATCGCCGCTTGGCCGAGGCGGCGCTGCTGGTCGGCGCGATTCTTTTCCTCGCGGCCCGCGCCGTGGCGCATTGGCGCCTGCGGCGCGTTCAGCAGCGCGCCAAGAGCGCCGTCGACCGGGTCGCCGCAACCGGCGACACCCGCCTCGCCGTCGATGACGGCGGACTGACAATCGGCGCCGGAAACGAGTCGCAGCGACGCTCATTTCACGAGTTGAACGAAGCCGAGGACGCCGGCGGCGTCATTTACCTGTGGCGGAAGACGGACTGGGCGCCGATCGTCATTCCGGCGCGAATTTTCGCCGACGAGGCGGAAGCCGGCCGATTCCTCGCTTTCGCCCGCGCGCGAATCGGCAAGAGCTCGCCTTAGCTCGCCCGCTTACCTGCCGTCCGCCGCCTGCATCGTCGCTGCGAGCCTGGCGATCGAGGCGTCCGCAACGTGCTGCGACGCGCGCGACGCCTGCGGTTTCGGCGCGGCGCTGATCGCGGCGTTGCGCCGCGGCGGCAGCGGCACGTCGCTCGGCACCGGCTCTGCCGGCTCATAGATTTTCACATCGCTCGCCGCGCTGTCGCTCGAGCCTAGGCCGAACCATTTCTTGACCGCCGAACCGCCGCCGAAAACCGCCGAGAAGGGCGAGTTCGCCGTAGAGGCGGCGGCCGTCGCCTGAGCAGGCGCGGGCGGAGCGGAAGCAGGGGTTTGCAAAGCCGGCGCGGCGGCCGCCGTCTTGGCCACAGCGCTGGTCTCGGCGGCAGCCGGCTTGGCCGGCTGAGCGGCTCGGGCGGCGTCCGCCGCCGCGACCTTGACCACCGCCGGGATCGGCTTGCCGTGCTCGTCGAGTTCAATCTCGGTCGGGCCGGCCGCTAACGCTTCGGGATCGCTCACGTCGGCGATATGCATATGGCGGAAATGCTCGTTCTGGCCGCCGTCGACATAGACGATTCTGATCGGCTTGACGCCCTTCTTGACCAGCTCCGCCACTTGGGCGTCGTCATTCGCCTCCTTCTCGGCGACCGCCTGCTCGATGTCCTGATCGTGCTGTAGAGCCGGGCATGGCGCCGACGGCTCGAGCGCGCCGTTTTTCGGCGTCGCATCGAAGACGTAATGCTTGCCGCAGACGCCGACCTTGGGCTCGAGCTTGGTCACTTCGAAATGATCGGCGCCGACCTTGAGCTGCTTCCAGAAATCGATGTTCGGATCGAACCTGAACTTGGCGAGATTTTCCGCCGTCATATGGAATGGGTACGATTGCAGCTGAATCTCGCGCTGGCCGCCATTGAACGCCTCGCGCGCGATCGCATAGATTTCGGCGACCTGGGCGTCGGTCATCGAGAAGCAGCCCGCCGACGAGCAGACGCCGTGCACCATGACGTTGCCGCCGGTGCGACCCCAGGCGCGGTCGAAGGCGTTGGGATAGCCGACATTGAAGGCCAGGTAGTAGTGGGAGTTCGGATTCATCTGGCCGGGCGTGATCGAATAGAAGCCTTCCGGCACCTGCATGTCGCCTTCGCGCACTTTCGGCCCGAGCTGACCCGACCAGCGGCACATCGGATAGGTCTTCAGCAGCGTGTAGCGCCCGTCCGACTTCATCTTCCAGATTTCGAGCTCGGCCTCTTTCTTGTACGTGCGGATAAGGACGGGCGACGCCGGATTCGTGTCCTTCTGTTGCATAAGGGCCATCGTGTCGGCCGGGATCGGCGTCAGCGAGCGCCCGGGGCCGCTGGCGAGCTGACCATCCTGATCGCATCCGGCCAGCAGAGCCGCCGCCGACGCGGTCAGAGCGAGGGCGAACAGTCTCGAGCCCCAAAAGCCTTTTATCATCCGCTCTCGATGCCCCTTCGCCTTGCCGTTCAAGCCGCGGCAGGCGTATGCGATTATTAAAGACTGCTTATCCTTTCCGACACCTTACCGCAATGAGCCCGCGGTTTGAAGCGTGGTTAGCGAAAGGTGAACGCTCGCCTTCCGCAATCATGATTTGCGGCCGATGGCGAGGAACTTGGCGGCGCGCGCCTCGCGCAATTGCTCGGGCGACATGTTGCCCAATTGTTCGAGCGCGCCGGCGATCGCCTCGCCTGTCGCCGCGATCGCCGCGGCCGGGTCGCGATGGGCGCCGCCTAAAGGCTCGGGAATGATGGCATCGATGATTCCGAACTTGAGCAGGTCCTGCGCGGTGATCTTCATGCTCGTCGCCGCGTCCTGCGCCTTGCCGCTGTCGCGCCACAGGATCGAGGCCGAGGCTTCGGGCGAGGCGACGGTGTAGACCGAGTGCTCCAGCATCAGCACCTTGTTGGCGGTGGCGATGGCGACGGCGCCGCCCGAGCCGCCCTCGCCGAGAATCACTGCGACATTGGGCACGCTGAGCTGGAGACACATGTCGATCGCGCGGGCGATCGCCTCGGCCTGGCCGCGCTCCTCGGCGTCGACGCCTGGAAAAGCGCCGGCCGTATCGACCAGAGCAAGCACTGGCAGGCCGAAACGATCGGCGAGCTCCATCAGCCGCACCGCCTTGCGATAGCCCTCGGGCCGCGCCATGCCGAAATTGTGGCGCAGCCGGGTCTCGACGTCCTCGCCCTTTTCCTGGCCGATGACGCAGACCGGCCGGCCTCGGAAGCGGCCGAGGCCGCCGACGATCGCTTCGTCCTCGCCGAACTTGCGGTCGCCGGCAAGCGGCGTGAACTCCTCGATCAGCGCCTTGGCGTAATCGGTGAAATGCGGCCGCCCGTTCACGCGGGCGACTTGCGTCTTCTGCCAGGGCGTGAGCGCGGCGTAGAGGTCGCCGAGCGCCTTGGCCGAGCGCGCTTCGAGCTTGGCGATTTCCTCTTGAAGGGCCGGCGAGTCGCCTTTGGCGGCCTGTTCGCGCAGCTCGTCGATCTTGGCGTCGATATCCGCGACCGGCTGCTCAAAACTCAAATAGCTGCGCATAGGCCCTTGTTTTTATCGCCGCCTGCCGAAAGGCGCGCGGAAACTGGCGGGACGGATGGGGGAAGTCAAGTTGACGGCAGAGCGGATCGCCCGGCCGCCGACGGGACTGCGCGCAAAGTTCCCGCAGCAGCGAAACCACGCCGGTACGGATTGTTCGAGAGCGCCAGTTGTGGAGGAGCGCGCCGAGAACTCGGCGCTTTGCAGTGATGCCGCCGTAAGGCTTGACGGAGCAGCGGCGTCGCGGAGACCCGACGACGGGCCGACAATGTAGCGCCGATCCAAGGGGCGGAAAACCTCGATTCCTTCAGATATCTGAGTAGCATAGCTGGTCCGAAGAGCAAAAATTCTTGACGTGAGAACAGAACAAGAACATAATACACCTGAATAAGCGGACATTCCGGATGAACCTCCTCCTAACCCAAATGTATCGACTCGCGCCGCGCGGCCGAGGCGGACTCGCATGCGACGAAGCCGGCGTCGCGCTAGGCCCGGCGGAGCTTGTACGCGTCGCCGCGACAGGAGGACGACGCTATGAGGTGCGACCGCAGCAGGCGCTTGGCTGGCTCTTGGGTGCGGCCTATGGGCCTCAGCGCGAGGAGGTCACTTTTCGCGTTCACCGCGGTTTGCGCCGCGCGGCTTCGGCGATCGAGGCCGGCGATCTCTGCCTTGCGGGCATCGAGACCGTACTGCTCGCTTTGCCGGACCTGACGCCTTCGGCGCTCGCCAAGCTCGCCGAGCTGGAGAAAGGCGGGACAGCCTGGCAGAACGAGCCGCGCGTGCCGGCTGGACAGCCGGACGGCGGTCAATGGACAACGGCAGGCGCGGGCGGCGCGCCGTCGAGCGCCGCCACTCCTCCGGCACGCGTCTCCGCTCACCCCTCCGCGCCGCGCCGAACCTCCATCCTCCCGCTCGACGACGGCGTCTATCGACCTGGGAGCGACGCGCCGCGCGTAACGCTCACAGGCGGCGCAGAGGAGGAGGAAGCGGGATCGCGTCGGTCGAACGGGCCGCCGCCGGACTATTTCGAGACTCTCGAGGATGTTTTCCCCGGCCTCGCGAACGTCCCCGCTTTAGCCGTTCCCTTGGCGCCCATCGATGGCTTTCTCGGCCTCAGCTCTCTTGGCGACGAAGCCAATCTTGAGGCGACATTGGCTCAATATCGGGCCCTGGTCAGGGAAATCAAACAGGTCGACCCGAGTTTTGCGGATGAAGAACTGCTCCCCCCGGCCGGAATCGCAGGTCTGTCTTGGCAAGGGCGCACCAATCTGATCGACCACCTGCGCATGGAGCGGGCTGCCGCGTACTATCGAATACGCGGCGATGTGGGCCCCCTTCAGGTCGAGACGCTGCGGTTCTTGCAGAAGGCCGTCGACGCCGCCTATGACGAGGCGGTCAAAGCGGCCGACGCCGGTCGCCTTCGGCCGCGATTGTCGCCAGAAGAAGCTATCGGCAACTGGATGGACCCCGTAGTCCGGGCGAAGCTGAGACAAATGTTAATTGAGTACCATATCCCCTACGGCCCAGGCACCGACATAACAGTCAACAATCGCGACTACGAAACCTCGGAGAGCGGCACAGTTTATAGGATTCCGGATGCGAGAATCAAAAACGTATCTTTAGATTGGACGCTTGTTGGGAAGACGATTAACACCCCCCAAGTCCGTGGATACTTTCGGACGGACTCGCAGGTACGCGCGGTGATTATCATCCGTCCGACACGCCTCGGACGAGGCAGCACTTACTTGATACCTCGACCCCGCGATGACGATCTCTGGAGGTGACTCGTGAAGAAGCCAGCCAAGATGTATGTTCCACAAAATGTTCTTGATCTCTCGGATTTTCTGACTTCCATGCTGCTATCGGCTCCGAAATTCCTGGATAAGACTGGATACTTTCCTTACCAGAATTTGGATTATGTTTTCCTGCAGTTAAATGAAGCGCTCAACCACAATCGGGCGACGCTCGGAGAAGAACGCTACCATGAGCTGGTGCGGATGTCGGATCGGATGCGAGCCCTCTTCGAGGCCGACCCGGAAGACAAGACTGGCCAAACGTTGGAAGGCTGCAAGATCATCCATGAGATGGAGGACATCTTGAAACAGGTGCGGCGAAAGTCCTGACCCGGATCGAGTCAAAAGGTCGTCTTGAGTTGCTCATTTGATCGTCAGATTATAGACGTTTGCTCATCTTCTAGTGAATAAGGTACGAAGCCCTACCCTCGCCCCACATACGGCATCTTCGTCGCCATGATCGTCATGGTCAGGATGTTCGTCGTCAGCGGCAGGCTCGCCATATGGACGATCGCGGCGCCGACTTCGTCGGGATCGATCGTCGGCTCGATCGCGATGCGGCCGTCGGCCTGGGGCACGCCTTGCGTCATCTTGCGGGCCATGTCGGTCAGGGCGTTGCCGATGTCGATCTGGCCGCAGGCGATATCGAAATTGCGGCAATCGAGCGCGATCGATTTGGTGAGGCCGGTGATCGCGTGCTTGGTCGCCGTGTACGGCGCGGAGTTCGGCCGCGGCACGTGGGCCGAGATCGAGCCGTTGTTGATGATCCGGCCGCCGCGCGGCGTCTGCTTCTTCATCATCGCGATCGCGCCTTGCGCGCAGAGAAAGGCGCCGGTGAGGTTGACGTCGACCACCGCCTTCCACTGCTCGTAGGTCAGCTCCTCCATCGGCACGCCGGGCGCGCCGGCGCCGGCATTGTTGAAGAGCAGATCGAGCCGGCCGAAAGCCTCGGCGGCGTTCGCGAAGAGGCCTTTCACCGCATTCGGATCGCCGATGTCGCAAGGATGAACCAGCGCTTGGCGGCCGAGCGCCCTGATTTCCGCCGCCGTCTCTTCCAGCGGCTGCGGCCGGCGGCCAGTCAGGACGATGCTCCAGCCGGCCTTGGCCAGCGCGAGAGAGGCGGCGCGGCCGATGCCGACGCCGGCGCCGGTGATCAGCGCGTATTTTTCTTCAGCCATGTCGTCCTCCCTCGAGCGCGGGCCGCTTCTATAGCAAAGGCGGCGCGCCGACGTCAGCCGGCTCGACGGCGCGGGCGCGCCAAAGATCCGGCGCGACGCGCCAGATCACCGCGCCGAGCACCAAGACGCCGCCGATCAAGGCGCTCGCGCCCGGATGCTCGCCGAAAAAGATCAGCACCCAGACCGGCCCAAGCACGGCCTCGGCCATGTTGATCAGGGCGGATTCGGCCGCGGGAATGAGCTTGGCGCCGTCCATGAACATGACAAAGGCGATGCAAATCGTGGCCAAACCGAAGACCGCGAGGATGACGAGATCGGCGGCGTCGACCGGCTGAGGCGGCGCCAAATTGAAGGCGATGATCGCCGCGAGCAGCGAGCCGAGCGTGTTGATCGAGGTCAGGGACATTTCCGGATGGCGGCGCTGCAGCACGACCATAAGGCCGAAGCCGATCGTCATGGCGAAGGAGAGCGCCTCGCCGAGCAGTCGCCCGGTTCCGGTCGCGCCGCCCACCATCACCGCGACGCCGACCAGCGCAATCGTCGAGGCGACGAGCGTTCGCGCAGAAGGTCTCTCGCGGAGCAGGATAAAGGCGAGGCCGGCGGTGACGAACGGCAAGGTCGAGTAGATGACCATCACGTCGGCGACGGTCGTCACCCGGATCGCCGCGATATAGGTCGACATGGCAATCGCGGCGAGAAGGATGATCAACGGCGCAAGTTTCGAGCCGAGGCCGAAGCGCGGGCCGAGTCGGCCGCGCCGCCATTCGAGGAACGCGGCGACGGCCATGAAGAGCGCGCCGAACCCGGCCCGGCCGGCAAGCACCGTCCAGACGTCGAGATGGCCGAGCAGGCGGGTGAAGATTCCCGCCGTGCTCCAGATCAGCGTCGCCGCGCTCGTCAAGACAAGCCCGCGCCGGCGCGCCGCGCCTCCGCCCAGCATGGGCTCTCCCGGATAAGTTCGAATCGTTCGGCTTTTGGCCTATAGCGGCAGGCAGGCGGCCGCCGCGTCAAGCCGCGATTTCGACGCGCCGCCATGCCAAAATCGATGGGCGAGCACCCAACCGTCATTGCGAGGAGCGCAACGACGAAGCAATCCATTCATGGGGCTGAGCCCTACGAATGGATTGCTTCGCTTCGCTCGCAATGACGGCCGAGGTGTTGCAGCCTAAAACCGGCGCGCTCTAGTCTCGCGCCGAATGGAGGAGCGCCATGACGCCGCTGCACGTGCTCGACATCGAAGTGCCGCCGGATTGGATCGATTACAACGGCCATATGAACGACGCCTGCTACGCGATCGCGTTCAGCCGCGCCGGCGACGCCTTCATGGAGAAAATCGGGCTTGGCGAAAAGGAGCGCCAGGCGACCGAGCGCTCGATCTTCACGCTCGCCCTCGTCATCCGCTTCATCGCCGAGGCGAAGCTCGGCGATATCTTGTCAGTGAGCGTGCACGTACTCGAATGCGACAAGAAGCGCATGCGCTTCTGGCTGGAGGCGCGCAAAGCCGGCGCGCCGGTCGCGACAAGCGAGCAGGTTTTGACCTGCGTCGACCTTTCCGGCGAAAAGCCGCGGGCGGCGGAGTTTCCGCCCGACGTCGCCGCCAGGCTCGAGGCGCTGGCGCGCGATCACGCCGAGCTGCCGACGCCGCTCGAAGCGGGCCAGGGACTGACGCTGCGGCGAAAGGCGACATTCTCAGTGACGCCGTAGCGCCCGCGCTTGACGACGAGGTTGGCGCCTCGATACCGAACGCGAAGCGTTAGCGCGCTGGGAAAATCACGCCTTTGCCGAAGCTTCTGATCGGCGCAGGACTTGTCTTAGATCGCCAGCATCATCCTTAGCCTCGCGCTGTGCCTGTTGGACCTATGATCGCAATCGCAAGGAAGGACGAGGCGCCCGTCATTCCGGCCAGAATGTCGCGTCCATGATTTGCTCGAAGGGCCACGGACACTTCGCCGGGAAGGCTTTTTTCTCGAGCCCCGTCTCGCGCGCGCAGCCGATGACGGCAAGATTATAGCCCTGGGCGATCGCCTCGCTGAGGGTCGCCTTGAGGCTCGGATTGTCTTTCAAGTGATCTGCGAGCCGATAGCGCTGCTCCTCGACGCTAAGCCGCCAGCTCGCGCTGCGCAGGCCCGGCTGGAAGCGCCATTTGAGCAAATGGAGAAGCAAGATCGAGAGGCGATCGACCAATTCGCGCTTCTCGCTCCGCCCCATGCTTTCAAGCTCCTCGGCGATATTGTCGAGATCGGCGGATGAAAGGTCGCGGGCTCTGAGCAGCGCCGCCTGCTCGCTTGTCCAGGCGTAAAAGTCCCGCTCATAGAGGCTGGGTTTTGTCCGTGCGCTCATGGCGCGCTCCGCTGGCGGTCGACTATCTGCGGCGACCCTCGACGCGAGCAAGTATACGGCTTCTCGAGCGGAAACGCTAAGATGCGCGAAGGGCGCGAGCGGACGACCCGCCTACGCCGTTAGCACGTCTTTCGACGCCACGGTCGAATCCGTATTGAGCCGGTAGACGAGCGGCACGCCGGTTTCGAGCTCCATCGACGGGATCGTTTTCGGCGTCAGCTTGTCGAGCACCATGACCAGGGCGCGCAGCGAATTGCCATGCGCGGCGACGAGCACGCGCTGGCCGCGCAGGACCTCAGGCAGGATGTTCTGGCAGTAATAGGGCAGAGCCCGCGCGACCGTGTCCTTGAGACTCTCGCCGCCGGGCGGCGAGACGTCGTAGCTGCGCCGCCAGATATGGACCTGCTCCTCGCCCCATTTCTTGCGCGCGTCGTCCTTGTTGAGGCCGGAAAGATCGCCATAATCGCGCTCGTTCAGCGCTTGGTCCTTGGTCGTCGGCAAGCCGACCTGGCCGAGCTCTTCGAGCATGAGATCGAGCGTGCGCTGGGCGCGGATGAGGGCGGAGGTGAAGGCGACGTCAAAGACGAGGCCTTGTCGCTTTAGCCGACGGCCCGCCTCCTTCGCCTCCTCGACGCCTTTCGGCGAGAGGTCGACGTCGCGCCAGCCGGTGAAGAGATTTTTCAGGTTCCACTCGCTCTGGCCGTGGCGGACGAGAACGAGGAGGCGGTCGGAGCTTGGCATAGGGCCTCGGGCGGTCGAGTTGGCTTTTGCGGAGAACGACGGGGGCCATATCGGCCCGGCGCCGTCAAGTGTCTACGCCGGTCGGAGGAGCGGCGCGGCTTCGGGGATTACCGCGACAACGGCGCCGCAATCTTCACGCCGGCGCCGTCTTCTCCCCGAATCCCGCCGCCTGCACCGCCAGATGCACCTTGTTCTGAAAGCTCGCGTCCTCGCCGCGCGCCAGCAGATCGGCGGCGCGCGCCACGGCCTCGCAGACCGCCTCGACCCAGCCGATTTCGGCCTTGAAGAAGTCGCTGAGCACGTAATTGTGGACCAGCGCCTTGTCCCCCGGATGGCCGATGCCGAGACGGACGCGCTTATAGTCGTTGCCGATATGGGCTGTGATCGAGCGTAGTCCGTTATGGCCGGCATTGCCGCCGCCGATCTTCACGCGGACCTTGGCCGGCGCGAGATCGAGCTCGTCGTGGAAGACGACGAGATCGGCGAGGTCGATCTTATGGAACCGCATCGCTTCGCCGACGCTGCGGCCTGATTCGTTCATGAAGGTCTGCGGCGTCAGCAGGAGCGCGCGCTCGCCGCCGATCAGGCCTTCGGCGACCGCGCCCTGAAAGCGCGCCCGGAACGGACCGAAGCGGTGCTCGCGCGCGATCGCCTCGATCGCCATGAAGCCAATGTTGTGACGGTTCCTGGCGTGACGCGCGCCAGGATTGCCGAGACCCACAAAGAGGATCATTGACCCCGCCCGTCGAAAAAAGGCCCGCCCGCTCGAGGCGGACGGGCTCCTCTTTAGGCCTAAGCGAATAGCGGCCGAACCTATTTCTTGGTCGCAGGCGCAGCGCCGCCTTTGGCCGGCGCGGCGGCGCCGCCCGCCGGAGCGGCGGGCGCAGCGGCCCCGGCAGCAGCGGGTGCGGCGGCCCCCGGGGCCGGCGCGGCGGTCGTCGCAGCGGCCGCGGCGGCGGGCTGCTCTTCGACATAGACGGTCGGCGGGACGATCGTCGCGATGGTGAAATCGGTGCGCGTATCGACCGGCTTGCAACCCTCGGGAAGCTGGATGTTCGAAACGTGGACCGAATCGCCAATGTCGAGGCCGGCGAGGTCGATCGTGATCGAATCGGGAATGGCTTCCGCCGGCGCCCAGAGCTCGATCGCGTGCAACACCAGGTTCAAAGCGCCGCCGCGCTTGATGCCCGGCGCCTTATCTTGATTGACGACATGGACGGGCGTCTCGATTCGCACCCGAGAGCCGGCCTTGAGCCGCAGGAAATCGACATGCAACGGCCGGTCGGTGACGACGTCGAGCTGATAGTCGCGCGGCAGCACACGCTCTTTGCGGCCATCGACGTCGAGTTCGAAAATCGTGGTCAGGAAATGGCCGGCGTTGATGAGCTGGTTCACGTCCTTGAAATTGACCGAAATCGGCGCGGCCGCTTCGCCGCCGCCATAGATCACTGCCGGAACGCGGCCTTCGCGGCGGACAGAACGGGCGGCCCCCTTGCCGGTCCCGCTGCGCGCCACGGCCGCGAGCTGTTTGGTCGCCGCCATGTCGATTATCCTTTGAGGTTGGCGCGCCCCGCCTCCAGGGGTGTCGGAACGGGCGCGAGCCGCGGCTTATAGGGGCGAAGAACGGCCCTGACAAGAGCGGAAGCTCGCTACAGAGCGGAAGCTCGCTGCGAAGCGGAGGCGCGCCTTTTTGAAAGGCGCGCCGCAGCCTTCAATGCGACGTCACCAGCGTCGGTCCGCGCGGGCGGACGCTCGCCGCCGCGGCGTGCGCGCGCGGCTGGCCGGCTGCGCCGTTGCGGAACGCGTGCGGGACCGCGCTCTGGAGCCGCCGGCGCAAATCCGGCTCCTCCCCTCCATCGCCGACTTGGAACGCGCCGACCAGGCTGGAGAGATCCGATGTTTCCTGCGACAAGGAATGGCTGGTCGCCGTGGTCTCTTCGACCATCGCCGCGTTCTGCTGCGTCATCTTGTCCATCTGACTGATGGCGGCGTTGACTTCTTCGAGGCCGGCCGCCTGAGCGCGGGCCCCTTCGGCGATCTGCAGGATGATCGCATTGAGGTCGGCGACTTGCGCCATCACCCGCTCGAGCGACTGGCCAGACTGGCCCACCAGCTTGACGCCTTCATTGACCTGGGTCGTCGAGGCCGAGATGAGGCCCTTGATCTCCTTGGCCGCCTCGGCCGAACGCTGGGCGAGAGCGCGCACTTCCGCGGCGACGACTGCGAAACCGCGGCCAGTGTCGCCGGCGCGCGCCGCCTCAACCCCGGCGTTCAGCGCCAGCAGGTTGGTCTGGAACGCGATCTCGTCGATCACGCCGATGATCTGATTGATCTTGACCGCCGATTTGGCGATCGCGTCCATGGCGGCGATCGCTTGGCGAACGACTTCGGCGCCTTTCTTCGCGTCGCCGTCGGCGGCGGCGACCGCTTGGCTGGCGAGATTGGCGCCCTCGGCGGCTTTTTTGACCGTTGCGGTGATCTCGCTGAGCGCCGCGGCGCTTTCCTCGAGGCTCGCCGCCTGCTGTTCGGTGCGGCGCGAGAGATCGTCGGAAGCCTGCGACACTTCGCCGGCATTGGCGCGAATGCCGTTGGTCGTCGCCGAAATCACCGACATGGTTTTCTGCATCTGCGCGATCGCCGCGTTGAAGTCGTCCTTCATCTTTTGATAGGCGGGCGGGAAGGCCGCCTCGATGCGGAAGGTGAGGTTGCCCTCGGCCAGGCGCTCGTGGCCCTCGGCGACGGCCGCGACGACGCGCCTTTGCTCCTCCTCGCGCGCCGCTCGCTCGGCTTCGCGGCTCTGGCGCTCGGCCTCGGCCGCTTCGCGTTGCGCCGCGGCTTCCCGCTCCAGCCGCTCGCGGTCCAGCGCGGCGTCCTTGAAGCTCTGGACCGCCTTGGCCATCTGGCCGATTTCGTCGGCGCGGCCGAGCGCCGGCGCCTCGATGGCGAGATCGCCTTGGGCGAGGCGAAGCATGGCGTCCCTTAGTTGGGCGAGCGGCCTTGCCGTGGTCCGCGCCACGACAATCGCCGCGGTCAAGCCGCCGGCCAAAGCGAGCAGCATCGCCGCGAAAATGATTTTTTTGATCAGGGCCTCGGAGGCGGCCAGCCGTGCGCCGGCGGCGGCGGCGGCTTCCGACGCCCTGGCGTCGAGGTCCTCCAAGACCGGAGCGATCAGGTCGAGCCCGCCGCTCACCCGCTCGGCGGCGCGCATATAGTCGCCTTCGGCGGCGCTGGCCGCCTTGAACGACTTGGCGTAGTCCTTGAAGGTCGAACTGACGAGGCGCTTGGTCACGGCGTCAAATTCGGCGTTTTTGAGCGTCGAATCGAACTTGCCGTAGCCGACTTCCCATTCGCCCAACAGACTGTCGTCGAAGGTCCTGGCGTATTCGGCCTGAGCGCGCCGCATGGCGTGGGCGGCGGCGAGCAGACGCTCGGCGTCGATCGTGTCCTGATCGGCGATATTGGATTTGAGCATGTTGACGAGAGAAGCGCCGGTCGACTCAGCCCGATCGGCGATCCCGCCCGACCCTGAATCGCCCAGCGGCTTCTGCAGGTTCTGCACGGCGTCGAATTGCTTGGCGATGGCGCTGATCTGGATCTTCAGATCCGAAATCTGCTTGGCGACCGCCTCGCCGCGCGGCGCGCCGACAAGGGCGTCGACCAGACGGGAGAGCCCGGCCAGGCCATCCGCGAACTTGTTGAGCTGGATCGATTCGTGCTGATAGCGGACGTCGCGGGCGACGCCTTTCAAGCCGACCGCGGTCTCGGCGATTTTGCCGGCCTTGACCTGCAAATCGGCGTAAGCCTTGGCGTCGGCGAAGGCGGCCGCGACATTGCGGCTGCCGACGATGTAAGCGCCGCCGATCACCGCCAAGCCGGCGACGAACACGACGCTGATCAGCGCGATCCGCGCCTTGATGGTTAAGCTTTTGAAAAGAAACGTCACGAGCCCGCCCCGATCGTTTTGACTCGAGGCGCGGATCATCGCCGCGTCGCCTTAATGGCCGGTCAACGCGCCGGCGCCGGCGCCGAAATTTTCGCCAATTGCCGGATCGACTGACCGCTCGGCGCGCCCTCAGCGACCACCCCGCCCGTGGGCCGGTCGCCGGCTTGACGAAATAATCATACAATAGTTGTGCGGCGGCGGCGCTTCGGCTAGGCTTTTGGCGCTCGTCAGCGGAGCAGCGCGGCGGCGAACGCCGCGGGACGCGGACGGAGGCGCTGCCGTCTGGCTGCGGTTCGTCGGCTAACGCCGGCCGCAGGAGTGATTAGCGTCTAATCGGGAGGGAATTGATGAAGCGTTTACTGACAGTAGGTTTGTCCGCGGCGCTGGCTTTGGCGCTCGGCGTCGGCTCGGCGGAAGCCGCCGGCAAAAAGACGTTGGCTTTCGTCGTCAACGGCGCGTCCGACTTCTGGAAAATCGCCGAGGCCGGCGTGAAGAAGGCGCAAGGCGAGCTGCCGAATTACGATTTGCAGTTCAAATATCCCGAGCAAGCGGCCGCCGCCGTGCAGCAGCGGGTCCTCGAGGACCTCGTCGCCGCCGGGGCCGCCGGGATCATGGTCAGCGCCGTCGATCCCAAGAACCAGACCGAAGAGCTGAACAAGATCGCCTCGCAGACCGTGCTCTTCACAACGGACAGCGACGCGCCCCAATCCAAGCGCGTCGCCTATATCGGCTCGTCGAACACCGACCTGGGCAAGGCGGCCGGCAAGCTGATGCTCGACGCGCTGCCGAACGGCGGCAAATGCGTCGGCTTCGTCGGCCTGCTCGGCGCCGACAACGCCCGCGAGCGCATCGAGGGCGTCAAGGAGACGATCAAGGGCTCGAAAGTCGAACTCGTCGACGTGCGCGGCGACGAAATCGACCAGACCCGCGCCAAGCGCAATGTCGAGGACACTTTGGCGGCCATGCCGGACGTGAGCTGCCTGGTCGGCTTCTACTCCTACAATACGCCGCGCATTTACGAAGTGCTGAAAGAGGCGGGCAAGCTCGGCAAGATCAAGGTCATCGGCTTCGACGAAGACCCGATCACGCTTGGCGGCGTCAAGGAGGGCAGCATCGTCGGCACGGTCGTCCAGCAGCCGTTCGAGTGGGGCTATCAGGGCATGAAGCTGATGGCGAAATACATCGAGGGCGACAAGTCCGGCATTCCGGCCAATGGCATCATCATCGTGCCCGGCAAGGTCATCGACAAGGCGAATGTCGACGACTTTATGGCCCAGATGAAACAGATGCTGGGCAAGAAGTAAGGGGAGGCGAGCGCTTTAGAAGCGAAAACGGCGGAGGGGCGGATTCAAGTCCGCCCCTCCGCGCCGCTTTTGCGAAATCCTTCGATGACCGAGCCTTTTCTCGAACTGGTCGATATCAGCAAGATCTATCCGGGCGTGGTCGCGCTCGACCATGTCAGTTTCTCCGTGTCGCGCGGCGAGGTGATCGGGCTGGTCGGCGAGAACGGCGCCGGCAAGTCGACGCTGATGCGCGTGCTCGGCGGGGTGGTCGAACCCAGCGGCGGCGTGATCCGGATCGACGGCGTCGAGCGGCGCTCGCTCACCGTGGCCGACGCGATCAAAGCGGGCATCGCCTTCGTCCACCAGGAGCTCAATCTCTTCGACAATCTCGACGTGGCGGGCAATGTCTTTATCGGCCGCGAGCCGCTTTACGCCGGGCCGCTGAAGCTCGTCGATCGCAAGCGGCTTCATGCCCAGGTGCGGCCGTTGCTCGAACGCCTGGCGGTCGATTTCGAGCCCGATACGCCGCTCGCCGAACTTTCGTTGGCGCAGCGCCAACTCGTCGAGATCATCAAGGCTCTGTCGCTCGACGCCCGTCTCGTCATCATGGACGAGCCGACTTCAAGCCTGACCTTGACCGAGACGGATCGGCTGCTGCGCGTCATTGCCGGCCTCAAGGCGGAAGGGGTCAGCGTCATCTTCATCACGCACCGCCTCAACGAGGTCAAGGAATGCGCCGATCGCGCGGTCGTGCTGCGTGACGGACGCACGGTCGGCGCGCTCGGCAAGGCCGAAATAACGCCGGCCGCCTTGATCCGGCTGATGATCGGGCGCGATCTCAAGTCGCTCTATGTCCCCCCGGCGGCGCCCCCGGGAAAAAACGTGCTCGAAATCGTCGAGGCGCGCACCGAGACCTATCCCGACCGCGCCGTCAGTCTTTCGGTACGGCGCGGCGAGATTCTGGGCCTGGCCGGCCTGGTCGGCTCCGGGCGCACCGAGTTGGCCCGCGCCATTTTCGGCGTCGATCCGCTGCGCGGCGGCTCGATCAAGCTCGAGGGCGAGCCGATCCGGATTCCGACCCCGCGCGCGGCGATCGAGCGCGGCGTCTATCTGGTCCCCGAGGACCGCAAACGCTCCGGCCTGCTGCTCGACTTCTCGATCGCCGAGAACATCTCGTTGCCCGACCTCGCCTCCTACGCCCGCGCAAGGCTGGTGAAGCCGGCGCTCGAAATCGAGAACGCGCGGCGTCAGCGCGAGCGCCTCAGAATCCGCACGCCCGACGTCGCCACCGCCGCCGGCGCGCTGTCCGGCGGCAATCAGCAAAAGGTCGTGCTCGCCAAGTGGCTGTCGATGCGGCCGAAAGTTCTCATTTTCGACGAGCCGACGCGGGGCATCGACGTCGGCGCGAAGCAGGAGATTTACGATATGCTGCGCCGGCTGGCCGATTCCGGCGTCGCCATCCTGATGATCTCCAGCGATATGGAGGAGGTGATCGGGGTCAGCGACCGGATCGCGGTTATGCATGAAGGCGCGATTTCGGGCTTCCTTGATCGCAGCCAGTTCAGCGAGCACAATGTGCTCCAGCTTGCAGTCGGCCACACGGTTTAGGCGAGGCGCGCTTTGCAGAAGAAGGACCTCAGCCTGCTCATTCTGATCATCGTGGTCGGCGCGGTGGTGGCGTTCATCAATCCGCGCTTCCTCCTGGTCGGCAATCTCTCCAACACCGCCAACCAAGTCGGCATGTTCGGCGTCTTCTCGATCGCCGAAGCCTTCGTCATCATCACCGGCGGGATCGAATTGTCGGTCGGCTCGGTGATCGCGCTGCTCGGCGTGTTGTTCATCGATCTCATCGTCAATCGCGGCGTCAACTGGATGGCGGCCTCGGCGCTGATTATTGCGGCCGGGCTCGTGATCGGCGCCGTCCATGGCGCGCTCGTCACCAAAATGCGCATCCAGCCCTTCGTCGTCACGCTGTGCGGGCTGCTCATCTATCGCGGCGTCGCGCGCTACTACACCGAGGACGCGACCGCCGGCTTCGGCTTCGGCGACAGCTTTCCGACTCTCGAATGGCTGACCGCTGGCCGCACCGACGTTTTTGGCTTCCCGTTGCCGCATACGGTGGTGGCGATCGTCGTCGTCGCCTTCGTCGCCTGGATCGTTCTGCACCGCTCGGTCTTCGGACGCTATCTTTATGCAGTCGGCAAGAACGAGGAGGCGGCGCGCTATTCCGGCATCAGCTCCGACCGCGTCATCGTCTCTTCCTATATCGTTTGCGGCGGGCTGACGGCGCTCGCGGCGATCCTGATCGCGATGTATACGCGTTCGATCTCGCCGGCGGTGCACGGCTCGTTTTACGAACTCTACGCCATCGCGGCTGCGGTGCTTGGCGGCTGCTCGCTGCGCGGCGGCGAAGGCTCGATCCTCGGCGTCGTCCTCGGAACGATCCTGCTGCAGGTGCTGCAGAACCTTGTCAACCTGCTCGGCATTCCGAGTTCGCTCAACTTCGCGGTCATGGGGACGGTGATCCTGATCGGCGTGCTCGCTGACCAGTATCTCGTCCAGCGACGCCAACGCGCCGCCACCGCCAAAGGTCGTTTACAAGCGGGCGCTATCGCCGGGGCGCCGGCCGACCGAGCGCCGGCGGAGTGACTTCGACGGGAACGCTGAGAATTTCATCCGAGGCGGCAAGAAAAAGCGCGGCGCATAGCCGCGCCGCGCTCAAATCGCCGACCGATGGAATTACTTCGCGAGGGCCTTGTCCGTCACCGCATAAGTATAAGCGCCCGTCGGCTCCTTGGTGATGACCGGGTCCGAGCCGCCGGTCAGCAGCGTCTTGACCGTGCGCTCGTAATCGGCCTTGTCGAGCTTGCCGTCCGAGCCATCAGTGAGCTTGTTGATCTCGGCCATCATCTGCGTCTGGTGATGCTCGGTCTGGGCGCCGGTCGCGTCGTTGTCGAGCACGATCTTGGCGGCCGCGTCCGAGTTCTGGCGCGCCCAGGCCCAGCCCTTCATCGAAGCGCGCACGAACCGCGCCATTTTGTCGACGAAAGCCGGATCCTTGAGCTTGTCCTCCATCACGTAGAGGCCGTCCTCGAGCGTGGCGACGCCCTGGTCCTCGTATTTGAAGACAACGAGTTGCTCGGGCTTGTAGCCGGCGTCGATGACCTGCAAATATTCGTTATACGTCATGGTCGAGATGCAGTCCGCCTGTTTCTGTAGCAGCGGATCGACATTGAAGCCTTGTTTCAGCACCTTGACGCCGCCCGGCGAGCCGTCGGTCTTGAAGCCGAGCTTGCCCATCCAGTTCAGGAACGGGTACTCGTTGCCGTAGAACCAGACGCCGAGCGTGCGGCCCTTGAGGTCCGCCGGCTTCTTGATCCCGGTCTCGGCGCGGCAAGTGAGTTCGAGGCCGGAATGCTTGAACGGCTGCGCGATATTGACCAGCGGCACGCCCTTTTCGCGCGTCGCCAGGGCCGCCGGCATCCAGTCGACGACGACGTCGGCGCCGCCGCCAGCGATCACCTGCTCGGGCGCGATGTCCGGCCCGCCGGGCTTGATCGTCACGTCGAGATTCTCATCTTTGTAGAATCCCTTGTCCTTCGCGACGTAATAGCCGGCGAATTGGGCCTGGGTGACCCATTTGAGCTGCAGCGTCACCTTGTCCGCCGCATGAGCGGCGCCGGCGGCGACGAGCGCCGTCGTCGCCAACAGGCCTAGGATTGTTTTCTTCATCATAAACATTCTCCCTCCTTTAGATGCTCACGCGGGTCTCTGGCGGTAGGATGCGTGCCAGAACGTGACCTGGCGCTCGATCAGCGCAACGACGCCGTAGAACAGCGAGCCGGTCACCGCGGCGACGACGATCGTCGCCCAGACCATATCGATGTTCATGCGTCCAACCTCGGTGTTGATGCGAAAGCCCATGCCGACAACCGGCGTGCCAAAGAATTCGGCGACGATGGCGCCGATCATCGCCAGGGTCGAATTGATCTTCAACGCATTGAAGATAAAGGGCAAGGCCGAAGGCAGGCGCAGCTTGGTCAAGGTCTGACCGTAGGTCGCGCCGTAAGTCTTCATCAAATCGCGCTCCATCGGCCCGGCCGAAGCGAGGCCCGCGACCGCGTTGACCAACATCGGGAAGAAGGTCATCACGACCACCACGGCCGCCTTGGACTGCCAATCGAAGCCGAACCACATGACCATGATCGGCGCGACGCCGACGATCGGCAGGGCCGAGACGAGGTTGCCGAGCGGCAGCAAGCCGCGCTGCAAGAACGGCGTTCGGTCGATCAGGATGGCGACGATCAGGCCGGCGGCGCAGCCGATCGCGTAGCCGGCGAGCACGCCCTGAACGGTCTGGGCAAAATCGGCGGCGAGAGTCGGCACGGAATAAACGAGCCGAGAAATGATCGCGCTCGGCGCCGGCAGGATGATCCGCGGCACGTTGAAGCCGCGCACGATCGCCTCCCAGAGGAGGAGCACGCCGAGGCCGAACAAGGTCGGGGCGGCGAGATTGGCCGCGCGGAATTTCATCGGGCGTAACCCATCCGACGGGCCGTCGCGCGGTCGACCAGGCCAACGATCGCGACCAAAGCCGCCGAGCAGATCGCCGCCGCGAACAAGGCGGCCCAGATCTGCACGGTCTGGCCGTAATAAGACCCCGCCAGCAGCCGCGCGCCGAGGCCGCCGTCCTCGCTCTTCGTCACTTCCGCCACCACCGCGCCAACCAAGGCCGCGGCGACGGCGACTTTCATGCTGGCGAAGAAGAAGGGCGCGCTGGCCGGCGCACGCAGCTTGAAGAAAGTCTGCGTCCTCGTCGCCGAATAGGTGCGCATCAGGTCGAGCTGCAAAGGATCGGGCGAGCGCAGGCCTTTGACCATGCCGACGGTGACCGGAAAGAAGGAGAGGTAGGCCGCAATCACCGCCTTGGGCAGAACGCCGGTAATGTCGAACTGATTGAGGATGACGACGATCATCGGCGCGAGCGCGATGATCGGGATCGTTTGCGAGGCGACGATCCACGGCATCAGGGACTTATCGAGGCCGCGCAAATGTACGACCAATACGGCGAGGAGGATGCCGAGGGCCGAACCGATGGCGAAGCCTAGCAGCGTCTCCTGCAGCGTGATGCTCGCGTGATAGACGAGGCTGCGTTTCGACGACGGGTCCATGCCGAAAATCGTGTGATCGAGTTCGGCGACGATCTGGTGCGGCGCCGGCAGTTTCGGGCGCTCCATGCTCCATTCGGCCGTGACGAAATCGGACGCGGAGTAGGTCGTATTGCCGGAATTGGCGAAGAGATCGCGCTGCAATTGCGCGTTCATGAAGAGGCACGCGACGTACCAGAGCGCAATGATCGCGGCGACGACGATGGCGACCGGGAGGACGTGTTTCATCGGGCGAGAGCCGCAAATCCCTTCTCCCCGCGAAGCGGGGAGAAGGCGGCCGCCATAGGTCGTCTGAAAGACGACCGTCCTTCGGACGGTCTATGGCGGCCGGATGAGGGGCAGCGCCGCGCTTGCCGATTGGCGCTCTTCGGAATGCGCCTAGTTTGAAGCGTTTCCGTTGCTGCTTCGCTTCCATCGCAAAGACGGAACATTCCTGTTCGCTCGGCGCCTTGCCGCGCGGGCGACGCCAATCCCCAGCCACGGCGCTGCCCTTCATCCGGCGCTTCGCGCCACCTTCTCCCCGCGGAGCGGGGAGAAGGGATTTCCCCACGCTCAATCGACATAGGAATGCCCTTCCCGCAATCCATGCCGCACGCGATTGGCGATTTCGAGGAATTCTGCAGTCTCGCGGATGTCGAGGGTGCGGTCGCGCGGCAAGCCACAATCGATCACATCATGAATGCGGCCGGGCCGCGGCGACATGACGACGATTTTGCTCGACAGGAACACCGCCTCGGGGATCGAGTGCGTGACGAAGAGCACGGTCTTCTGCGTCTTGTCCCAGAGCCGCAGCAATTGCTCGTTGAGCTTGTCGCGCACGATCTCGTCGAGAGCGCCGAACGGCTCGTCCATCAAGAGGAGGTCAGGATCGAAGGACAAAGCGCGCGCGATCGACGCGCGTTGCTGCATGCCGCCGGAGAGTTGCCAGGGGAATTTCTTGCCGAAGCCGGAAAGATTGACCAAGTCGAGGCCTTTGGCGACCCGCTCGTCGCGCTCCTTCTTGTCGAAGCCCATGATTTCCAGCGGCAGGGCGATGTTGCGCGCGACGGTGCGCCAGGGATAGAGCGCAGGCGCCTGGAAAACATAGCCGTAAGCGCGCTTGGCCCGCGCCTCGGCCGGGCTCATGCCGTTGACGCGGATCGCGCCGCTGGTCGGCGTTTCGAGATCGGCGACGGCGCGCAGAAGCGTCGTCTTGCCGCAGCCCGATGGACCGATGAACGAGACGAACTCGCCGCGCTCGACGGCCAGATCGATATGGCTCAACGCCTGAACCGGCCCGTCCGCCGTCTGAAAGGTCAGCGACAGGTCGGCGACGTCGATGACCCTTTCGCCGGCGACGCTTGGCGTCTGCTTGGTGAGCGGGCTCAGCATGTCGCGCGCCGCGCCGCGTTCAAAATCATCGGGCGACGCCCTTGGCTTCGGTGTGTTTCTTCCAGGCGGCGAGCGCCCGCGCCTCGGCTGGGAAGGGATCGCGTTTGACGAATTTGCCTCGGCCAGGCTCGACCTGCAGCGCGCCGTCGCGCCACGGCACCTCGCCGCGCGACAAGGTGAACCGCGGCAGGCCTTGCACCTTGATCCCCTCGAAGACGTTGTAGTCGATCGCGGAGAACTGGCTCTTGGCCGAGATCGTCTTGGTCGCCTTCGGATCCCAGACCACGATGTCGGCGTCCGCGCCCGGCATGATCGCGCCCTTCTTGGGATAGAGATTCAAGATTCGGGCGATGTTGGTCGAGGTGACGGCGACGAATTCGTTCATCGTCAGCCGGCCCGTGCCGACGCCATAGGTCCAGAGGATCGGCATGCGATCTTCGAGGCCGCCGGTGCCGTTCGGGATCTTGGTGAAATCGTCCTTGCCGAAGCCCTTTTGCGCCGTGGTGAAGGCGCAGTGGTCGGTGGCGACGACATGCAGGGAGCCGGCGCGCAGGCCGTTCCAGAGGTCGTCTTGATTCTTCTTGTCGCGGAAGGGCGGCGACATCACGCGGCGCGCGGCATGCGTCCAGTCCTTATTGTAGTACTCGCTCTCGTCGAGCACGAGGTGTTGGATCAACGGCTCGCCGAAGACGCGCATGCCCTTGGCGCGGGCGCGTTGGATCGCCTCGTGCGCCTGGATGCAGGAGACGTGGACGATATAAAGCGGGCAGCCCGCCTGATCGGCGAGCATGATGGCGCGGTTGGCCGCCTCGCCCTCGACTTCCGGCGGCCGCGACAGCGCATGCCCCTCGGGGCCGGTAATGCCGGCCTTCAGATATTTCTGCTGCAGCATGGCGACGACGTCGCCATTTTCCGCATGGACGGGCGGCATGGCGCCGAGCTCGGCGCAGCGCTGGAACGAGGCGAACATCTCCTCGTCGTTGACCATCAGCGCGCCCTTATAGGCCATGAAATGCTTGAAAGTCGTCACGCCTTTCTCGACGACTTTCGCCATTTCGTCGCGTACCTTGTCCGACCAATAGGTGATGCACATGTGGTAGGCGTAGTCGGAGCAGGCGGTCTTCGACTTCTTGTCCCATTCCGCCCAGGCGTCCATCAACGACTGGCCGTTGCCGGGAATGCAGAAGTCGACGACCATAGTCGTGCCGCCAGAGAGCGCCGCCTTGGTGCCGGTTTCGTAATTGTCGGCCGAGGTCGTGCCCATGAAGGGCATTTCGAGATGGGTGTGCGGATCGATGCCGCCGGGCATGACGAAGCAATCCGTCCCGTCGAGAGTCGTATCGCCTTTCAGGTTGGCACCGATCGCGGCGATCTTCTCGCCTTCGACAAGCACGTCGGCTTTATAAGTACGGTCGGCGGCGACCACCGTTCCGTCCTTGATGACGAGCGACATGATGAAACTCCTCACAACCACTTTCGCTCTGAAACCGCGACGCCCCTAGGCTCCGCCTGCAAATAAGAACCGCCTGTCATTCCCGCGTAAGCGCAGGGCTGTCCGGGGAAAGCCTGCGCTCGGCGGAGCTGATGACTTGCTTTCGACACCGCGGCGCCACGCCGCCCGATCGCCGTCAACCCGCCATGGCG
>JAJPHH010000052.1 GCA_021325385.1 Alphaproteobacteria bacterium
CGGCCGATCGCTTGCGGCCGCGGTTAGGGTCGCGCTGTTCGCGGCGCTGAACGACCCTGGCCTCGCCGGCGCGCGCGAGGCGCTCGGCTTGCAAGGCGCGGCGATTTTGGGCGAGGCGGATTACGGCAAGATCGCGGAACTCGAGCGCGGCGCCGTCGCGCTCGGCTATCCGGAATTGGCGTGAAAAACGGCGCTCACGTCCGGTCTTGGTCTGTCACCAAGATAGCGCGGAGGTCGTTCACATTGGTGCGCGTCGGGCCGGTGATCAGCAGATCGTCGAGCGCAGCGAAGGCGCTATAGGCGTCGTTGTCGGCAAGCATGGCCTTGAGGTCGAGCCCGGCTTGCGCCGCCCGCGCGAGCGTATCCGGGCCGATGATCGCGCCGGCATTGTCTTCGCTGCCGTCGATACCGTCGGTATCGGCGGCGAGGGCCCAGATTCCCGGATGGCTGTCAAGCGCGACGGCGAGGCTGAGCAGGAACTCCGCGTTGCGGCCGCCGCGGCCCTTGCCGCGCACCGTCACGGTCGTCTCGCCGCCGGAAATAATCGCGCAAGGCGGCGCGGCGGGCTGGCCGTAGCCGGCGCATTGCCGCGCAATGCCGGCATGGACCATCCCGCATTCACGCGCCTCGCCCTCGATCGCGTTGCCCAGAATAAGCGGCGCGAAGCCGGCTTCCCGCGCGATTTTCGCCGCCGCTTCGAGCGAGGATTGCGGCGTGGCGATCAGGACGTTCGTTACGTTGGCGAGACGCGGATCGCCCGGCTTCGGCGTCTCGTTCGCGGGATCGGCGAGATGACTTCGCACTGCCGGCGACATATCGATTTGGTACTTTTCGAGCACGGCGCGCGCGTCCGCAAGCGTCGTCGAATCGGCGACGGTCGGACCGGAGGCGATGACCGAGAGATCGTCGCCGGGCACGTCGGAGATGATCAAGCTGACGACCCGCGCCGGCGCGGCGGCCGCCGCGAGCCTGCCGCCTTTGATCGCGGAGAGATGCTTGCGCACGCAATTCATCTCGCCGATATGAGCGCCGCTCTTCAACAGCGCGCGGTTGATCTGCTGCTTGTCGGCGAGCGCGATCGCGCCGCCTGGCAAGGCGAGCAGGGCGGAGCCGCCGCCGGAAATCAGCGCCAAGACGAGATCGTCCTCGGTCAGGCCGTGGACCAGATCGAGGATCGCGCGGGCTGCGGCTGGTCCGGCTTCGTCTGGCACCGGATGGCTCGCCTCGACGACCTTGATGCGCTCGGTCGGCGCGCCATGGCCGTAGCGGGTGACGACCAGGCCTTCGAGCGGGCCGGGCCAATGGGCTTCGACCGCGGCCGCCATCGCGGCGGCGGCCTTGCCGGCGCCGACGACGATCGTGCGGCCTTTCGGGGGAGGGGGGAGATGAGACGGCACGCAATGCGCGGGCGCCGCGGCCTCGACCGCGGCCTCGAACATATGCTTGAGCAGAGCGCGATGATCGGAGGTCATTCTTGCCCCTTCGACGTCCTTCCGCCAAGCGCCGCCGGCCCCCCTCCCGTACCCTCCCCCGCTTCGCGGGAGGGGGGGCCCCAAAGGCCGCGCTTCAATCCTCTCAGCCGCGCCTTGCGCAGGCGTGATCCGCGGCGCCGAGGGACCCCCTCTCCCGCGCGAAGCGCGGGGGAGGGTACGGGAGGGCGCCTGCGGCGCCAGTTACATTGCCGTTACCCGCCCTTCTTGGCCACTTCGTGATCGGCCATGATCTCCAGCGCGCGCACCAGCGCCGAATGATCCCAGGCGCCGCCGCCATGGGCGGCGCAGACATTGAACAGCTGCTGCGCCGACGCAGTATTGGGCAGCGACACGCCGAGCGTCTTTGCGCCTTGTAAAGCGAGGTTCAAGTCTTTCTGGTGCAGTTCGATGCGGAAGCCTGGATCGAAAGTCCGCTTGATCATGCGCTCACCATGCACTTCGAGAATGCGTGAAGAGGCGAAGCCGCCCATCAGCGCCTGGCGCACTTTGGCCGGATCGGCGCCGGCCTTGGCGGCGAAGAGGAGGGCCTCGGCCACCGCCTCGATATTCAACGCGACGATGATCTGATTGGCGACTTTGGTCGTTTGGCCGTCGCCATTGCCGCCGACCAGAGTGATGTTCTTGCCGAGCTTCTCGAAAATCGGCTTGACGCGATCGAACGCCGCCTCCGGCCCGCCGACCATGATCGTCAGCGACGCAGCTTTCGCGCCGACCTCGCCGCCCGAGACCGGCGCGTCGAGATAATCGGCGCCGAGTGCGTTGACGCGCTTGGCGAAGTCCTTGGTCGCGATCGGCGAGATCGAGCTCATATCGACGACGACCTTGCCTCTGGCCAAGCCTGACGCGACGCCGTCCTTGCCGAACAGGACATCCTCGACCTGCGGCGTATCGGGGACCATCGTGATGATGATGTCCGCTTTCTGCGCGACCTCTTTGTTGGTCGCGCAAACGACGCCGCCCGCCTTGAGCAGATCGTCCGGCACGGAATGGGCGGAGCGGAGGAAAAGCTTATGCCCGGCCGCGATGAGATTGGCGGCCATGGGACGGCCCATGACGCCGAGGCCGATGAAACCGATATCGGTCATTTTACGTACAAGCTCCTCTAGGAACGCCGATCAACCTCATTGTCATTCCCGCGAAAGCGGGAATCCAGAACGGCCGTTGTCCGACGCTCGGCGCTGCCTGGATTCCCGCTTGCGCGGGAATGACACGGAGCGGCAGCCGAGCCTCACGCCGCATTCATCGCCTTAAGCCAGCCGAGCCCTTCGACCGTCGTCGCGCGAGGCCGGTATTCGCAGCCGACCCAGCTGCGATAGCCGATCTTGTCGAGATGAGCGAATAGGAACGGATAATTGATCTCGCCGGTACCCGGCTCGTTGCGGCCAGGATTGTCGGCGATTTGGAAATGAGCGAGGCGCGGCAGGTTCGTCTCGATCGTGCGGGCGAGATCGCCCTCCATGATCTGCATGTGGTAGATATCGTACTGAACGAACAGATTGTCCGAGCCGACCTCGTCGATAATGTCGAGCGCCTGACGGCTATGATTTAAGTAGAAGCCGGGAATGTCGCGGGTGTTGCACGGCTCGATCAGGAGGCGAACGCCCGCTTTGCCGAGCTCGGCCGCGGCGTAGGCCAGATTCGCGACCAATGTCTTGCGCAGCGCGCTCTCGTTTGCGTCCTTCGGCGCGACCCCGGCGAGACAATTGATCTGTTTGCAGCCGAGCGCGTCGGCATAGTCGAGCGCCTTGCCGACGCCGCGTTTGAATTCGTCGACCCGGTCGGGAAGAATCGCAATGCCGCGCTCGCCCTTGCCCCAATCGCCAGCGGGAAGATTGAAGAGGACTTGAGTCAAACCGTTATCCCTGAGACGCGCCGCGATCTCCTCCTTCGGCGCCTCGTAAGGGGACATGTATTCGACTCCGAAGAAGCCGGCTCTCCGCGCCGCCGCGAAGCGGTCGAGGAAGGGCAGCTCGTTGAACAGGAAAGTGAGATTAGCGTCGAATTTCGGCATGGGTGGTTCCTTGGCGATGGCGAGCTTGTCGGTCTGCCACGACCAACTCACTTCCAAAATAGAACTCCCGTGTCATTCCCGCGAAAGCGGGAATCCATAGAACCGCCGCGCCTAAAGGTCTGGGTCAGTCTGGATTCCCGCTTTCGCGGGAATGACACGCTTATCGCTCCTTAGGCGGGCGCCTTCTCCGGCGTTCGCAAATCCTGGCTCTTCTTCAGCGACAGCGACGGGTCGAGGCAGAGAATCTCCTCGAATTCGTTGATGTTGTCGACCTCGGCGCCCATCGAAATGTTGGTGACGCGCTCGAGGATGAATTCGACCACGACCGGCACCTGATGCTCCTCCATCAGCGCCTTGGCCTTGGCGAAGGCGTCCTTGAACTCGTTCGGGCTTTTAACCCGGATCGCCTTGCAGCCCAAGCCTTCCGCCACCGCGACATGGTCGACGCCGTAGCCAGGCACGGAATCGCCGTCCGGCGCGGCGTTGATGTTGTCGAAAGCGAGGCTGACTTCGAAATCCATCTGGAAGCCGCGCTGCGACTGGCGGATCAGCCCAAGGTACGAATTGTTCACGACCATGTGCAGATAGGGCAGCTTGTGCTGTGCGCCGACCGCCAATTCCTCGATCATGAACTGGAAGTCGTAATCGCCCGACAGCGCGACGATGGTCTTTTCGGGGTCGGCGGCGCGCACGCCGAGCGCGGCGGGCAGCGTCCAGCCGAGCGGGCCGGCCTGGCCGCAATTGATCCAGTTGCGCGGCTGATAGACTTTCAGGAATTGCGCGCCGGCGATTTGCGACAGGCCGATCGTCGTGACGTAGCATGTGTCGCGGCCGAAAGC
>JAJPHH010000172.1 GCA_021325385.1 Alphaproteobacteria bacterium
CCATCACGACCGGCCGGCGACGAGCTGGGAGGGCCATCCGCACAGCGAAGTGCCGGACGGCCATTATCGCGTGCCGCTCGGCAAGGCCAAGATCGCGCGGCCGGGAAGCGCCGTCACCGTGCTCGCCTATGGCACGATGGTGCATGTCGCGATCGCCGCGGCGCAGGATTCAGGCGTCGACGCCGAGGTGATCGATCTGCGCACGCTGATTCCGCTCGATCTCGACACGATCGTCGCCTCGGTCAAGAAGACCGGCCGCTGCGTCGTCGTGCACGAGGCGACGCTGACCTGCGGCTACGGAGCGGAGCTTGTCGCGCTCGTGCAGCAGCATTGCTTCTACTGGCTCGAGGCGCCGATCGAGCGCGTCGCCGGCTGGGACACGCCGTACCCTTACGCGTTCGAGTGGGACTACTTCCCCGGCCCGAAACGCGTCGGCGCGGCGCTCGTCAAAGCCGCGGAAGCCAAGCCATGAAATATGTTTTCAAGCTGCCCGATCTCGGCGAAGGCACGACCAAGGCAGAGATCGTCAAATGGCATGTCGCGGCCGGCGACATCGTGCGCGAGGATCAGCCGCTGGTCGACGTGATGACCGACAAGGCGACGATGGAGATCCCGGCGCCGGTCAGCGGCACGATCGTCGAACTGCATGGCGAGCCGGGCGACGTTCGTCCGGTGGGCGCGGAGCTGGCGATTTTCGACGTCGCCAGCGCGCCGCATCAGCGGGCCGCGGCGCCGGCCGCCCCTGCGGCTCAGCCGAAAATCGACGGGGCCGAGCAAGCCAAGCCCGCCCTGGCGCCCTCATCCGCGCCGGCGGAGAGCGCCCTGCTTGTCCGCGCCGAGCCGCCGGCGAAGCCGATCGCTTCGCCAGCAGTGCGCCGCCGCGCCGCCGAGCTGGGCGTCTCGCTCGCCGACGTGCCGGCGAGCGGGCCTGACGGCCGCGTGCTGCGGGACGATCTCGAAGCCTTCGTCGCCGGCCGGCGGCCGGAAGCGGCGCGCGCCGAACGCCGGGAGGAGGACGGCGTCGAGGAGATCAAGATCATCGGCCTGCGCCGGGCGATCGCCGAGCGGATGCAGGACGCCAAGCGCCGCATCCCGCACATCGCTTATGTCGAGGAAGTGGACGTCACCGCGCTCGAAGACTTGCGCGAGCATTTGAACCGCGAGCGGGCGGCCGAAGGGGTCAAGCTGACGATGCTGCCATTCCTTGTCCGCGCCCTGGTCAAGGCGGTCGGCCGCTATCCGCAATGCAACGCGCTCTACGACGATGCGGCCGGGATCCTGCGCCGCCACCGCGCGGTTCATGTCGGGATCGCGACGCAAACCCCTGCAGGTCTCATGGTTCCGGTGCTGCGTCACGCCGAGGCGCGCGACCTCTGGGAGAACGCCGGCGAGATCGCCCGGCTGGCGGGGCGGGCCCGCGACGGCAAGGCGGCGCGCGACGAACTGATCGGCTCGACGATCACCGTTTCGAGCCTCGGTCCGCTCGGCGGGATCGTCTCGACCCCGGTGATCAATCCGCCGGAAGTCGCGATCGTCGGCGTCAACAAGATCGTCGAAAGGCCGGTGGTCCGCGCCGGTCAGATCGCCATACGCAAGATGATGAACCTCTCCTCGTCCTTCGACCATCGCATCATCGACGGCTGGGACGCGGCCTCTTTCATTCAGGCGATCAAGGCCTCTCTCGAGCAGCCCGCGACGCTGTTCATGGCAGCGCCTCGCGGACGAACGGGCTCGTAGACGCGCCCGCATCGATCTTCGCGAGAAGCGGCAGCACTTCCTTCGCCGGAACGGGCATGCTGAAGAGCCGGCCCTGAACCTCCTTGCAGCCTTCCGCGCTCAGCCACTGCAATTGCTCCTCCGTCTCGACGCCTTCGGCGGTGGTGCGCATGCCGAAATGGACGCCGAGTCCGGTGATCGCGCTGACGATCGTCCGGCTGCGATGGTCTTGCGACAGGTCGCGGACAAAGGACCGGTCGACCTTGATCTTGTCGAAAGGGTAGGTGCGCAAATAGCTCAAGCTCGAAAAGCCGGTGCCGAAATCGTCCATCGAGATGCGCACGCCGAGTTCGCGCAAGCGGGCGAGGGTCGTCACGCTCTTCGTCGTCTTCTCCAGAAGGACGGTTTCGGTGATCTCGATCTCCAGCCGTTCCGGCGGCAGGCCCGATGCGGCGAAGGCGTCGCGTACCGCCCTCACCACGTCGCCGCGCTGAAACTCGACCGGCGAAACATTGACCGCGACGGTGATGTGCGGCGGCCACGCCATCGCCGCGGCGCAGGCCTGGCGCAGGACCCACTCGCCGAGTTGCAGGATGAGCCCCGTATCCTCGGCGACCGGAATGAACTCGGACGGTTCGATTGGCCCGCGCGTCGGATGGGTCCAGCGCGCCAGCGCCTCGAAGCTGCTGACGCGGCGCGTCTCGACCTCGATCAACGGTTGATAATAGACCTCGAACTCGCCGCGCGCGATCGCGCTGCGCAGATCGATTTCGAGCTGCCGGCGCGCTTGCGCCGTCGCGTCCATTTCCGGATCGAACAATTTGAAGGCGCCGCGCCCCTCGGCTTTGGCCCGGTACATGGCGAGGTCGGCGCTCTTGAGCAGATATTCCGGATTTTCGAGGCCGCGTTCGCTGACGGCGACGCCGACGCTGGCGCTGATCTGGATGATGTGCCCGTCGACGTGACAAGGCGCGCTCAAGAGTTCGACGATCTGGCCGGCGAGCGCGAGCGCCGCTTTCGGCTGCTCGCCGGTCGTCTGCAGAACGGCGAATTCATCACCGCCCAGCCTCGCGATCCGGGCGCTCGCGGTGAGCGCGTCTCGGAGCCGTCCGCCGAGGGTTTTCAGCAGCGCGTCGCCGACCGAATGGCCCAACGTGTCGTTGACGCCCTTAAAGCCGTCGAGATCGATGAACAAAGCCGCCAGCGGCGCGCGGCGAATGCGGGCATCGACCAGCGCGCGCTCCAGGTCTTCGCGGAACAGGATGCGATTGGCGAGGCCGGTCAGGGCGTCGTGATAGGCGAGAAAATGCGAGCGCTCCTCCGAGCGCTGACGCTGCTCGATCTCCTCCTGAAGCTTCTGATTGGCCGCGCTGAGGCTCTGGGTGCGCTCGACGATGCGGCCCTCCAGGCTGCGATTGGCGTTTTGCAGCTCCGCATTCAGCGTTTCGAGCGCTTCGCTGGCGCGTTTGCGATCGATCTGCGTGTTGACGCGAGCCAACGCCACCGCGAAATCGACAGGCTTGGTGACGTAATCATTGGCGCCGATCTCCAGCGCTTCGACAATATCCTCGCTGCGGCTGTTCGCGGTGACCATGATGACAGGCAGTTGCGACTGCGAATATTTCTGCCGGATTCTGCGCAGGACTTCGACGCCGGTTATGTCGGGCATCATGATGTCGAGCAACACCAGATCGAAGACGCCGCGCTCGATCATGTCCAACGCGCTCCGGCCGCCGTCAGCTTCGGCGATGTCGAAATTGCGGCGCTGGAAGCGCCGAGCGAGAACGTTGCGATTGTCGGCGACGTCGTCGACGATCAACAGACGCGGCCGCGGCTGCGGCGCGTCTTCATCGGCGTCGTTCTGAAACAAGGCGGCGACGGCGGAGGACGACATGGATGGCCTATCAGGCGAGAGCGGGGATCAAGGCTGAACGTTCTTCGTTCGGCGCGGCTTTGGCGGTAGGCTCGGCGCAATCGGCGCGAACCCGGACGCTGAAGCAGGAGCCGCGGCCGACCTCGCTCGTCACCGAAACGTCGCCGCCCATCAGCTCGCAGTAACGGCGGCTGATGGCGAGGCCGAGGCCGGTCCCGCCATATTTCTTGGCGGTCTCGGGCGTCGCTTGGCCGAAATCCTGGAAGAGCCGCTCCATATCGGCTTTGGAGATGCCGATGCCGGTGTCCCGGACGTGAAACTCGATCCAGTCGCCGATCAGGTCGCGTCGACGCGCGGCGGTCAGGGCGATGGCGCCTTTGCTGGTGAACTTCGCGGCGTTGCTCAACAGATTGAGAAGAACTTGCCGCAGCTTGGTCGGATCGGCGGACACCTTGCCGAGATCGGGCGGCGCGTTCAGTTCGAAGGAATTGCCGTTGGCGGCGATCAGCGGCTTGCTGGTCGAGACGATGTCGTTCAGCAGAAGGTTGAGGTCGAACGTCTCGACGTTGAGATCGATCCGATCCGACTCGATCTTCGAAATGTCGAGCACTTCCGTCACCAGCGAGAGCAGATGCTTGCCGGCGCTGTTGATGCGCTTCAAGTCGAGAAGCCTCTGCTCGCCCGCCGCCGCGGCCTCGGCGTCTTCGAGAAGGATCTCGCTATAGCCGATCACCGCGTTGAGCGGCGTTCGGAATTCGTGACTCATCTTGGCGAGAAAAATCGACTTCGCCCGGTTGGCCGCGTCCGCGGCCTCTTTGGCCTGACGCAATCTGATCGACGTCGCGTGGTGGCGCTCGCTCTCCCGCTCCAGATCGGATCGCATGGTCATGATGTTGGCGTAGAAGATCGCCATCCATGACATATACGCCGTGGCGGAGAGGATCGACAGCCAGCCGACCGTGGAGAGCTGCGCGAGCGGGACGAGCTCGGGAAAGCCGAAGCGGAGGTAGCAGGCGATGAACGCGGCGATATGCGTCGAGAACAGCGCGATGATCAGCGCCGGCCGGTGCGAAAGGTAGAAGAAGGCCAAGAGAAGGCTGACGATCATCCAGGGCAGGAGAGGGGAGCTCACCCCGCCATAATTGTATGCGCCGAACAGGGATACGAAAAGCAGAAGCTGCACCGAAGCTGTCGCGGCGAGATCCAGGCTCCGCGTCCATTTGAAGACCAGCGGGAGCAGCCAAAACGCCCAGACGCACAGGATGATCGTCCAGCAGGCGGCGCTGTGGTTCTTGTCGACCAGATACAGATAGAGCGGAACGGGCTGCGACATGAGCGGCCCGACGAAATGAGTGAAGACGAAATTTCTGGCGACCGCGCGCTCGGAACGTTCGAGCGCCGCGGCGTTGGGTATGAACCAGTCCAGCGCTTCCAAGAACCAATTCCAGCTCATTGATTTCCGCCCCGCCCCGCGCAAAATCTCGAAATTGCCGCGCCACGCTACTCAGCCGCCGTTTAAGATTCCGTTTCCCCCGATCTCGCAATGGTCGTCAAAGGCAGGCGAATCCTAGCAAATGTTCGAAATCCTGCGAGCGCCGTCGAGCAACTTAACCGGCTATTAAGCGCGCGATGAAACTCTACGTACCTTGCGAAGGTAGATGTCTTCCACGCGGCGACGCGCTTCCAACGCAAAGCGAAGATCGCGTAAACGCTTTGCTTAGGTTAACAAAACATGTCCACGAGCTCGACCGTCGAGAGACTGAACAACTTTGTCGACTGGTTCATTCCGGCGGACGTCGTCAGCGACGTCGAGATGCGCAAGCAGGCGCGCATCTTTCTCTACAGCCACATTTTCGGTCCGTTCATCGGCAACACGGTGCCTCTGGCGCTTTACCTTTTCGATCCCAAGCCAGGTTTCCAGATAACAATATTGGCTGCCGCGATCACCGGCTTCTGGATTTTTCCGTTCGTTCTGCGCGCCTTCGGCCACTACTATTTGCTCGCGACGATCTCGATCCAGAACCTGATCTTCTGCATCCTCTGGAGCTGCTACTTTTATGGCGGCGTCACATCGCCGACTCTGCCCTGGGTTCTGACCATACCTTTGCTGGCGCTGTTCTATGTCGGCTCCTCGCCGAGGATGCGGTTGGTCGTCTTGTCGCTTTTTGCGGTCAATTTGGCGGCGTTCCTATTTCTCTACAACGTCGTCGGCCACCCGGCGAGCACGATGCCGGTCAGCGCGATGCAAAGCCTCGGACTGGTGTCGACGATCGCGACGTCGATCTATGTGGCGATGATGGCCCTGTTCTACGCGAACGCTCTCGCCGCTCAGGTCGAATTGGGCGCGGAGATGCGCGCGCACATGGCGAAAGCGGCTGATCTGCGCAGCGCGGTCGCGGAAGCCGAGCGCGCCGGCGCCGCCAAAAGCGATTTTCTCGCCAAGATCAGTCACGAGTTGCGCACCCCGCTCAACGCCGTGATCGGCTACAGCGAAATGCTGATGGAGGATATGAGCGCGGCGGAGGAGACGGAGGCCATCGCCGACGTCAAGAAAATTCACGGCGCCGGTCATTTCCTGCTCAAGCTGGTCAACGAAGTTCTCGATCTCTCCAAGATCGAAGCCGGGAAAATGGAGGTTAATGTCGAGCCCGTCGATCTCCAGGCCTTGCTCGAGAGGGTTGGCGAGCGCCATCGGCCCCTGGCGCGGCAAAACAATCTTGATCTCGTCGTTTCTTGCGACCCGGCGCTCGGCGTGATCGCCACCGACTCGGCGAAATTGGAGAATGCGCTCGGCGAATTGATCGACAATGCAATCAAGTTCACCCGCGAGGGCGGCGTCACCCTGGTTGGCGAGCGCGTCCGAGGGGCGAAAGGCGATGAAGTCGCGATCAGCGTGCGCGACACCGGCGTCGGCATCGCGCCGGAGAGGTTCGGGTCCTTGTTCGAGCAATTCAACCTCGCCGGCGACACTTCGGCGAGCAAATATGGCGGGACCGGGCTCGGACTGGCGCTCGGTCAAAAGATCAGCCGCCTCCTCGGCGGCGACCTCGCCGTGGAGAGCCAACTCAATGTCGGCAGTTGCTTCACCATTCGGATCCCGGCCAAGCCTGTCGAAACATCGGCGAAACCCGCGGCCGAAGATCGCGACGTCGCCGCGGCGCTGAGCGCGGCCGAGACGTTTCACCGGCAATTGCGGCCGCTGATCGCACAAGCCGGACGGGAGGCCGAACCGGCTTCGGGTCAAGGTCAGGAGGTCAAAGCGGCGGTCAATGCCTAAAATCCTGCTTGTCGAGGACAACGAGATCAATCGAGACATGTTGACGCGGCGGCTCGCCCGCAGCGGCTTCGACGTATGCTGCGCGATCGACGGCCCGGCCGGCGTGGCGATGGCCGCGAGCGAGCGGCCGGATCTGATCTTGATGGACGTCGCGCTCGGCGCCATGGATGGATGGGAGGCGACGGAGCTGATCAAGCGGTCGCCTGACACCGCGGACATCCCGGTCATCGCGCTCACCGCCCATGCGCTTGCGAGCGACCGCGAGAAGAGCGTCAGCGTCGGCTGCGCGGATTTCGACACCAAGCCTGTCGACTTGCCCCGGCTGCTGGGCAAGATCAACGCCTGCCTGTCAGCTCATTGAAAGCGCGAGGCGGCGGGCGGCTCGCCAGGTCCTGCCTCTAGCCGTATCGGCGCGACGGGGCCAATGCTTAGCAAGAAATTTACGCGGCGCTGCATAGCGGCTGATCGGCGTTGACGCCAAACTAACCGCATGTCCAAGAACAACAGCGACGCCAAGTCGGCTCGCCCGCCTCGGCGCACGAGGCAAGTTTTCCTTAATCGCCACGGCGCACGCTGATTAAACGTATCAATGGAGCGTACCGTGGCGAGCTATGATTACGCCTCAACTCCGATGGCGGCGCTGGGCGGCAGCATGAGAGATTTCCGCGTGCCCAGCGGCGCCGATCTCCTTGGCCGCATCGAAGGGTTCTACCGATGGCAGGACGCGCGCCGGCAGGGCGGCCTGTGGCCCTTCTCGCGATCGACGCAAACCGGGCCCGGCGCCACCGTCTCGGCGAGCGACGACAGCGGCCGCAGCATGGATGGCGTCAATTTCGCCTCCCAGGATTATCTCAGCCTCGCCTCCCATCCCGCCATCAAAGAGACGGCGCAGGAGGCGATCGCGCGCTATGGCGTGCACAGCGCCGGCTCGCCGGCCTTGGTCGGCAACACGACCCATTCGATTGCGCTGGAGCGGAAGATCGCCGAATTCCTCGGCATGGAGGAGGCGGTTCTGTTCCCGACGGGATGGGCCGCCGGCTATGGCGTGATCCGCGGCCTCGTGCGCTCGGCCGATCATATCGTGATGGATCAGCTCGCCCATGCCTGCTTGCAGGAGGGCGCCAACGCGGCGACGCGCAACATCTATCAATTCCGTCATCTCGACACGGACCATTGCCGGCGCTGGCTCAGCGAAATTCGCGCCAAGGACGCGGAAAACGGCGTGATGGTGGTGACCGAGGGCCTGTTCTCGATGGACTCGGATACGCCCAACCTGGTCGCGTTGCAGGACCTTTGTCATGAATACAATGCGACGCTCGTCGTCGACGTCGCGCATGACCTCGGCGCGCTCGGCGAAGACGGGCGCGGCCATATCGGCTTGCAAGGCATGATCGGCAAGATCGACCTGGTCATGGGGAGTTTCTCCAAGACATTCGCCTCCAATGGCGGGTTCGTCGCCTGCAAAAATCGCGCGGTCAAAGAATATCTGCGCTTCTATGCGCCTTCGACCACCTTCTCGAACGCGCTGTCTCAGGCCCAGGCGGCCGTGGCGTTGAAAGCGTTCGAAATCGTCGAGTCGCAGGAGGGCGTCTGGCGGCGCGCGGCCTTGATGCGCAACGTCCTCGATCTCCGCGCCGCTTTGCGCAGAAGCGGGCTCGACTATTACGGCGAGCCGTCGGCGATCGTCGCGGTGAAAATGGGCGGCGAGGCGCTGGCGCGGTTGGTCAGCCGGCAATTGCCGCGGCTCGGTTTGCTCGCCAATCTGGTCGAGTACCCGGCGGTGGGCAAAGGCGCGGCGCGGTTCCGCATGCAGGTCATGGCCGGACACACGGCGCAGAACATCGCCGATGCGGTCGAGCGATTGGCGGCTTCCGTCGCCATCGCGACGCAGGAATACGAGATGTCGAAAAAGCCGGCGCAGAGCGCGGCCGCGGCGTGAGCTTCTATCGCGCGCCCGGCGTCCCGTAGCGGGACGATGTCAATTCGGGCGTAGACGAAAAACGACGGCCTGAAGCTTGGACGCTCCGCTGCGCATCTTTCGCCCGGCCGGCGGACGCAAAATGCAAGCGTGGGCTGCGCGCGTTCGGGCCGGCGGCCTTGCCGTCCGATGCGCCATCGCCTACGAGTAATTCCGGCGATGACGCTTCTCGAGCCTTCAGCGCGGCGGATCGCGGTCGCCCAGCCCTTGTCGGGCGTCGGCGACATGATCTGGCATCTGCCGCATATTCGCGTGCTGGCCCGTCATTTCGGCCGGCCGGTGACGCTGATCGCCAGTTTCCGCTCCGCCGCCGACCAGGTTTTCAAAGCCGACGGCGCCGTCGAGGACGTGCTCTTCATCGAGCGCCGGCCGAAGGGACGGACCGGCCGCCATGACGGCCTTTTCGGCATGGCTCGGCTTGTCGGGGCGTTCCGAGCTCGGAAATTCGACGCCCTCGTTTTGCTCCATCATGGCCGCACGCTCGCTTTTGCGGCGCTCGCCGCCGGCGTGCCGCAGCGCCTCGGCTATGGCGTCGGGGCGCAGCGCCTTTTCCTCAATCGCGGTCCGTACCTTTCCGGCGAAAGCATGCGGCTGCATCCTTTCGAGCGCGCCTCAGCCTGGCTTCGCGCCGCCGGCGTCGAGCTTGGCGAGGCCGAGCCGCGCCTGGCGATTTCGCCCGACAGCGCCGCGAAGGCGCGGCTTTTCCTCGGAGCCGGCGCCAAGCCGGTCGCGCTCGGCATCGGCGCTTCAGAAGCTTTCAAGCAATGGGGGGCGGAGCGTTTCGCGGAACTCGCCGCACGCCTCCTCGATCTGGGTTGGGAGCGTCTCGTGCTGATCGGCGGCAAACAGGAGGCGCCGCTCGCCGAGGACATCCGCGGCCGCCTCGGCGCGAAAGCAGGCCGCGTCCTCCTCTCGATCGGTTGGGACATAGCCGATGTCGCCGCGTTGTTGAGCCTATCGGCTTTCTATGTCGGCAACGACACGGGCTTCATGAACATGGCCGCGGCGGCCGGTTTACGCAGCTTCTGCCTGTTTGGCGGCACGCCGCCTTTCGGCCATAGCCGCAACATCGTCGCCATCCTGCCGCCGGACGGAAAACCGGACAAGAACGGCGGCATGGCGCGGATCACGCCGGCGGCCGCGCTCGCTGCGCTCGGCGCCAGCGGTCTCGCGCCCTGAGCGAGAAGCTGCGCTTGAGGATATTTTTTCCGGCGGGCGAAGCGCAACGATCCATTTGCGCCTCAAGCGGCATCAATGGCTGCTTCGCCGCTTCGCGCGCTGCAATGACGGAGCGCCTACCATTCTTCGTACGACTTCTCCTCGAGCAGCGACGAGCCGACGAGTTCGTTCAGCTCTCGCTTGACGGCGGCGCGGCGGTCGTTGGTCTTGTAAATCCCGCGCGCGAACTCGATGAAGGCGGCGCCGAAATTCTGCTCCCTTTCGCATTTGCGAATTTCGTCCTCCAGATCCCATAGCGCCTCGTTGATCCGGCGAAGCTCGGCTTTGAGGGCCGAGAAGGCGCTCGGCAGCGACGCGAAGCCGGCGAGCGCGGCGTTGAGAACGTCGAGCTCGCGGCGGACATTGGCGTTCTTCTTCGGATCGGCGATTCGATCGCGCTTGATCTCGAGGATGGAAATCTTGTCGACCAGCTCGCCGAAGGCGACCGGCGCCAGCGCGGTCCCCGGCGGCAAAGCGCTTGTCGGCGCATCGGCGCCGCCGGTCGGCTTGCTCGATTTCGTCGTTCGAGATTCCACCCTTCGATCCCCGTCTTGTTCGGAGCGCAATCTTCCGCCAGGACGCGGCTTGATCGGCCGAAGGCCAGTCTGCGTCAAGCTTAAACAGCGGCGCGTCCAGTCGGCCGCGGGTCGGGCGGCCGATCGGAGCCGGCCGTTTCGCGTTGACGCTGCGGCCTGGCAAGATACTCTGGCGGGGCGATCGGCAGCGGCGAACCGGAGGACCGGAGCGCTCGATCCGTCGCCTGAAAGGGAGGAGGACAGCAGGGTGGCGCCCGCGACGCTCGCTCTGGAAATGATCGAGATCAGCAAGAGCTTTCCCGGCGTGCGGGCGCTCGATGGGGTAAGCTTCGACTGCGCGCGCGGCGAGGTTCACGCCCTTTGCGGCGAAAACGGCGCCGGCAAATCGACCCTCATCAAAATCCTCGGCGGCGTCTATCGTCCTGACGCAGGACGCATGCGGCTCGACGGACGAGAGGTCGCCTTTTCTCATCCGGTCGCCGCCCGTCGCGCCGGCGTCAGCATCATTCACCAAGAGCTCAGCTTATTGCCCGAGCGATCGGTCGCCGAGAACATTTATCTCGGCGTCGAGCCGACGCGCTTCGGCGCCTTGGACCGAGCGAAAATGCGAAACGGCGCCGCCGGTCTGTTGCGACGCCTCGGTTCAACGATCGCGCCGGACATTAGGGCCGGCGACCTTTCCATCGCGCAGCAGCAGATCGTGGAAATCGCCAAAGCCTTGGCGGTCGAGGCCCGCATTCTCGTCATGGACGAGCCGACCGCGGCTCTCGACGACGTCGACGCCTCGCGCCTCCTCGAGCTGGTGCGCCGCCTCAGCGGCGAGGGCGTCTCGATCATTTACGTTTCGCATCGCATGCCGGAAATTCAAGCCGTCTCGCATCGGGTGACGGTGCTCAAAGACGGCCGGTCGGCGCTGACCGCGGCGATCGGCGATGCGCCTGTCGGTCGGCTGGTTCGGGCCATGGTCGGCCGCGACCTCGCCGACTTTTATCCGGCGCGCGCCGCCGCGCCCGCCGGGCCGGCCGTGCTGAACATCCGCGATGCTTCGAATTCGCGGCTGCGCGGCGTCAATCTTGCGCTTTGCGCCGGCGAGATCCTCGGCGTCGCCGGGTTGGAAGGGTCCGGCAAGAGATCGCTGGCCCAGGCGATTTTTGGCGACGAGCCGTTCGAGAGCGGGGCCATCGAGATCCTCGGCGAAAGACGCGCGCCGCCCAGCCCGCGCGCGGCGATCGAGCTTGGAATCGGATGCCTGTCCGACGACCGGAAACGTGAAGGGCTGCTTCTCCAACAGTCGGTCCGCGACAACGCCATGCTGACGCAAAGAGCGTTCGCCAATCCGCTTCGCCCGCCCAACGCATCGCCGATGTCGCTCGACGAGACCGACGCGCTGCTTCGCAAATTGGACGTGCGCGCCGCCAGTTTCGATCAGGAGATTCGGTTGCTGTCCGGCGGCAATCAGCAAAAGGCGATCATCGCGCGTTGGCTGGCGCGGGCGCCTGAAATCCTGATTTTCTGCGAGCCGACGCGCGGCGTCGACGTCGCGACCAAGGCGGCGATCTACAAGATCATGCGCGACCTGGCGGCGAGCGGAAGGGCGATCTTGATGATCTCCTCGGACTTGCCCGAAGTGATCGGCGTCAGCGACCGCATCCTGGTGATGCGCGAAGGCGCGATCGCCGGCGAGCTGCCGGGCGGGGCGAGCGAAGAGGACGTGATGGCGATCGCTGTGGGCCATGCAGCCGAAACGCCCGCGCTCGTCTCGTGAGCGCAACGCATCTGCAATCGTCGCCCTTCACGGTCAGACGCGGCTCGCTCGCGCCCGTCCTGCTGCTCGCCGGCTCGGTCGTCCTTTACGTCGGCGCGGCGCTGTGGACGGGCGAGACCAAAATGCTCGACGCCGAGGGCGTGGTCGGGCTGCTGCAGCGCATGGTCGCGCTGGGCGTCGTCGCGTTGGGGCAGACCTTCGTGATCCTCGCCGGTTCGATCGACTTGTCGGTCGCCAATATGATCAGCGTCGCGGCCGTGCTGGCCTCCTATATCATGCAGGGGCGGCCGGACATGGTGCCGCCGGCCGTCGCCGCCGTGCTCGCCATTTCGGCTTTGGTCGGGCTCGTCAACGGCGCGCTGATCGCGCGGCTCCAGGTCAATTCCCTGATCGCGACTCTCGGCGTCGGCTTGATCTTGCAAGGCCTGCTGTCGGCAAGCTTCACCAATTTCGCCGGCTCGGTGCCGCCGGAATTCCAGCTTGTCGCCTACAGCGCCTTTGGCGGCGTGCCTTATTCCGTCGCCGGCCTCTTCGCGCTCGCCGCGCTTTGCGCCTGGCTGCTGCGCGCGACGCGTTTCGGCGCGCATCTCTACGCGGTCGGCGGCAATGCCGAAGGCGCACGCCTCGCCGGCATCCGGACCGACCTGATCTTGATCGGCGCCCATGTCATCTGCGCCGTCTCGGCCGGGCTGACGGGCCTCTATCTTGCCAGCCGATTGCGGTCCGGCGCGCCCTGGGTCGGGCGCGACGGCGTCTACGATCTTGAATCGATCGCGGTCGTGGTCATTGGCGGCACATTGCTGGCCGGCGGCCGCGGCGGCGTCGCGGGCACATTGGCGGGCGTGCTGCTGTTCGCGACGCTCGACGCCGTCTTCAACATGCTCGGCGTCTCGGCCTATCCGCAACTCGTGCTGCGCGGCGCGATCGTCGTTCTGGCAGTGGCGGCCTATACGTTCCGCGCGAAGGGGCATGTCGCATGACCCTCGTGCTCGACCAGCGCCGCCCGGCCTCGCGCGCCCTGGCGCTGGCCCGCAAGGTCAATGTCGCGGTGATCGTCTTTCTGGTCCTCTACCTGGCGATCGGCCTGCTTCAGCCGACCTATTTCGAGCCCGCCGGGCTGATGAATTTTCTCCGCCGCGCCGCGCCGCTCGCCATTCTTTCCGCCGGCCAGTTGTTCGTGCTGGCGAGCGGCGGCTTCGACCTTTCGGTCGGCTCGCTGATCACTCTGACGGTGATCGGCGGGTCGATGCTCACCGCCAACGATCCGAGCCGGACCTGGTGGGCGATCGCGGCGCTCTATGGCGTGGGTCTGGCAGTGGGACTGATCAATGGCGCGGTCGTCGCGTTTCTCAAGACGCCGTCGATCATCGCCACGCTCGGCACGCTCCTTTCGGTCAACGGCGCGGCGATGATGTGGTCCGGCGGCGCGCCGCGCGGCTATCTGCCGGATAATTTTCGCATGTTCGGACGCCTTGTCCTTCACGACGTCCCGATCGTCAAAATCTTCCCGATCGCCATCGCCGTCCTCGCGGTCTGCGGCGCGCTCGCCTATTGGGGATTTCACGGCGCCGTGTTCGGTCGTCGCATTCTTGCGGTCGGCGACAATCCGCGCGCGGCCGAGCTTTCAGGCGTTCGGGTCCGATCGGTTCGCATCGGCGTCTTCGTCATCTCGGCGCTCGCCGCAGTGACCGCCGGGATCATGCTTGGCGGCTTCGGCGGCGTCTCCGTCGATGTCGGGCTCGGTCTGGAGCTCCAATCCATCGCCGCCTGCGTCGTCGGCGGCGTGCAATTGATGGGCGGAAGAGGCAGCGTGACCGGCGCGATCGCGGGCGCGCTTACTCTCTTTGCGCTGTTCACGCTGCTGACTTTGCTCGGGTTGCCGCAGCCGCTCAAGGAGACGGCGCAAGGTCTTATTCTGATTGCGGCGGTGGCGCTCGGCGCTTGGCGTCGCCGCCGCGCGGTTTAGGGGCGTTCGGCCCGCCGACGCGGCGGGTCGGCAAAAGGGAGGAAGACGGAATGCGTAAGATGATCATGCGCTTGGCGGTCGGCGCGGCGTTGGCGAGTTTCGCCGGCGCGGCGCTCGCCCAGAACTTCGACGATCCCAAGGAGTTTCAGGCCGCCAAGGACCTGCTCGCGATGCAGCCGCAAGGTCCGGCCGACAAGCCGTGGGAGCAGAATCTCGGCGGCAAGGAAGTCGACACGTCGAAATACAAAAAGTCGGGCCCGTACCGCGTTTGCTTCTCGAACGCCGGCGTCGACAATCCCTGGCGCGTCGTCGGTTGGACGAACATGCAGGCTCAGGTCGAGGTGCTGAAATCCGACATCAAGTCGTTCACCGTCGCCGACGCGGAAGGAAAGGACGACAAGCAGATTTCGGATATCAATTCCTTCGTCTCGAGCGGCAATTGCGACATACTCATCGTGTCGCCGAATACGACCGCCGCGTTGACCCCGGCGGTCGAGGCCGCCTGCCAGAAGCTGCCGGTCGTCGTCTTCGACCGCGGCGTGCTGACGCAATGCCCGGTCACCTTCATCAATCCGATCGGCGGGTATGGCTGGGGCATCCAGACCGCGAATTTCATCGTGTCGAAACTGCCGAAAGGCGGCAAGGTTCTGGCGCTTCGCATCCTGCCGGGCGTCGACGTGCTCGAGACGCGCTGGTCGGCGGCGAACCGCATCTTCAAGGAGAATGGCGTTCAAGTCGTCGGGGCCGAGTTCACCAACGGCGACAACGCCAAGACGAAGTCGATCGTCGAGGATTACATCAATCGCTTCGGCAAGATCGACGCCGTCTGGATGGACGCCGGCGCGACCGCGGTGGCGGCGCTGGAGGCGTTCGAGGACGCCGGCCAGCCTTATCCGATCATCACTGGCGAGGATCAGGAAGACTTCCTGATGAAATGGAAGGCGAAAAACCTCACTGCGATGGCGCCGACCTATCCGACCTATCAATGGCGCACGCCGATCATCGCGGCGGTCAAGATTTTGAAGGGCGAGCCGGTCATCGGACCGACCTGGAAGCTGCCGCAGCCGGTGATCATGCAGACGGACCTCGACAAGTATGTCGACGACAAGATGCCGCCGCTGCATTACGCGATGTGCGGCTGCAAGGACCTGCCGGGCTATCCGCAGCGCTGGGGCGGGAAGTAAGGCTTTGCGAGCGGCGTCGGAGGGACCTCGCGTCCCTCCGGATCGCCCGCTCCGGCCGCCGCCGCTACTGCGAGAAGACGCGGCGCAAATGCCTTAAGCCGTTCCGCGCCAGATCGTCTTGCGAAGCGGCGAGGGGACGCCAGATCGAGACCGCCTTGGCGATCTCGCGGATTTCCGGGGTGAAGGCTTCGATCACGATCGGCCCGTCATAGCGCGCCTCTTTGAGCGCGCCGGCGATTTGCGGCCAGGGAAGATGGTCGTCGCCGGGCGCGCCGCGATCGTTGGCGCAAGCGTGGAATTCGACGATATGGCCCGACGCGCGGCGGATCGCCGCCGGGATGTCCTTCTCTTCGATGTTCATGTGGAATGTATCGAGGAGCAGACCGACATTCGGCGCTCCGACGTCGGCGATCAATTGCAGGCCCTGGTCGACCGTGTTGACGAGATCGGTCTCGAATCGGTTGAGCGGTTCGACCGCGAGCTTGACGCCGCGTTTGGACGCGGAGTCGGCAGCCTCGCTGACGCTGGCGACGGCTCGGCGCCATTGCTGCGCGCGCGCCGGTGGATCGAGCAATTGCGCGGCGCCGACGCCGGCGTACATCGGACCTGAGACGAACGGGCTGCCGAGATCGGCGGCAAAGTCGATGCAGCGCTCAAGATAAACGAGCGCGGCGCGCCTTATCGCCTCGTCGGGCGAGCTGAGATCACGGTTCGGGCCGAAGGCGCCGCAAACCGTCACCCCGATCTTGACCGAGGCGGCGCGGGCGCCGATCGCCGAGACGTCGATCATCTCCGGCTCTTCGATGCAGATTTCAATGAGATCGAAGCCCATCGCGCCGGCCCGATCCATGATGTCGAGGGTTCGATTGGAAAAAGGCGACGCCCAAATGAAACTGCTCGCGCCGTATTGCATCTCGGAATCCTATGGCGGGACAAAACAATTTCGAATCGTCCGTCAGTCATTGCGAGGAGCGAAGTGACGAAGCAATCCATTCATTGGGCTGAGCTTACGAATGGATTGCTTCGCTTCGCTCGCAATGACGAGAGGGCTTGGTTCGACCTTAACATCACCGCGCTTTAGCTCCCCCTGTAACGGTCAACCGCCGTAATGCTCAAGACCAGGAGCTTTTAGCGCAGCGAGTACTTCGTCCGAAGGGCTCGTCGCGCCGCGGCGAGCTAAACCCCCAAATAGCGATGCAGCGCTTCGGGTCGTTCGCGCGCCGATAGCGCGGTCATTTCCTCGACGATATGGCCGTTATTGATGATGTAGACGCGGTCGGCGAGGCTCAGCGCCGCCGTGACGTTCTGCTCGACGATGACGATGGTCTGGCCGGCCTTGGCGAGCGCGCGGCAGGTCGCGAGCAGGTCGCGAACGATGCTCGGGGCCAAGCCTTCGAAGGGTTCGTCGAGCAGCACGATTTTCGGATTGCGCACCAGAGCGCGGGCGATCGCCAGCATCTGCTGTTCGCCGCCCGAAAGATCCGTGCCGCGGCTGCGGCGGCGCTCCTTGAGGCGCGGAAAAGTTTCCCAGACCTTTTCGAGCGGCCAACGCGATTCCGCCGTCAGCCCGGCGAGAACGAGGTTCTCCTCGACGTTGAGGCTGCCGAAAATGCGCCTCTCCTCCGGCACCAATTGAAGGCCGAGCGAGGCGATGGCGTGCGGCGGAAAGCCCTGGATCGCCGCGCCGTCAAAGACAATCCTCCCGGCGCGCGGCCGCACCACGCCCATAAGGCTCTTGAGCGTCGTGCTTTTACCGGCGCCGTTGCGGCCCAGCAGAGCCACGACTTCGTGCCGCTCGACCCTGAGCGACACGTCGAAGAGGATGTGGCTGTCGCCGTAATAGCTGTTGATGCGCTCGACTTCGAGCAGGGCGCTCATGCCGCAGCCACCCCGCCGAGATAGGCTTCTTGAACCAGCCTGTTGCGTTGAATCTCCGCCGGCGCGCCTTCGGCGAGCACCGCGCCCTCATGAAGAACCGTGATGCGCTCGGCGAGCTCGAACAGCGCGTCCATGTCGTGTTCGACGATCACCAGGGTGCGTCCGTGGCGGATGTTCTTGAGCAGCTGGACCGTCTCGGCCCGTTCGCGCGGGCTCATCCCCGCCAAAGGCTCGTCGAGCAGGAGGAGCGAGGGCGAGGAGGCGAGCGCGAGGCCGATCTCGAGTCGGCGCTTCTCGCCATAGGCGAGTTCGGCGACCGGAACGTCGGCGCGCTCCGTCAGGCCGACCAGCGAGAGCGTGCTTTCCACCTGCGTGGCGAGGCCCGGCACGCGGTCCATGCGCCGCATCAGATCGAGGGCGAACATGCCGCGCCGCTCGGCGAGCGCAGCGATCACGATGTTCTGGCGCACGGTCAGTCGGGTGAAGAGCTGGTTGACCTGATAGCTCTTGGTCAGACCGAGCTGGCAGACCGCCGCGACGTCCATCCCGGTAATGTCGCGCCCGTGAAACAGGATGCGCCCGGCGCTCGGCGCCAACTCGCCGGTCAGCATCTTGAAGAACGTGCTCTTGCCGGCGCCGTTCGGGCCGATCACGCCGCGCATCTCGCCGCGCTGCACTGAAAAATTGATGTCGCGATTGGCGGTCAAACCGCCAAACGATTTGCTGAGGCCGCGCGTCTCGAGCACCGGGCCGGGGAAGGGCGCTTGCTCCCGTCCGCGCGACGCGCCGAGGCTGGCGAGGGACGGGGCCGACCGCCCCGGCGCCGCCGCTTCCTCTGAGACTGGCCCAGACGGGCGGGCGAAGCGGCGGATAAGGTCTTGCGCGCCGCCGATCAGGCCGCGCCGCAAGAAGCAGACCAGCAGGACGAAGACGAGGCCGAGGATCAACTTCCAGGCGCTGCCGAGCCCGAACGTCGCCTGCAGCAAATCGCGGAGGTAAAGCCACACGGCGGCGCCGACCAGCGGCCCGAACAGCGTGCCGACGCCGCCGATCGCCGTCTGCATCACCAATTGTCCGGACGTGTCGAAGGTGAAGGCGTCGGGCGGCATGAAGCCCTGCAGCACGCCGAGCAGCCCGCCGGCGAAGCCGGCATAGGCGGCGGCGATGGTGAAGGCCGTCAGCTTGTAGCGCCAGACCGCATGGCCGACCGCCCGAGCCCTGAGCGGATTGTCCCTAATTGCGGTCAGGATCGCGCCGACTGGCGAGCGGACGATGCGAAGCGCGACGACGATTCCGATGAAATAGCAGGCCGCGAGAAAGCCGTACATGGACCAGCCGTTCTCGATCTGGTACGAGAAGCCGCCGATTTCCAATTTCGGCGCGGGCACGCCGGGCAGGCCGTTCTCGCCTCCGGTCCATGCCGCGAGCGGCGAGAATTCGATGAAGTAGAAGGTCTCGGCGATGGCGACCGTGATCATCGCAAAATAGATGCCGGTGCGTCTGAGCGCGATCACGCCGACGAGAACGCCCGCCAGCGCGGCGCCGATCGTGCCGAGGACGAGCGCCGCCAAGACGCTCGACATGAGGTTGTTGGTCAACAGATAGGCGGCGATCATGCCGCCGGCGCCATAGAAGGCCGACTGTCCGAAAGACAAGAGGCCAGTATAGCCGAACAGGAGATCGAAGCCGATGCCGAACAGCCCCCAGACAAGGATCTGGTTTACGGTTCCGGGCGCAAAACCGAGATGAGGCAAAACGAAAGGCGCCAAGGCGAGACCCAGCGCGGTCATACCCTCGATCGGCCAGGCGCGGCTGCGGAACATGCGACGGACCGCGCTCATTCGCGGCTCTGGAGGCCGAGCAGCCCCTGCGGCCGCAGCAGCAGAACCAGGGTCATGACGGCGAACAGCATGACTTGCGAATAGGCCGGGTCGATCATCGAGGTGAGGCTGAGGATTTCCCCGGCGATCAGCCCGCCGAGAATGGCCCCCGGAAACGAGCCGACCCCGCCGATCACGACGACGACGAAGGTTTGCACCAGGATCGATTCGCCGACGTCAGGGGTCAGCGACACGACCGGCGCATTGATGATTCCAGCGAAACCGGCCGCCATCGCGCCAATGCCGAACACGGTCATGAACACCCGGTCGACATTGATCCCGAGCATGCCGACCATGGTCGAGTCCTCGATCCCGGCCCTGACGATCGTGCCGAGCCGGGTGCGATAGAGCACGACATAGAGGAGAGCAAGCGCGATTGCGGCGATGCCGAGGACGAGCAGCCGATAGGTCGGATAGATCATGAAGCCCATCGGCGTGACGCCGGCGGCGAAGGCCGGCGGCGGCACGGAGAGGGAGAGCTGCCGAAAGCGAGGCGCACCAGCTCGACGATGACAATCCCGATGCCGAACGTGACCAGAAGCTGATCCTCGGGCGGGCGCGCATAGAAGTGACGGATGATCGTCCGTTCGAGCGCGCCGCCCACCAGAACGAGAGACAGCGCGCCTGCGAGCACGGCGGCGGCGAAGGATCCGGTCGCCTGGTACGCGACATAGCCGGCGTAGCCGCCCAGCATGAACATCGCGCCATGGGCGAGATTGAGCACGCCGAGAGCGCCATAGATGATCGTCAACCCGGAGCTGATCAGGGCCAACAGCGCGCCGGAGGCGAGCCCGTTGAACAATTGCGAGAGGAAGTTCGCCCAAGTGACCATTCGCTAGTCCGGAGCTTGGCGATGCTGAGCGTCGAGCGGCCTCTGGCGCCGGCGGCTCACGCCGACCGGCGCTGTCGCGCAAACGCCGGTCGCCATCCCGACGGGCTCAAGTATAGGGGCCGAGCTGGCAGCCGAAGGCGTCGGGCGCCTGCATCAGACCTTCGCCTGGAACGATTTCGGTCACCTCCCAGAAGTCCTCGGGGTTTTTCATGTCGCCGGGCTTCTTGCCGCGGACGATGATGACCGGCCGCACCAGCTGGTGGTCTGCCGCGCGCCAATAGACCTCGCCGACAAAGGACTGGAGCTTTCGGCCGGCTTCGTACGATTTGATCACGTCCGGCGGGTAGAAAGTGCCGGCGTTCTCGACCGCGTCGGCCCAGAGCGCGAACTGCATGTAGGCGTTCTCTGCGCCCCATTCCGGACGATAATTGTATTTCTTCTGGAATTCCTCGACGAACATTTTCGCCAGCGGGAACTTGTCTTCGAGCGTCCACCAGAAGTCGGTGGCGGCGTAGACGCCTTCGGTCGTCTCGGGGCCGACCTCCTTGGCCAGGAAGGGCGTCTGGTAGGGGATGACCAGCGTCATCTTGGGCAAGATGCCGAATTGCTTGGCCTGCTGAGTCGACAGCACGGCGTCGTGGCCCCAATTCACGTTGATCAGGAATTCGGCGCCGGAATTGGCGATATTGGTCAGGTACGAGCTGTAATCCGGCGCGCCGAGCGGCGAGACCTGGTTCGTCACCATCGTCCAACCGCCGTTCTTGGTGAGATAGTCGTTCACCGACTTGGTGACCGTGTGGCCGTAAGTGTAGTCCGGCGTCATGAACGCCGCCTTGCGGTTCTTGCCGAAGGTCTTGAGCAGGACCGGGCCGATGGCCGCGGCCGCCGTCTGGCCATAGAAGTCCTGGCGGAAGCTGTAGCGGACGCAGTCCTTGCCGGTCGTGTCGTTCGAGCCGGTAATGCCTGGCACGTAAAGAACCTTCTCGCGCTGCGCCAGGTGATTGAGCGCCACCGCGACCGCGCTCGACGTGGAGCCGGTCATCAGGATGGCCTTGTTCTCGCTGATGAAGCGCTGCTGCTCTTCGACCGCCGTGTTCGGCTTGGCGGCCGAATCGGCGACCCCGTACTTCACCTCCTTTCCAAGCACGCCTTTGGTCGTCTTGGGCGAAATCTGCTTGATCAGCGGCGCGCCGCTGTTGATATGCTCGACGGCGAGCATGTAGCCCTTGAGCTCGTCTTCGCCCTGCGCCGCATAGGTTCCGGTGCGCGGTACGGTGATGCCGATGAAAACCGAAGAGCCGGACGAGCCGTCCGGCCAGGTGCCGAGCGGGGGGCGATCTTCGGCTCGGACGAAGCGCGGCAGCGCGGCAGCCGCCGCAAGCGCGCCTCCGGTCCTGAGCATCGCGCGCCGCGTCGGCGTGGCCAAATTGTGCGAAGTCATGAACCCTTCCTTTCTGGCGAAGCGCGGAGGAGGGCTTCCATGGCCCTCGCTTTCCGATCCCGCCGACGTCCTCCCGAATCGCGCCGCATCGCCGAGGCGATCTCGCAACGGATCAGTTGTAAATACTATTGGGCCCGGTTTGCCGGGGTATTAGACTTTCGTCGGCACCGCTGGAAGCCATTCGCGTCATATCGTCGCGGTATGGAACAAAGGCGGCGTTCGACTTGCAAGGCTCGGAGCCCGGCCGCGAGCCGCGCGAGCAAGCGCCCGATTCGCTGCATGAGCTCCCCGCGCCGCCCTACCGGGCGCGGCGAAACGCCTCGCGCTCGTACCGGTCGCCTTGATACGGTTCGTAACGGAGCGAACGCCGAAGGCCAGCGCTTCGATGGCGGCTCGCTCGACGAAAGTCAGGCTGCCCTCGGGCGTCGCCGCGCGGCCGGCCGCCAATTCTCGCCTATGGCGGTCCCGGCTAAAATCGGCGGCGCGGCCTTGCTGGGCCCTACAGGCCGCGGCCCGTGCTATACTCAATCGAATTTGGCCTCTTTTCCCCGCGAGCGGCGATCGCAAGGAACGCCCGTCGCGGGTAGAGGCAGGCGGCGGGCTCAGTTGCGGCGGAGGCCGGCCAGAAAGAACGGTGACGTGATCCAGCGTTTTGGCCAAATTCTGCTTGCCGCCGCCCTCTGCGCCGCATCTGGATCCGCCTCCGCTCAGCAATCGCCAGCGAGGCCGCCTGCGGTCGGCGTCGTCTCGGTCGCGCTCAAGCCGGTCACGCCTTCGAACGACTATGTCGGCCGCATTCAGGCGATTGACCGGGTCAACGTTGTCGCTCGAGTCTCGGCCTTTCTCGAAGAGCGGTTTTTCACCGAAGGCGCCGAGGTCAAGAAAGGCGACTTGCTTTACCGTCTCGAACAAGGCCCGTTCAAAGCCGATGTCGAGGCGAAGCAGGCCGTCGTCGCCCAGTATAAGGCGCAGCTTCAGAACGCCGACCTGACTTTGTCCCGCGCCAGGGCTTTGCTCGCCACAGCGGCCGGCCAGCAATCGACCGTCGACGCGGCGCTCGCCAACCAGCTCTCGCTCCAAGCCCAGATGCAGGGGGCCGAGGCGCAGCTCGAACAATCCCAGATCAATCTCGGCTATACGGAAATCCGCGCGCCGATCGACGGCAAGATCGGCCGCACCTCGGTGACGGCCGGCAATTACGTCACGCCGAATTCCGGCGTTCTGGCGACGATCGTCAGCCAGGACCCGATATACGTCGTCTTTCCGGTCCCGACGCGCCAGGCGGTGGCCTTGATGGAGCGGGTCGCCGAAAAAGGCGGATTCCATTCGCTCGTCGTCAAGGTCCGGCTGCCGGACGGCTCGCTTTACGACCAGACCGGGGCTTTGGACTTCCTCGACAACACCGTTTCGGCCAATACCGATACGATCGCGTTGCGCGCGGCTCTGGCCAATCCGGCGCTGCCCAGCGCCAAGGGCGACTTGACGGCCCGCCGGTTGGTCGACGGCGAATTCGTAACGGTGATTCTCGAAGACGCTCACCCGGTCGAAGCGCTCACCGTCCCGCGGGCGGCGGTGCTTACCGATCAGGGCGGCGATTACGTCTATGTCGTCGACGAGGACAACAAGGCGCAACAGCGGCGGGTGGAGCTCGGCGCCTCTTCGCCTTCGCCGACCCTGGCGGTGGTGGCGAGCGGCCTGAATGAAGGCGAATCCGTCGTGCTCGACGGCGTCCAGCGCATTCGCCCGGGCGAGACGGTCTCGCCTGCGCCGGTCGCGCGCCCTCCCAGCGACGAGGGCGCCGACGCCAGCGCGCCGTCGGCCGCGCCTACGGCGCGGCCATGATCTCCGACGTCTTCATCCGTCGGCCGCGACTGGCCGTCGTCGTCGCCATCGTCATCACGATCGCCGGAATCATCGCGCTTACGCGCATTCCCGTCGCCCAGTTTCCGGACATTGTCCCGCCGCGCGTCCAGGTGACGGCGAACTATCCGGGCGCCTCCGCCGCGGTCGTCGAAGCCTCGGTCGCTCAGCCGCTCGAAGCCCAGATCGTCGGCGTCGACAAGATGATCTACATGAAGTCGACCAGCGGCAACGACGGCAGCTACAATCTCACGGTCAGCTTCCAGCCGGGCACCAATCCCGACGTCGACACCGTCAATGTCAACAACCGGGTCCAAAGCGCGCTGGCGCAACTGCCGCAAGAGGTGCAGCTGCAAGGCCTGACCGTGTTGAAGCGTTCGGCGGCCGTGCTGCGCTTCATGGCGCTTTACAGCGACGATCCGAAGCTCACGCCGGTTTTCATCACCAGCTACGCGACCATCAACATTCTCGACGAGCTGTCGCGGACGCCCGGCGTCGGCCAAGCGCTGCTGTTCGGCAAGCTCAACTACTCGATGCGGATCTGGTTCGACACCCAGCGCCTCACAAGCCTCAACCTGTCGCCCTCCGACGTCGTCAACGCGATCCGAGCGCAGAACGTGCAAGCGCCGGTCGGGCGCATTGGCGCGCGCCCGGTGAGCAACGACCAGCAGTTCCAGATGAACGTGCAAACTCAGGGTCGCCTCACCACGCCGCAGCAATTCGGCGACATCGTGCTGAGGGCGAATCCGGACGGCTCGGTGGTCCGCGTGCGCGACGTGGCGCGCGTCCAGATGGGCGCGCAGAACGACGACGTCGTCACCCGCATCAATGGCCGCGCCGCGGTCGGCATCGCGCTCTATCTGACGCCTGACGCCAACGCCGTCCGCACCGCGACGCTGGTGGACCAGGCGCTGACGCGGCTCGGCGCGCGTTTCCCGCCCGGATTGAAGGCGCACACGGTCTACGATTCCACGGTCTTCGTGCGCGACACGATCGAGGAAGTCCTCAAGACGCTGGCCGAGGCTTTCGCGTTGGTCGTCGTCGTGGTGTTCCTGTTTTTGGGCAATCTGCGCGCCACGATCATTCCGGCGGTGGCGGTTCCGGTCAGCCTGGTCGGCGCTTTCGCCGTGCTCTTGGCGATGGGCTATTCCGCCAACACGGTGTCGCTCCTCGCCATGGTGCTGGCGATCGGCATCGTCGTCGACGACGCCATCGTCGTGGTCGAGAATGTCGAGCGGGTGCTCGAAGAGGAGCCCGGGCTGACGCCGGTCGAGGCGACGATGAAGGCGATGCGCCAGATCACCGGCCCGATCATCGCCATCACCTTGGTGTTGCTGTCGGTCTTCGTGCCGGTCGCGTTCATCCCCGGCATTTCCGGGCAGCTCTTTCGCCAGTTCGCGGTCACGATCAGCGTCGCCATGCTGATCTCCGCGCTCAACGCGCTGAGCCTGTCGCCGGCGCTTTGCGCGCTGGTGCTACGCCACGAGCCGCGGCGGGGCGTGATGGCGCGCGTCCTCCGCGGCATCGATTTCGTCCGCGACGGCTACGCCGCCGCCGTCAGCCGGCTGGTGCGGGTCGCCTTTCTCTCGGTCGCGCTCGTCGCGGTCTTCGCCTGCGGCGTCTATGGCGTTTCGCGGATCACGCCGACAAGCTTCCTTCCGGAGGAGGACCAAGGCGCTTTCTTCCTCAATGTGCAACTGCCCGACGGCGCCTCGGTCGCGCGCACCAGCGAGGTCGCGCGCCGGATCGAGGAAATCCTCCATACGCTGCCTCAAGTACAGGACACGTTCGCGGTGATCGGCTTTTCCCTGCTCGACACGGCCAACGAGTCGAACGCGGCCTTTCTGGTCGCCAAGCTCAAGCCGTTCGAGGATCGGCCTGGCCTCGCCAATTCGGCCCAGGCGCTGATCCGCCGCATGTTCGGGGAGGCTCAGCAGATCCGCGCGGCCGCCGTGGTGCCGTTCAATCTGCCGCCGATCATCGGCCTATCGACCAGCGGCGGCTTCGAATACCAGCTCGAAGCGTTGCAGGGGCAGGATCCAGTCAAGCTCGGCGGAGTGATGCAGGGCGTCGTCGCCGCCGCCAATCAGGACCCGCGTTTGGCGCGCGTCTTCTCCACCTTCACCGCGACCGCGCCTTCGATCTATCTCGACATCGATCGCGACAAGGCTCAAGCCTTGGGCCTCAACATCGACGACGTCTTCACTGCGCTGCAATCGACGCTTGGCGGGTTCTTCGTCAACAACTTCAACCTCTACGGACGCACCTGGCAGGTCAACGTCGAGGGCGAGTCGGCGGACCGCCGCAACATCTCGGATATTTGGCGGATATATGTGCGCAACAAGGCCGGCGACATGGTGCCGATGCGGTCGATCGCGGACCTGCGCTACGTTACCGGGCCGCAGGTGATCACGAGGTACAACAATTACCGGTCGGTGACGATCAACGGCAGCCCGGCGCCGGGCGGTTCGTCGGGCGCGGCGCTCGCCGCCATGCAGCAGGTGTCGGAAAAGACCTTGCCGTCCGGTTACGATTTCGAATGGACCGGCACCGCCTACCAGGAGCATGAGGCGAGCGGACAGACCGGACCGATCCTCGCGACGGCGGTGATTTTCGCCTATCTGTTCCTGGTCGGCCTCTATGAGAGCTGGATGATTCCGATCCCGGTTCTTCTCTCGGTCGTTGTCGGCGTTCTCGGCGCCTATCTGGGCATTCTCGTCGCGGGCCTGACGCTCGATCTCTACGCCCAGATCGGTCTCGTCGTGCTGATCGCGCTCGCCGCCAAAAACGGCATTCTGATCGTCGAATTCGCCAAGGAGCAGCGCGAGGCGGGCATGGCGATCGGCGACGCGGCGGCGCTCGGCGCGCGGATGCGGTTCCGCGCCGTGATGATGACGTCCTTCGCTTTCGTGCTCGGCCTGGTGCCGTTGGTGATTGCGGAGGGCGCGGCGCGGATCAGCCGCCGCGACGTCGGCACTTCGGTCTTCGCCGGCATGCTGACGGCGAGTTCGATCGGCGTCTTCTTGATTCCGATGCTCTATGTCGTGTTCCAGCGTCTGCGCGAATGGGGCCATCGCCGTCTTGGCCGCGGCGCGCATCGCCGCCGACTGGCCGCGGGCGAGTAGCGGAGGCGCGCGAGTGGGCCCGGGGACGTCGGTCGCCCGTCCGGCTAGCCTCTCCTTCGCACGCGCACAGCTTGGTACGGCTTGCCGGGGAGGTGAATTCCGAAAGCCGCCTCCGGCTTGCCGCCGCGGATGGCGCCGCCGCGTTGGCGCAAAGCCGGCGAAACCGGCAGCGGCTTTTTCGCGAGCGGCGTGATCGTCATTTCCCAGGTGTCGATGAGGTCGATCTCGTAGTCGCCGTCCTCCATCGGCAAACCAACCGCCCATTGCAGCGGCTGGTGCTCGCCGAAATAAAGAAACCGGACGTCGCCGTCGACCGCGCCCGAAACGCGGGCGAACTCCCAGCGCTCCTCTACGGGTATGGGCGTCAGACCGTTCTTGACGTCCTGTTCGAGCAGGTCGCGGAGGAAGCCGATCCGCTTCCAGCTCTCGCCGCGCAATTCGCCGCCTTTGGACCACCATAGCAGGTCCTCCGGATGCATGTAGGTCTCGCCATGCCCGGCATAGCCGCCGCGCATGACTGTGATCCAGAACCGATGAACGAGCTCGCGCGGCGAGATATTGCCCCAGGGCCGCGGAATATTCCCTTCATATTCGGGCTCGTCGTTGACGATCGGCTTTCCCCATTCGGCCCGCCATTCCGCCGTTCGCTTGACGTCCCAATTCTGAATGCAGACGTGATCCACCCATGGCTTGCGATGGTCGAAATTCATCGAAGCTTCGCCGTTATGGATCGATTTGAGGTGGCGATAGGGATCGCACTCTTCGAGGATATGGAAATACCGGTCCCATTGCGCGATCGGCTTGCAGTCGAGCAGGAAGTCGTATTCGTTGCCGAGCGACCACCAGACGTTGGAATAGGCCGCCAGCCGCGCCGCGAGATAGCGGACATAGCGAAAGTCTCGCTCAGCGCCCATGTCGCAATAGCCCCAGCGGTCGTAGGGGTGAAAGATGATGATGTCGGCTTCGATCCCGAGTTCGCCAAGCGCGCCGACTTGCCTTTCGAAATGGCGGAACATCGCCGGATTGGGCCGGTCGAAATCTTCTTTTCCGTCGTCGCCGACAACGAAGGCGCGATGGAGAGGCTCGTTGGAATTGTAGATATAGTCTTTTGGAAAGACGCCCATGCGGACCTTGTTGAATCGCGTCTTTGCGAGCGTCTGTAATGTCTGCGCCTGCATGTCCGCCGGCTGGTGCGTCCAGGCGTAGCAGGTCGTGCCGAACGGGAAAAAGGGCGCGCCGTCCTCGTAGGCGAAGTGGAAACGGTTTCTGACCCGCACCGGGCCGCGCCGGCCCGGACGGGGAGGGACGCAAGCGAAGCCGCCGCTTTTTCCGTCAAGATCTCGCGCATTGGAGGAGGTGGCGAACGTCCAAGCGCCCTCCGTATCCGGCATGAAGCGCACGCGATAGACGCCTTCGTCGTCGTAGAAGCCGGGGACTTTCACTTGGCGCGAGCCGGACGAAAACGTCGCCTCGAGCGTCACGTCCACGTAAGGATTTCCCTCCGCCGGTCCTTCGAACGAGGCCTCGAAGATGTCCCATTTGGCGACTTGCGGCAGGGTCATTCTTTCCTCTTTTCGCGTCGAGGCCGCAGCCTTATTCCTTGACCGCGCCGGCGGTAAGGCCGCTGACGAAATAGCGTTGGAAGATCATATAGACGATCGTCGCCGGCAGGACGGTCATGACGATCGCGGCGTTGAGTTGGCCGTAGTCGCGGGAGAACTGGCTTTGGAACGACATCAGGCCAAGCGGCAGCGTCCAGGTGCTGTTGTCCTGTAGGATCACCAAGGCCATGGCGAATTCGTTCCAGGTTGCGACGAAGTCGAGGATCAGGAGCGCCGCCAAGGGGGGAAGCGACAGCGGCAGGAAGATTCGCCAGAAGATCGAGAAATGCGAGGCGCCGTCGATCAACGCCGCCTCGCTGAGTTCTCGCGGCAACTCCTTGAAGAAGCCGTGCAGAACGAAAACCTGATAAGGAATGCCGAAGGCGAGATAGGGCAGGATCACGCCGAGCTTGGTGTTGATCAGCCCAAAGCCGTTGACCAGCGTGAAAAGCGGGGCGAGCAGAACCTGGAAGGGAATCATCGTGCCGAAGACGATGAGCAGGAAAATCGCCCGCGCGCCGCGAAATTCGATCCGGCTGAGGACGTAAGCCGCCATCGCCGAGATCGCCAGGCCGAGCGGCACTTTGACGACGGTGATGACGGCGCTGTTGAAGACGGTGGTCGAGAATTTCCCGCGCGTCCAGGCGGCGGCGTAGTTGGTCCAATCGGGGTTCGTCGGCGGCGCGAAGGCGCTGGCGCCCATCACCGTCGAATTGGTCTTCAGCGAAGTGAAGATGATGAAGAGGAACGGCGCGATCCACAGAGCCGCAACAACGATCAAGACCAGCCACAGCGCGACGAGAACCGGATCGATTCTGTCGGAGCCGGCCGGGCGAAAGGGATTTGCGAGCGCGGTCACCGAACGCGCTCCTCGCGCCGCAAAGCCCATTGCAAGTAGGGGATCACGATCGCCAGCGTTATGAGCAGCAGGACGACCGAGATGGCGCTGCCGCGGCCGAAGTCGCCGAGTTGCATCGATTGCGTGAAAGCCCAGAGCGCCAGCATCTGCGTCGCTTGCGCCGGCCCGCCGCCGGTCATGCCATAGACGATGTCGAAGGCCTTGAGCGAATTGATCGTCGAGAGGATCAGGACGATCGTGATGGTGGGTCGGAGCGCCGGGGTTCTCACATGCCAGAAGGTCTGCCAGGCGTTGGCGCCGTCGATACGCGAGGCCTCGACGAGCGCCTTCGACACGCTCTGCAGTCCGGCGAGAAACAGGACCATCGAGAATCCCGCGGTCTGCCAAACCGAAGCGACGAAGACCGAATAAAGCGCGACAGCGCCATCGCCGAGCCAATCCTGAATGACGCCCTGCAGGCCAAGGCTGGTCAGGACCGCATTGAAGAGCCCGAAAAAGGGGTCGTACATCCACCGCCACATCGTGGCGACGGCGATGGGCGCGATGATCACCGGCATGTAGAAGAGCGCGCGCAGCGGCGTGCGCCACGGAATTTTCTGATCGAGACCGAGCGCCAGGGCAAAGCCGACGAGCGGCGGGAACACGATCGACAACACGGTCCAGATCGCCGTGTTGCGAAAAGCGGTCCAGAAGACCGGATCGAGCGCGAGAATGCCGGCATAGTTGGAAAGCCCGACAAAAACTTTGTCGGCGGTGAGACCGTTCCAGCGCATGAAGCTGAGAACGACGACGTTGAGCATGGGATAGAGGGCGAAAACGCCGTAGACGATCAGCGCCGGCGCCAGCAGAAGGAGCCCCTGGGGCTGCGCCGATCTCCAGAACTTCATCCCTGACGACCCCTTAAGCCCGGCCAGTTCAGCCCGCCGAGCGCAAAGACGAGGCCGGCCGTCAGCGGCGGCCGGCCTCGAAAGCGGCAAGAATTCTATTTGCGGGCCGCGATGAACTTTTGCAATTCGCCGGCGGCCGCTTTGGGATCGAGGCGATCGCTGGCGACTTCGTTGATGACGCGGAAATACTCGGTCGTCACATCGAGCGGAAAGGCCTGATCGCCGTTGACGAAAACGTCGTTGAATTGACCGAAGATTTTCGTCCAGGCGAGATCGAGCGGCTCCGTGCTCGTCGACTTGACGTTCTTGTTCACGTTTGCGGGGCCGCCGAAGAGATCGACATTGGCCTGCTGAACGGGAGTGGATTCGAGATAGTCGAGGAATTTCGCGGCGATATCCGGATTCTTGCTCTTGGTGCTGATATAGTTGTACTCGCCAAATCCGTAGAGCCGACTCGCTCCCGGGAAGGGGAAGAGGCCATAATCGGCGAGCTTGTTGGCGTTGCGAAGCTGGCCGACCAACCAATTGCCTTCGAGCATCATGGCGGCGCGGCCCGCCAGGAACAGATTGAACGCCTGATTGTTATCGATGCCCATGAACGGCTTCAGAAAGTATTTCGAGGTCCATTTGTGCATCTCCTCGAAGGATTTGGTCGCGCAGGGCTCGTCCGCCCAGTTGACCTTCATCGCCATCAGGGCGTCGTGCTTTTCGGGGCCGCACTGAACTTCGAGAATTTCATCCATCAACCGCATGACGTGCCAGTTGACGGTCCCGCCGAAAGTAAAGGCCGGGACGCCGGCCTTGGCCAGCTTTTCCGCCGCGGCGACGAAATCATCATAGCTGGTCGGCGGCGCGCTAATCCCGGCCTTCTCGAACAGCGCCTTGTTGTAATAAACCGCCTCGCCGCGGAACGTGAAGGGCAGCCCGTAGCGGCCCCCTGAATATTGTTTCGAGAATGACAAAGCCGGCGCAATGAACTCGTCGTCCCATTTGTACTGGGCGTAATATTTGTCCATGGGCAAGGCCAAGCCGGACTTGATGAATTCCCCGCCAAGTCCGAGGCCCGCCCACATGAAATAGATGTCGGGGGCCTGATCGGAGCCGCCCGCGACGCGCAGCGCCGATTTATGTTCATCAGTGCCGCGGTTTTCGAGCTGGACGGTAACGCCAGGGTTCTTGGCTTCGAAATCATGAATGATGGTTTCGAAGGCTTTCGCCATCTTCGGATTGTCGAAGGATAGCGTCCAGAACTTGATTTCCTGCGCCTGCGCCGTGGCGGGGGCGCTGACGATCGCGACGGACGCGGCAAGGCGCCTGAGCCATTTTCCCGACATATGCTCCTCCCTTTCGTTTGCTGACGATGCAGTTTCGACTTTCTTTGTTTTCTCTCGATTGGTGGCACTTCGCGGCCCAAAAGTCAAACGCCAAGGCGGAGCGGAGCCGTGCGCGCTCGGCGCGCTCCGCCGGCGCGCCGCAGCTCGCGGCGAACGGTCCCAAGCCGTCACCGCACGAGGCAGAAAGCAGATGTCGGGCGAAACGCGCGCCGCCGCCTTGGCTTACGACGCAATGATGATCCTGACGCCGGCGCGCTCGAAAGCCTGCGCGTCGGCGTCGGCGAGCCCGTCGTCGGTGATGAAGGCGTGGATCAGGCCGAGCCCGCCGAGCCGGGTGAACGAATTTCGATTGACCTTGGTCGAATCGGCGACGAGATAGACTTCGCTGGCCGCTTTGATCATCGCTTGTTTGATCGGCAGATCGGCGAAGCTCGGATAAGTCAGGCCGGCCTCCGTCGAAACGCCGGCGGTCGCCAGGAAGAGTTTTTCGGCGAAAATATTCTGCAAATATTCAGCCGATTTTTCGCCGCTCAGCGAGAGCGTCGGCGCCTTGAACTGGCCTCCCGGCATGTGGACGGAGAACGAGGGAATTGCGCCGAGCGTCAGCGCGATGTTGAGCGCGTTGGTGATGACCGTCAGCCCCTCGCGCCCTGTCAAATGATTGGCGACCTCGGTGGTCGTCGAGCCGGCGTCGAGAATAATCGTCTCGTGATCGCGCACCAGGCCGGCGGCCACTTTGCCGATCTTGCGCTTGCGATCCATATTGGCGAGGTGCTGAAGGGATAAAGTCTGCACCTGCTGCGGCAGCGACTTGAGATAAGCGCCGCCATGGTCGCGGGTGACGAAGCCGTCTTGCTCCAGGCGCTCGAGGTCCTGTCTCACCGTCACTTCGGAGACGCCGAAGGCGGCGCTGAGGTCGCGCACCCGCGCGCTGCCTTCTTCCTGCAGCCATTCCAGAATCTTCATCCGTCGCGGCTCGGCGAGCAGCACGCCGCGCGTTTCGGCCGGCGCGTTGCGGGAGGCAGCGGCGCGCCGCGCCTTTGGCGAAGCCTCTTTGTTCACAGCCAGTTTGATCCTACCGGCCATCGCCGTTCCTCGCGAAGAAGGCCTAGCGGCGCCCGCCGCCTCCCTCATCCGAACCGGAGCGGCGCCAGAGATAGACGCGCGTGGCTCGGGATTGATTCGTTGGCTGCGAAGCCTCTCAACAGATAGCTTGGAAGCCGCCCGCGGCCAAGCGCCGTCGATAAGATAAAGAGACAAAATCGCAAGAAATCGAAAGTTCATATTGACGAAATGTAACAGTTCGTGCTTTTTCCTTGGAATACGAAATTCAGAAACGGCCTGGTCGCGGCGGCGCAGGGAGGAAACCTGATGCGAGCTTTCAAGAAGCCGATCACGCTGGGGCTGATCGTCGGCAGCCGGCTCTTCTTCAATGGCGCGCCCGCTCTCGCCGCGCGCGAGCAGGCGATCGCTCAGTTCGACAATCTCGGCGTCGCCGTCAAAACCTTGCCGGCCGAGGCGACCGAGAACGGCGCTGTTCAATCGCGCAAGGACGCGGCGCTCTATGGCGATTTCCTCCGCGCTCACCGCGACGAAATCGACGGCTTGGTAATTTCGCTGCCGAATTTCGGCGACGAAGTGGCGATCGCCGAATGCGTGACGCGCGCGGCGCTCAATGTCCCGGTTCTGCTTCAGGCGAGCAACGACGAAGTCGATCAGGTCGATGTTCACCGCCGCCGCGACGCATTCTGCGGCAAGATCTCGGTGACCAACAATTTTTACCAATATGGGATCCGCTTTACCGACACCTCTTCCCATACGCTCGACGTCGACGGGGCCGCCTTCCGCGACGATCTCAGACGGTTCAGCGCAATCTGCCGGACGGTGCGCGGCCTGAAGAACGCCCGGATCGGGGCGATCGGCGCGCGTACGCCGCCGTTCCATACGATGCGCTACAGCGAGAAGCTGCTGCAGGCGGCGGGGATCACGGTCGTCACCGTCGATCTCTCCGAGATCATCGCGACAGCCGCCGCTCTGTCCGAGGACGAGCCGCAGGTCAGAGCGAAGCTGGACGAGATTTTCGCCTATGGCTCGATTCCGAAGACGATCAAGCGCGAGAACATCGTCAAGCAGGCGCGCTTCTCGATCGCGGTCGATCGCTGGATCGAGGAGAACGAGTGCGACGCGTCGTCGATCCAATGCTGGCGCAGCATTCAGGACAATTTCGGCTGCGCCGCCTGTCTATCGATGAGCATGATGGGCGAGAAGCTCACGCCGAGCGCCTGCGAGGTCGACGTCATGGGCGCGGTCTCGATGTACGCCTTGGCGCTCGCGTCCGGCGCGCCGCCCGCAATTCTCGATTGGAACAACAATTACGGCTACGAAGCCGATAAATGCGTCTGCACGCATTGCGGCAACTTCCCCAAGAGCTTTATCGGCGAGGCGCTGGAAATCTCGAATTTGGATGTCCTCGGCGAGGTGATCGGCCGCGAAAAATGCTTCGGCGCCGTCAAGGGCAAGGTGAAAGCCGGGCCGATGACCTTCTTCCGCCTCTCGACCGACGATCGGCATGGCGCGATCAAGGCCTATATCGGGGAGGGCGCTTTCACCGACGATCCTTTCCCCATGGATGGCGGCATTGCGGTGACGAGCGTGCCGAACCTTCGCGCTCTGCTGAGCTTCATTTCGCGCAACGGTTTCGAGCATCACGTCGCGATGGTGCGCGGCCGCCACGCGGCGATCGTCGAGGAGGCGGTCGTCAACTATCTCGATTGGCCGCTCTATCGCCATGAGCGGCCGGAGCCGGCGACGCCGATTCTGCTCCGCTAACGCTCAAAGCAGTTCTCCGGAGATATCAGGCGTGTCGACTTCTCATCCGCTTGCGGAATTGACCCGGGCCAAGGCCCGCCAGATCCGGCGCCGCGCGCTCGGCATGGTCTATCGCGCCAAACAGGGCCATCCCGGCGGCGACATGTCGGTCGCCGACATTCTGGCGACGCTCTATTTCGGCGCGCTGCGCGTCGATCCCGCCAATCCGAACGATCCCAAACGCGATCGTTTCATTCTCAGCAAGGGCCATTGCACGGGCGCGCTCTATGCGACGCTGGCGGAGCGGGGCTTCATCCCGATCGAGTCGCTCGATACGTATATGCAGCCGCTGTCGTTGCTGAACGGGCACCCCAATCGCAATTATACGCCCGGCGTCGAGACCAATACCGGTCCGCTCGGCCATGGCGTGCCGGTCGCGATCGGCGTCGCGATCGCCGGCCAGATCGACCGCGCCGACTATCGCGTCTTCGTCGTGGTCGGCGACGGCGAGTTGCAGGAAGGCAGCAATTGGGAGGCGGCGTTGACCGCCGGCCACCGCGGGCTCGCCAATCTGACCCTGATCATCGACCGTAACGGCCTGCAGCAGGGCGCGCGCACGGAGGACACGGCGAAGCTGGAGCCCCTCGCCGATAAATGGCGCGCCTTCGGCTGGGACGTGGTCGAAGTCGACGGGCACGACCATGACGCCTTGCTGGCGATTTTCACCGCGCCGGCCGGCGGTCGGTCCAAGCCTCTCTGCGTCATCGCCCATACCCATAAAGGGCAGGGCGTCTCGTTCATGCGCGACCAGGTCTTTTGGCATCACGGCGCGCTCAGTCAATCGCAGTACGAACTCGCCTTGCAGGAGATCGGCTGATGAGCGCCGAAACCGCGATCTGCGGCCGGTACGATTGCCGGGAGACTTTCGCCAAAACGCTTGAAGCGCTGGCCGAGACGGACGAGCGCATCGTCGCCGTCGTCAATGACAGCGTCGGCTCGAGCAAGCTGGTCGGCTTTCAGAAGCGCTTCCCCGATCGCCTGATCAATGTCGGGATCGCCGAACAGACCATGGTCGGCGTCGGCGCGGGCCTCGCCAATGGCGGCAAGACGCCGTTCGTTTCCGCCGCTGCTTGTTTCCTGACGGCGCGCGCGCTGGAGCAGATCAAGGCCGATGTCGCCTATACAAAGACGAACGTCAAGCTCTGCGGCATGTCGAGCGGCGTCGCCTATGGCGAACTGGGGCCGACCCATCATTCGATCGAAGATTTCGCTTGGCTGCGGCTTCTGCCCAACCTGACGATCATTGCGCCGTCCGACCGTTGGGAGACGGCGGAGGCGATCAAGGCGGCGGCCGCGACCGAGGGACCTTTCTTCCTGCGCCTCAGCCGCATGCCCGTTCCGGACCTGAAACGGCCGGCCGGCGCAACTTTCCGAGTCGGCGCCGCCGAGACGCTCAGAGACGGCCGCGACGCGGCGATCATCGCCAATGGCGTCATGGTCTCGCGGGCGCTTGAGGCGGCGGAGCAGCTGGCCGCGTCCGGCCTCAATGTTCGGGTCGTCAACATGGCCTCCATCGCGCCGCTCGACGTCGAGGCGATCGGCGCGGCGGCCGCGACCGGCGCGATCGTCACGGTCGAGGAGCATTCGGTGCGCGGCGGGCTCGGCGGCGCGGTCGCCGAAGTCATCGCGACATCCTGCCCCTGCCGTGTACGCATTCTCGGCTTTCCCGGCTTTCTCCCGACCGGCTCCCCGGAATTTCTGCTCGAGCGCTTCGGCCTGACCGCAACGGGAATCGCCGCGGCGGTGCGCGAAATCGTCGGAGCGAGGAAGGCCGCATGACGACCGGCGTTCTCGCCATCGACCAGGGCACGACGAACACCAAGGCGCTGCTGATCGACGCCGCCGGGACGATCGTCGCGCGCGCGTCGAGGCCGATCGCGGTGACGCATCCGAGGCCTGGCTGGGCGGAGCAGTCAGGCGAGGCGATCTGGCGATCGGTTCAGGAGGCGGCAGGCGAATGCCTCGAGGCCCGTCCGGAGATCAAGCTCGCCGCGATCGGCGTCTCCAATCAACGCGAATCCGTACTTCTCTGGGACCGCGCGACGGGCGAGCCGCTCGGGCCATGTGTGATCTGGCAATGCCGGCGCTCCGCCGAGAGGCTCGCGCCGCTGCGGCGGCCGGAGATCGAGAATGTCCTCGCCGCCAAAACCGGCCTCGGCGTCGACCCGCTTTTCCCCGCCGCGAAGATCGCCTGGCTGCTCGACGAGATCCCCGACGCTCGCGCGGCAGCCAAAGCCGGAAGGGTCTGCGCCGGCACTGTCGATTCCTGGTTGCTGTTCAAACTGACCGGCGGCGAACGGCACGCGACCGATTTCAGCAATGCGTCGCGCACGCAGCTCTTCGACATCCATCGCTTGCGTTGGGACGCCGAACTCGGAGAAATTTTCGACGCGCCGATCGCGATCATGCCGGAAGCTGCGCCTTCGGACAATTCTTTCGGCGTCACCGCCGCCGCGAGCGGCCTGCCGCAAGGCGCGCCGATCCGCGCGATGATGGGCGATTCGCATGCGGCCTTGTACGGACATGGCGTGCGCGCCCCCGGCGCCGTCAAGGCGACGTACGGCACCGGCTCCTCTTTGATGACATTGATCGAGCGGCCTGTGGTCTCGCGCAACGGCCTCTCGACGACGATCGCCTGGGGCGCAGGCGGCGCGGTCGCCTACGCGCTCGAAGGCAATATCTCCGTTTCAGGCCAAGCCGTCGCCTTCGCGAGCATGCTGCTCGGCTTGAACGACGAGACGGCGCTGACCCGATTGGCGCAGACCGTCGAAACGAGCGGCGGCGTTTATTTCGTGCCTGCGCTCGCCGGGCTCGGCGCGCCGCATTGGCGCGACGACGCGCGCGGCCTGATCACGGGCATGTCCCTGTCGACAAAGCCGGCGCATATCGCGCGCGCCGCGCTCGAAGCCGTCGCCTTGCAGATTTACGACGTCTTCGCTGCGATGGAGGCGGATCGCGGCGCCGAGCTCTCGGCGCTGTCAGCGGATGGCGGCGCGTCGCGCAACGACGTCCTCATGCAAATTCAAGCCGACGTCCTTCAGCGGCCGGTACGGCGCAGCCGTATCGCGGAGCTCAGCGCGATCGGCGCGGGGCTCATGGCCGGGATCGGCGTCGGCCTATGGAGCGAAGAGCAGGGATTGTCGCGGCTCACCGGCGAAGCCGACATTTTCACGCCCGATGCGGATCGCGACGGTCGCCGCCGCCTGATCTCGGGCTGGCGGGCGGCCCTCGATCAGGCGATCGCCGGCGCCCGCCGCAGAGCGGAGCATGAGAGCTTCCCTTCTTCACGAGGGGTTGGAGCCGCGTCGGCATCGGCGCGATCGAATTGAACGAGCAGGAGGAAACGACATGTCTCTGACAAAAACTCTCGGCGCGGCGGCGTTCGGCCTCGTCGCGCTGACCAGCGTGAGCGCCATGGCGGCCGGCGACGGCAAGCTGATCGCGATCATCACGCCCTCGCACGACAATCCGTTCTTTGCGACCGAGGCGGACGGGGCCGCGGCCAAGGCCAAGGAGCTCGGCTACGACACGCTGGTTCTGTCGCATGACGACGACGCCAACAAGCAGAACCAATTGATCGACACCGCCATCGCCCGCAAGGCCGCGGCGATCATTCTCGACAATGCCGGCGCGGACGCTTCGATCGAGGCGGTGGAAAAGGCCAAGAAGGCGGGCGTGCCGAGCTTCCTGATCGATCGCGAAATCAACAAGACGGGCGTCGCCGTCGCCCAGATCGTATCGAACAATTACCAGGGCGCGACGCTCGGCGCGCAGGAATTCGCCAAGCTGATGGGCGAGAAGGGACCGTACGCGGAGCTCGTCGGCAAGGAATCGGACACCAACGCCGGCATCCGCTCGAAAGGCTATCACGACGTGCTCGATCAATTCACCGACTTGAAGCTGGTCGCCAAGCAGAGCGCCAATTGGAGCCAGACCGAAGCCTATTCGAAAATGGAATCCATGCTCCAGGCGCATCCGGAGATCAAAGGCGTCATTTCGGGCAATGATACGATGGCGATGGGCGCTTCGGCCGCGCTGCAAGCGGCGCATCGCGGCGACGTGATCGTCGTCGGCTTCGACGGCTCGAACGACGTTCGCGATCAGATCAAGGCCGGCAAGATCGCCGCGACCGTGCTGCAGCCCGCGTTCCAGATTGCGCAGCTCGCCGTCGAGGAGGCGGATGCGTATTTGGCCAAGGGCTCCACCGGCAAGCCGGAGAAGCAGTCGATCGATTGCGTCCTGATCACCAAGGACAATGCCGACAAGCTGAACAATTTTACGCTCGCAAAGTAGCGAGGAGTCCTCGCCGCCTTCGACATTGTTCGAAGGCGGCGCGCCGGCCGGCGTCGCCAAGCGCCCCTCTCCCGCTTGCGACGCCGGTTTTCGCCGCGGAAAGAAATTGATGGTTGTCGCCAGACGAAACGCCCTGATCTTCTTCCTTGCGGCCGCGCTGAGCGGCTGCAAGATCGTCGACAACAAGGACTTGATGGCGGCGAGGGCGAAATCGGACAGCGAATTCGACGCTGCGGCCTATGTCGACAAAATTTGGGCCTCGAAGGCGCTGCCGGAATTCAAGAGCAAGGCGGTCGATCTCGATACGCTCCTCGAGGCGGCGGCCGAGGACCCGGACAAGGCGGGCAAGACCTATGGCCAGCGCGCCGGCGAGGGCAATCCTTGGACCTACGAAATCAAAGGGCAGGGCAAGGTCGTCGCCACGGACTTCGCCTCGCGCCACGGAATCGTCACGGTCGAGACGCAGACGAAGACCGGGGCGCGCAGGGTCGATTTGCAGGTTGGACCGGTCATATTCGGAACCGCCTTGCGCGACGCGCTGCCCTTCATCCATTTCGGCGATTTCGTCAATCAAATCCAATATGCGCAAGTCTCGCGCGCGCTCAATGACAGGGCGGTGAAAAACGTCAGAGAGTCCTTCGATTTGAAAGACGCCGTCGGCAAGACGATCGTCTTTTACGCCGCGGCTGTCTTGAGCGGAGGAGGCGATGCGATCACCGCGACGCCTGTCCTCGTCGAAGCGGCGAAAGGGGAGAAGACGTGACCGCCGCGGCGAGGCTCGAGGACGAGGTCATCCTGAAGGCCGAAGGCGTCGGCAAGGTTTTTCCCGGCACGGTCGCGTTGCAGGAGGTCGATTTCGAAGTCCGGCGCGGCGCGGTCAATGTCCTGGTCGGCGAGAACGGCGCCGGCAAATCGACCTTGATGAAAATCCTCGCCGGAGCGGTCGAGCCAAGCGCCGGCCGGCTGCTCTTGCGCGGCAAGCCCGTCCGGTTTCAGTCGGTGCGCGACGCCGCTCGCCACGGCATCGGCATCATCTATCAGGAGCTCAACCTCTGCCCGAATTTGAGCGTCGCCGAAAATCTGAGCCTGGTCGACCCGCCGACGCGCTTCGGCTTCGACATCGACCGTTCTCGCCAAATTGAAAATGCGCGCGCGCTCCTGGCCCGGCTCGAGCACCCGATCGATCCCAATCAGCTCGTGGACGATCTGCGGATCGGTCAGCAGCAGATCGTCGAAATCGCCAAGGCGCTCGCCGCCGACATGGACGTTCTGATCATGGACGAGCCGACCTCGGCGCTGAGCGCGGCCGAAGTCGAAATCCTGTTTCGGGTCGTCCGCGACCTGAAGGCGCATGGCGTCGCCATCATCTACATCTCTCACCGGCTCGAAGAGATCATGCGCATCGGCGATTACATCACCGTCTTGCGTGACGGACGCCGCCAGGCCGATGCGCTGGTCAAGGATGTTTCGGTGGAGTGGATCATCGAGAAGATGGTCGGACCGAGCGGCCTCGCGCCGCAGGGCCAGGGCAAACGTTCCGGTCGACAGGTCCTGGCGGTCCGCAATCTCTCGCTGCCTCGCGCAGCGGGCGGCTTTTTCGTCGACCATGTCAGCCTCTCGGTCGAAGCCGGCGAAATTGTCTGTCTCTATGGCTTGCTCGGCGCCGGACGCTCCGAACTGTTCGAATGCCTGATGGGTCTGCAATTGCAAGCGCTCGGCGAAGTCGCGGTGCGCGGTCGCAATCTCGCCGGCGCGTCCATCGCCAGCCGGATCAGCCAGGGCCTCGTCCTCGTGCCGGAAGATAGGCAGCGCGACGGCTTGGTCCAAACCCTCTCGGTGCGCGCCAATCTGACCTTGGCGAGTCTGCGCCGCTTCGCGCGTTTCTTCTCGCTCAACACGGCGCGCGAGGACGCGGAGGCCCGCGCCATGATCCAGCGCATGACGATCAAAGTCTCCTCGCCCGAAATCGAAGTGACCGCCCTGAGCGGCGGCAATCAGCAGAAAGTCGTCATTGGCAAGAGCTTAATGACGGGGCCTTCCGTCATCCTGCTCGACGAGCCGACTCGCGGCGTCGATGTCGGCGCCAAGGCGGAGATTTTCCGGGTCATGCGCCGGCTCGCGGACGAGGGATTGGGGATCGTCTTTTCGACATCCGATCTCAAAGAGGCGCTGGGCTATGCCGACCGAATCCTCGTCATGTCGCGCGGCCAAATCACCGGCGAATTCTCCCGCGCCGAGGCGACCGAAGCGGCGTTGATCGAGGCCTCGACCGCGGCCCTTGCGAATGAAGAAAGACAGGCGCCATGACGAGCGAAGTCCTGCCCGGGACCAAAGCCAATCCGGCCAAGCGGCAGAAGCGGCCGCTGGCGCTTCTGCTGATGAGCTTTCGCACGTTCATCGCGTTGATCGTCGTCTTCGTTTTCTTCAGCGTCACGACGCCGAACTTTCTCGATGTCCCGACCCTGGTCATCGTCGCCAAGCATGTCGCGGTGAACGCCATCCTCGCGATCGGCATGACGTTCGTCATCCTGACCGCCGGCATTGACCTTTCCGTCGGCTCGATCGTCGGCGTCTCCGGCATGATCGCCGGCGCGCTGTTGACGCGCGGAATTCCGGTGAACATTTTCGACATCACGATTTTTCCGAACGTCGTTGAGACGATCCTGATCACTCTGGCGGTCGGCGCCGGGATCGGCCTGGTCAACGGGCTGCTGATCACCCGGCTCAACGTCGCCCCCTTCATCGCGACGCTCGGCACGCTTTACATTGCCCGCGGCGCGGCTTTGCTGATCTCCGACGGCGCGACCTTCTCGAACCTCGTCGGCGACCCGCGCTTCGACAATACCGGCTTTCCGTTCCTCGGCTCCGGCGCGTTGGCGGGAATCCCGGTGTCGATCGTCGCGCTCGCAATATTCGCCGCCGTCGCCGCCTATGTCGCGGCGCGGACGCCGTTCGGGCGGCATGTCTATGCGGTGGGCGGCAACGAGCGCGCGGCGGCGCTTTCCGGCGTGCGCGTCAATCTCGTCAAAGTCTGCGCCTACATGATTTCCGGCTTCTGCGCCGCTTTCGCCGGCCTCGTCATCGCCTCCGAACTGGTGGCGGCCCATCCGGCCTCGGGCGAGACGTTCGAGCTCAACGCCATCGCCGCCGCCGTTCTTGGCGGGACCTCGCTATCGGGCGGCCGCGGCACGATCGCCGGCACCTTGGTCGGCGCCTTCGTGATCGGCGTGCTCTCCGACGGTCTTGTCATGCTCGGCGTCAGTTCGTTTTGGCAGATGGTGATCAAAGGCCTGGTCATTATCGCCGCGGTCGTCCTCGACCAGATGCAGCGCCGCATGTACCGCCGCTTCGCGCTGCAGGCGCAGCTTGGCTGACCGCATGCGTCATGGCGAGGAGCGAAGCGACGGAGCCCTTCGGCCGGAGGAGAGCGCGGCGCCCTGTGAGTGGATTGCTTCGCTTCGCTCGCAATGACGCGGTCCTACAACCGTAAGCGCCGCGCGTCAGTTTTAGGCCGCAGGCGGATTGCAGATCTCTTTGACCGACTTGAGCACGGATTCAGGGGAGAAGACCCGGTCGAGCCATCCGTCCTTGAAGATAACCGGCTTCGCCTGCGCGATCGCCTGCAGCGCGCCGTCGGAAAACCGCCCCTCCGGGAAAACGCCGAAGGCGATGGCGAGCTCGATGTTGAGATGGCCGATGATGAAATCGACCGCCGCCTGCTTGGGGACGCCGCGGCGCACCGCCTCGTCAGTCGCTTCGCGCAGCGCCAGCGCAAAAGTCGCGCCAACCGTCTCGGATAGCGCCGGCTCGAGGATCGCGAGCTGCTCCACCGTGCAACGGTGCGCCCTCATCACCGGCTTGTAGATCTGGCGGGCGATCTCCTCGCATTCGGCGTAATGCGCTTCGGGCCCTTGCATGAGCGCGCAGACAATGTGCTGCTTCGCATGGACGCCGCCGAAATAGTCCGCCTTCGCCTTGGGATCGACTTCGTCATTGAAGATGGGCGGGTGACAGGGATGGGTGACGAAATAAGTGATGTCCGCGCGCTCCGGCAGCTCGCCGGCATGCGGCGCCGCGGCGTCGAGCATGATGACTTTCGCGCCCGGTCGCAAATCGGCGACAAAGGTCTTCAGAATTTTGCCGATCAGCCGATCGGGCACGGCCATGACGACCGCGTCGGCCGACGAGATCGCCTGGCCTTGCTCCATGCATTCGACGCCCATGGACTGTTTGAGGCGCGCCCGCGCCTCCTCCGAGACTTCGACGTGGTCCACGTCGAAACGCGAGCCCTTGAGATTGGCCGAGAGGCGCAGGCCCATCTTTCCGCCGGCGCCCATCAATGCGATCTTTGTCACGTCGTTCTCCATTCATTGATCGCGCGGCCCGCGCGAACCGATCCAAAAAAATCCGGCGCGCCCATTTGGCCGCCCTTGAGCGCGATCTCGAAGCCGTCGAGTCCAGACTCGGCGGAGAAAACCCGGCATAGCGGCGATCCCGGCGCGAGCGGCGCAATCGCTTCGAGCGCATAGCCGCCCAGGGCGCCCATCGCGAAGCCGGATGTGTCGCCGCCCGAAATCGCGCCGCGCGTCAACCGCGCCTCGCGCGCGACCCGCCCGACGATTTCGCCGAGTCCGGAGCCAATTCTGGCGCTGATCGCCGCCGGTTCCAGCCGGGCCGATGACAATTTCTCGCGCAACGACGCAATTGTGGGATCGTGCGGCCCACGGGCGGTCGCAACGAGCGGCGATCGGCCGCGCGACAGCGCCGCGCGCGCGCCGTCGACGGCGGCCTCGACCGCAGCGCGCCAATCCCGTTCGTCGAAAGCTGCGACCGCGTCGAGCGCGACCACCTCGAACCCATTGGCTTCCGCCCATTCGATCTGGGCGGCCGTCGCGGCGGAAGTCGAGCCGGACGCGACCACGACTTGCTTTATCTCACGCGTTTGTACGCGCGGAGCGAAAGCGGGGAGCGCGTCGGACGCGCGCCAATGCGCGATCAGCGCGTATTCGAGTCCTTGCGAGCCGATCGCGAAGAGCCCGGCGCCGCGGTTCTCCCAGATCAGCGCGCCGACCCAGCGCAGCGTCTCGTCGTCGACGACATCGAGCGAAATGGTCGACCTTCCCGCGCGGCATTCCTCTTCGAAACGCCGGCGCCCTGATCCGTCTTTCATCGCGGCGAAATCAATCAGGCCGATCGGCTGCGTCGTCTGTTCGGCGATGTGCAGCCTCACGTCCGCCTCATGCATGGGCGTAACCGGGTGGCGCTGCATCGCCGGATGCCGGTCCAGGCGATAGACGGCGTCCGCATGCGCGGCGAACAAATTGCCGAACGCCTGGTACCGGCCGATCGCCGGCGCGGCGACGACCAGCGGGCGCCATTGCGCCGCGCCGGGACGCGCGCCGAAAATCGGCGCGCCGATGTCGATGGCGCGGCCGATCGAGCCGATGGTGGGCGATGAATCGAGCGTCGAGCAGATTTTATAATGCGTCACCGGCGCGCCGAGCGCGGCGAGCGCCGCGAAAGCTTTTGGCAATTCGGCGTCCATCCAACTCGGCGGCTGCGCGCGCGCGACGCTGGCGACGCCGATGGCGCGATAGCCGGAGAATCGCTCGATCTGCTCGGCAGTGGGCGGCTTGACGAACATCACCGAGGGCAACCCGGCGAAGGTCATCACCTCCATCACGGCCGAAGAGCCGGTGAAGTCGTCGCCGTAAAAGGCCAGCAGCAGGCCGGCGGGCAGTTCGGACGCCTCGCTCACGCCGAACGCATCCTCAGCGCGGCGGCGAGGGCCGGATGGCTCGCAGCGTAGCTTTCCGCAGGAATTCCCGCCATCGCCGCTTCCCAGGCTTCTCTGAGCGCGCGAACGCCTTCGCTGGGGCCGCCGGGATGGGCCATGATGCCGCCGCCTGCGGCGAAGATCAGGTCCGTCGATCCGAGCGCGGCGAACGTGCCGGCCGCCTGCTTCGCCGATTGGCCGGATGAGAAGACCGGCATGGTCAGGCAAGGCTTGTCGGCGAAGATCGGCGTCAGGCAGGCGCGGGCGGATTGGATGACGCTCTCGTCGGATTCGCTGAACTTATTGGCGAGGCCGTTGACATGCATATGGTCCGCGCCGGCGAGCCGCCAGATCTTTTGCCAGGCCACATAGGACCAGCCGAGCGCCGGATGGCGAGACAAATAACCCCAGCCGTTGCGATGGGCGTGGATCGGCAGCCTCGAATGGCGTCCGAGCGCGATCATGCCGGCGACGCCGACCGAATTGAGGCTCGCCATCACGCAAGTCCCGCCAAGGCTTTCGACGAGATCATGGCGCCGCCGCATCTCGTCGATCTCGCCGGTTATGTTGAAAGCGTACATCGCCTTGCGGCCGGTTCGGTCGGCGCGCCGGTTGATCACGCGCATCACCGCCGCTGCGCGCTGCGCGAGGGGACAATCCGGCCCATCCGATTGCAGCTCGTCGTCCTTGATGAAATCGATGTCGGCTTGGCAAAGCCTGTCGACGAGATCCGCGGTCTGCTCCGGCGTGAGGCCGATCGAAGGTTTGATGATCGTGCCGATCAATGGCCGTCGCTCGACCCCGGCGAGCTTTCGGGTTCCGTCAATGGCGAATTTCGGTCCAGGATAGGCGGCGGCGAAAGCGTCGGGCAGACGAATATCGAGAATCCGCAGGCCGGAAAATTGCTTCAGCTCGAAGAGATTGCCGGCGACGGTCGCCATCAGATTGGGCAGCGACGGACCGATATTGGCGAGCGGCCAGGACAAAGTCGCGCGGGCCGTGACCCGCTTCGCGTCGACGGACGGCGCGCCGGATCCTGGTAGACTCGGCGATTCCGCCGGGCCGAGAATTTCGAGCTTTTCGACCCGCGCGGCGGAGCGCGCCTTGAGCTCGGGCGTCTCGCCGGGGACTGGGACGAAGGTTCCCGACGATTGCTCGCCCGCCATCGCCTCGACGGCTTGGCGGGGATCGTACGCAGTTTCGATGAAATAATGGGCTTCGATGCGCTCGACGCTCATCTTGGGCCTCCTGCGAGCTCGGCGAAATCGAGAAATGCGACGGCGTAGGGCGGCAACGCGATCTTGGCTTGAACGGGGCGCAAGGCGCGCTCGACCCAATCCGGATCGCCGGCCGCCGCTTTGACCCGCGACGCGTCGAGCACGGCGCCGCGGCCGCCCAGCGGGCAGGCGATGGTCCTCGAGTCGGGCGTTCCGTTGGCGAGCAGGACGATCGCGCCAGTTCCGCGCTCGGCGGCGACCGCGTGAATGCGCTTGTCGCCGGTGATCGGATGGAGACGCGAGCGGCCTTGCATGTCCGCCAACCAAGCCAGAACATGAAAGCTCGGGGCGAGGCGTCCGGCGTCGTCGAGCACCGCGGAAGGGCCGCCGGCGCTTGCGAGCGTCAGCAATTCGATTCCGGCGCGCTCGCTGGCGGCGGCGACGCCGACGAGCCAAGCCGCGCCGAACAGCGCTTGCGCCCGTGGATCTTGCGCGCTCATGGTGCGGCGGCGCCGCTCCAAATTCGGAGACAGCGCGGCGCCGTAGGGATTGCCGCGCATGGCGATCGAGACGAGGCCGAGCCGATACGATTTGCCCGGAGCGATCCTGGTCGCGCTGCGGAAAATGTCGGGCAGGGCCTCGAGCGTCTGAAACACCGATTCGTCGTCAGCCGCATGGACCGTGGCGCTCGAGCCATGCGTCAAATAGTCGATCTCGGACGCGTCCGGTCGGCAGCGGTTAAGCTCGGTGAAATTGGTCAGAACGCCGCCGCCGATCCGCGCCGATGGAAATGCGCTCCGAGCGACGCGGAACGCGTCGGCGGGAGCGGCGCCTTTTGGCCATGGCCCGCCGGGCTGGTAGCTCTTGAGATATGCCGCCGGCAGCGCGATCACATGGTCGGGGGCGACGCCGAGCCGAGCGAGCGCAGCGGCGGCCCCTTCCAATTGACGGGCGAGTTCGCCCCTTTCGTCGGCGACGATGAGTTCGAGATCGAAACGAGATCTTACCGATTCGAGGCGCCGCAAGGCGAACTTATCGCGAAGGTCTAAGCGAAGGAGGCGGCAGAGCCCGTCCAACGGCCACGGCAATGGCCTTTCCGCCCAGTCCGAATCCATGGCGACGGCCAGTTCTGGGACTTTCTCGGCGGTCGTCGAGCGCTCGAGGCGCAGCGCCGGGGCCGCCGCGGCCGAGGCGGCATTTGCAACCTCGCCAGAGAAGGCGAGCCGCAATTCCTGTTCGATGACGTCGCCCGACCTGACTGGAAAAGCGTCCGGGAATGTCGCGGTGCGAACGTACGACTTATAGGACGCGTCGGACCAGTTTCGCTGGTCCTCCATTTCGAAAGCGGCGCCCATCATTTCGATGGCGACGGATGCGCCGCGAACAGCGTAGCTCATCGCCACGAAATCGGCGACGGGCTGCGACGGCGAAATATCGGCGGGAAATGTCGCGTTGAAGGTTTCTCCGCTTGGCCGTCGCAACGTCATAGGGCAGCCGGCCAGCTCGGAAATCGGATGAAGCAGCGTGAACCCGGCGCGGCAGAGCCGAGCATCACGCTTGACCTCGATGCGCAGCGAGAACGTCGCCCGACCGCCGGCTTCTATGCTCAGCTCGAAACGGCCGGCAAAGCTTGCGTCATGCGTTTCGAATTCGCGCGTCCATCGGACAGGGTCGGATTGCGGAAACCGCGCGCTGATCGTGCGCGTCGGCAGCGTGGCCCAGTTCTCGTCGCGGATCGGATAGTCGATCGCCCGGACAAGCTCCACGCCTCGCCAGGCGAGCTCTCGGATCGCGGTCTCGCCGAGGCGAAACGAAAGCGGGCCGCAGGCATGCGCGAGAAGAGCCTCGGGAGGCTCCGACGTCCCAAAAAGTTCTTCGAGGTCGCTGTCCACTGCCGCTAAAACGCCTTCAAGCCCATACTGAGTATACCAGTTAGCGGAGGCGAGCAACCCTGCGGCGTTCGTCGCAATCTGAAGCTCAGGGTCTGAAATGGTCCTGATGGTAAAGCTTGTTGGCGCGGTTGAGATGATCAGCGGTCAGTCGCGCCGCCTCGGCCGGATCGCCGCGTTCGATCGCCTCGAGAATTTGCCGATGCTCGCTCAGCGTCAATTGCTCGAAGCCCGGCTTGCGGACAAGATCGATATGAAATTGCGCCAGCCAGGCGAACAAAGCCTGGCTCAGATTGGCGAAGATCGGATTGCCGCTGACGACGGCGATGCGATGGTGAAAGCGGCCGTCGGCCTGAAGGAAAGCGTTGGAATCGAGCCGGGCGCGCTCCTGCTCGGCGAGGATCGCGCGGAGCTCGGCGAGATCGGCCGGCGTGCGTTTACGGGCGGCGATCTCCGACATGTTCTTCTCGAACGTGGCGCGAGCCTCCTTGAGATGGTCGAGCGTAGCCGGCGAATTCATCAGCACATGCCGCATCGTCTCGCTCATGCTGCTCATCATCCGCTCGAATGACGGCGCAGCGACGCGCGGCCTTTCGCCGTGATTGATCTCGATCAGCCCCATGCGTTTGAGATTCTGCATGGCCTCGCGGATCGAGGGACGCCCCACCGCGTAGGTCTGCATCAGCTCCCGCTCGGAGGGCAGGGGATCTCCGGGGCGAAGATTTTCCGCCTGGATGATCGCCAACAGCCGGTTCTGCACGAGATCGGCGAGTTTCGGCCGGACGATCGGATTTTGATTGCTCAGAGACGAGCTCCTCGAATTGGCGCGCGACGGGCGTCCGGGCGCGAGATTTGGTCGCCGCGCCGGGCGGCCCGCCAGCTTTCCAATCCCAGCCGCGATTTTCAACCGGGCGCTTGCCAATTTCATAACTGGTATACTATGTATACATCTCGCGTTCAAGCGGCCAAGCGCCTTGCCCAACGCGCAAACCCAAGGGAGGAGCCCGATGAAACCATCTGTCGCCTTGTTCGCCGCCGCGGCGCTAGTTGGCGCTGTCGCGTCCGCTCAAGCCAGTCCGCAGGCGCCCGTCGTCGCCTTGTCCAACGCCTATTACGGCAACACTTGGCGCCATCAGATGGTCGAGGCGTTCGAGGCCGCGGCCAAGCAAGCCAAGAGCGAAGGCAAGATCGCCGAGTACATCGTCATGAACGGCGACGGCTCGGTGGCGCAGCAGAACAGCCA
>JAJPHH010000160.1 GCA_021325385.1 Alphaproteobacteria bacterium
CCCGGACCGACCAGGGAAGGCAAGCCGCCGATGCTCGACGGCATGACCGTCTTCGCCACTGCGTTCGCCTATATCGGCGCGCTGTTCCTGATCGCCTATTGGGGCGATCGGTCGGGCCGCCGCTTCATCGCCGGTCGCGCCCGCGGCGCGGTCTACGCGCTCAGTCTCGCCGTTTATTGCACGACCTGGACCTATTACGGCTCGGTCGGCATCGCCTCGGCTCATGGGCTCGATTTCCTGCCGATCTATATCGGGCCCATCCTGGTCGTCGGGCTTGGCCATCGGCTGGTGGCCCGGATCGCGGCCCTGGCCAAGGCGCAGAACATCACGTCGGTCGCCGACTTCGTCGCCGCGCGCTACGGCAAGGCCCAGCATGTCGCGGCTCTGGTCGCTTTCGTCGCGGCGATCGCCTCCGCGCCCTATGTCGCGCTGCAGCTCAAGGCGATCGGCCAAACCATCATGATGATGGTCGGCTCGCTCGAAGAGGGACGGCTCGCCCCGGCCTCGCCGTCGCCGATCTTCTTTCTCGCCGTCGCCCTGCTGCTCGCCGCCTTCGCCATGGCCTTCGGCACGCGCCGGATCGAGGCTACCGAGCATCAGGACGGCTTGATCCTCGCTGTCGCGGCCGAGTCGCTGGTCAAGCTGATCGCCTTTCTCGGCGTGGGCTCTTTCGTGGTCTGGGGCCTCGACGGCGGCCTCGGCCGCCTCGCTCACGCCGCTTCGGAGAGTCCGGCCATCGCCGCAATCATGCGCACGCCGCCCGATCCCGCCAATTGGTTGGCCACGACGCTGTTATCCGCGGTCGCGATCCTGCTGCTGCCGCGCCAATTCCACGTCATGATCGTCGAGAACCGCGACCAGCGCGATATTCCGGCGGCGGCGTGGCGCTTCCCGCTTTATCTCGTCGCGATCAACCTCTTCGTCATTCCTCTCGCGATCGCCGGCCTGACGACCTTCGCCGCAGGCGCGATCGACCGCGACTATACGGTTCTTGCTTTGCCGCTCGCCGCCGGCGCGCATGGAGTCGCGCTCCTGACGATGATCGGCGGCCTGTCGGCGGCGACCGCCATGGTCGTCGTCGAGAGCGTGGCGCTGTCGATCAGCATTTCGAACAATCTGATCATGCCGCTGATCCTGCGCGGCCGGACGCCGGCCGCGGCGCAGCAGGAGGGCGCGATCGGCTCGCTCGTGCTCGTCGTGCGCCGCGCCGCAATCCTGGCGATCCTCTTTCTCGGCTACGCCTATATTCGCATCGCCAACGACGCGGCGCTCTCGTCGATCGGCCTTCTCTCTTTCGCCGGCGTCGCCCAGATCGCGCCGGCCTTTCTCGGCGGCCTGTTCTGGCGGCGCGCCAATGCGCGGGGCGCCTCGGCCGGCCTCATCGCGGGCGCGGCGATCTGGTTCTATGCGCTGCTGTTGCCGTCGCTCGATCTCGGCTCCACCGCCTTCGCCAATTTTCTCGAACAGGGGCCGCTGTCGATCGCCTGGCTCAGGCCGAGCGCTTTGTTGGCGATCACGTCGCAGCCTTTGGTCAGCGGCGTCGCGCTCAGCCTCGGCGCCAATGTCGCGGCCTTCGTCCTTTTTTCGCTGACCCGCCAGGCCAACGCGATCGAACGGCTGCAGGCCGGCGCGTTCATCGGCGCCGAGGCGGCGAAGGCCCCGAGCTTCCGGCTCTGGCGCGCCTCGACCACCGCGGGCGAACTCGAAGCGACGGTTTCTCTCTACCTCGGCGCCGAACGGGCGCGCCGCGCGCTCGAAAGCTTCATGGCGGGGCGCGGGGCAAAATTCGAGCCGTCGAGCGAAGCCGACGCCCCGCTCATTCGTCATGCCGAACACCTGCTCGCCTCGGCGATCGGCGCGTCGTCTTCGCGGCTGGTCATGTCGCTTCTATTCCGCCGCCGCGCCATGTCGAGCAAGGCGGCGCTGCGGCTGATCGACGACGCCTCCGCCGCCATCCAGTCCAACCGCGATCTGCTCCAGCACGCGCTCGATCACGCGCGCCAGGCGATCGCGGTGTTCGATCGCAATCTCGCTTTGACCTGCTGGAACCGCGCTTTTGGCGAATTGTTCGATCTGCCGGCGTCGCTGCTCAGGCTCGGGATAGGCCTCGACGAGATCGTCCGCTACAATGCCGAGCGCGGCGTCTACGGGCCGGGCGCGTCGGACGAATTCCTGGCGAGCCGGATCGAAAGCCTGCTCAACGATCCGGCGCCGTTGCGTCTGCGCCTTTATCCGCAAGGCTCGGTCGTGGAGGTGCGCTCGGCGCGCCTGCCGGACGGCGGCATTGTCACGACCTATACCGACGTCACTGAAACGGTGCAGGCCGAGGAGCGGCTCGCCGCGGTCAACGAGCAATTGGAGCAGCGGGTCCGTGAGCGCACCGAGCAACTGGAGCGCCTCAATCAAGAATTGGCGCGGGCGAAGAACGCCGCCGAAGAAGCGAACCTCTCCAAGACGCGCTTTCTCGCCGCTGCAAGCCACGACATTTTGCAGCCGCTCAACGCGGCGCGACTTTATGCGACGTCGCTGGCCGAGATCGCCGGCCGCGGCAAGGACAACGAGCCGGCCGAACTTGCTCGCAATGTCGACGCTTCGCTCGAAGCGGTCGAGGACATTCTGGGCGCGCTGCTCGACATATCGCGGCTCGACGCCGGCGCGACCAAGCCGCAGATCGCCGCGTTTCCGATCGCGGAAGCCTTGCGGCAATTGGAGATCGAGTTCTCGCCGATCGCGGAGGCCAAGGGACTGAAGCTGAGATTCGTCCCCTCCTCGCTGATCGTCCGCTCCGACCGCCTGATGCTGCGGCGCCTGCTGCAGAACCTCGTCTCCAACGCGATCAAATATACGCCCAAGGGCCGCGTCCTGGTCGGCTGCCGCAGGCGCGAGGGCTTGTGCGCGATCGAAGTCTGGGACACCGGCCTCGGCATTCCCGCCGCCAGTCAAAAGGCGGTGTTCGAAGAGTTTCAGCGCCTCGACCGCGGAGCGCGGGCCGCGCCCGGCCTCGGCCTCGGCTTGTCCATCGTGGAGCGCTTGGCGCGCGTCCTCGGCCACAAGATCGCGCTGCGCTCGATTCCGGGCAAAGGCTCGATGTTCTCGGTCGCCGCGCCGCTCGGCGCGTTGGCGCAGGCGCCGGCGCGGCTTGAACCGCGCAGCCAAAACGCGGCCCGCGCCGACGAGCCGCTGACCGGCCTCGTCGTGCTCGCCATCGACAACGAGCCGCGCGTGCTCGGCGGTCTCGGCGCGCTGCTCGAAAAATGGGGCTGCCGCGCCGTCGCCGCAGCGAGCCTGGCCGAATCGCTCGCCGCGCTGAGGCGGGACGGCTTGGCGCCGGACGCGATCGTCGCGGATTATCATCTCGACGAAGGCGACGGCCTCGCGGCAATCGCCGCCTTGCGCGCCGAGTTCGGCGAAGAGACGCCGGCGATCCTGGCGACCGCCGATCGCGACCCGGACGTCCGCGCCGCCGCCGCGCGAGCCGATGTCGCGATGCTGAACAAGCCGCTCAGGCCGGCGGCTCTACGCGCGCTGCTGATGCGCTGCAAGACCATGCGGCTGGCGGCAGAGTGACCGCTTTCTGAGCTCGGCGCGGACAATCCGCGGCCGCCCTCTCTTGTCTCAATCAGGAGAGCGGTATTTGAAATTCTGTTAAGGTGACCGGATCGGCCGGCGCTCGGTCGAGCAGCAAATCAGCGGGGTTTTTGACTGATGAACTGCGCCGGTTGCGGATTTGAGATTCAGAGCGGCTTCGCTTTCTGCCCGAAATGCGGGGCGCGGCAGCCGATCGCTTGCGCGGCTTGCCTCTATCCTTGCGCGCCGGATTTCGCCTTCTGCCCGAAATGCGGAGCCGCTGTCGCGGCAGGGAAACCCGGCGCTCCCAACGGCGGCGATCGAGCGTCGGCGGATCATGTCGCTTCTCGCCTTCAGGCTCCCGTCCTGAATCGCCACGACGGTGGACGGACGTCCTCGTCGACGACAGCCGCGATCGACGGCCACTCGGATCGTCGCACCGTCACCGTTCTGTTCGCCGATCTTAGCGGCTTCACGACTTTGAGCGAAGGCCTCGACCCGGAACTGATCCAGGCTTTGCAGAACGAACTTTTCGAGGAAATGACCGCGGCGGCGCATCGGTTCGGCGGCTTTCCCGACAAGTTCATCGGCGACGCATTGCTCGCTTTGTTCGGGGCGCCGACCGCGCATGAGGACGACCCCGAGCGCGCGCTGCGCGCCGCTCTCGACATGATCGAGCGTGTCGCGCGACTCGGCCAACGAGCGCACGCCCGGCTCAACGCGCCCCTGACCCTTCATATTGGCGTCAATACAGGACCGGTCGTCGCGGGCGGAATCGGCGCCGGCAGCGCGAAATCTTATTCGGTGACCGGCGACACCGTGAACACCGCGCAGCGATTGCAGGCGATGGCCGCGCCGGGCGAGATATTGGTCGGGCCGCTGACCTACCGGCTGACGCGCCACGCCTTCGCTTATGAATCGCTCGGCGAGGCGTCGCTTCGCGGCAAGGCCGAAAGCGTGCTGGTGCACCGTCTTCGCGGCCCGCTCGAAGCGCCGCGCGCCGCGCGGGGCTTGGAGGCGATCGGCCTCAACGCGCCGCTCATCGGCCGCGACGCCGAACTCGCGCATATGGTCTCCAGCCTCGACTTCGCCTGCGGCGGCGCTCCGCAGCTCGTGCGGCTGGTCGGAGAAGCAGGAATCGGGAAGACCCGGCTGGTGAGCGAGTTCCTGGCGCGCATCCGCGACGAGGAGCGCTTTGCCGAAGTTGCGGTTCGACGGGCCTTCTGCTCGCCGCTGGGCGAACCGTCCTTCGGCGCGCTCGCGGCGGTGTTGCGGAGCGCCTATCAGATCGACCGCAACGCGTCGCCGGCCGAAGCGAAGACGAGGCTCGTGCAATCGCTGTCGGAGCTCGGGCTCGGCGCCGACGAGATTCGCGAGTTGACGCCGCTCTATTGCCATGTGCTCGACCTTGGCGAACCCGACGCTCTCTTGCGCCATGTCGAGCCCGAGCAGCTTCGGCGCCAGATTTTTTTCGCGATTAGAACCGTATTCGAGCGCCGCCTCGCCTTATCGCCGCTCCTCGTCGTCGTCGAGGATTTGCATTGGGCCGATACAGCCTCGCTCGAGGCGCTTCGCTTCATGATGGACAGGCTCGAGCGTACGCGATTGATGCTGGTCGTCACGCATCGTCCCGCGCCCGAGGTTGACCAGCTCGCTTCAAACCGGATCAGCCAGAGCGCGCTTCGCCTCGCCCCGTTGGCCGCGGCGGACGGGCAAAGGCTGCTCGCGGCTCTGTTTGGCGAGGATCGCGCCGTACGTTTCGCCGAATTGCGCCGGCGGATTCTTCAGCGCTCGGGCGGCAATCCGCTGTTCCTCGAGGAGACGGTGCGCAGCCTCGTCGAGAGCGGCGCGCTTCGGCGGGAAGGCTCTCAATGGCTCGTCAAAGACGAAGCCGCAGTCGATATTCCAGCGAGCATCGAAGCCTTGCTGCTGGCCCGGGTGGATCGCTTGCCGCACGACGTCCGCAGGCTCGCTCAGGAAGCGGCGGTCATCGGGGCGCGATTCGAAGCGCCAATCCTTGAAGCGATCGCCGCGGCTCCGTCGAAAGTCGAGGCCGGGCTCGACATTCTCTGCGACGCCGAAGTGATCGAAGAGGCGGCGGTGTCCCAGGCCGGGGCCGGACGGAGCTATCGGTTCAGGCAAACGCTGCTGCACGACGTCATCTATCACAATCTGCTGCTCCGGCGGCGCACCGAATTGCACGGGCTGATCGGCGCCGCGCTCGAGCGGCTGCACGGAGACAATCCCGAGCGCCTCGAGGACGCGACGCTGCTTGGCCATCATTTCAGCTTGAGCGCCGACAGGCTGAAAGGCGCGCGCTACTTGCGCGCGGCAGGCGATCGCGCTCGCGCTGCTTACGCCAACGAGGACGCCGCTCAGCTTTACCGGCAGGCCTTGGCGGTGCTGCAGGCCTTGGGCGATCAGGGACCGGAATGGCTGGCGCTTCACGAACGGATCGCTGATTTGTACGGCCGATCCGGACGGCGCGACGCGGCGCAGGAGCATTATCTCACGGCGCTTGCGGCCAGCCGGGCGTCCAAAGATCGCGCGGCGGAGGCGCGAAACCTTTGCAAGCTCGGCAGGCTGCTTTGGGACGGCGGCAAACGCAGTCGCGCGGAGGAGTGCTGCGCCGAGGCGGCGACGCTGCTTGCGGGCGTGAACGCTCCGGTCGAATACGCGCACCTTCTTCAGGAAAAAGGCCGAATCGCCTTTCGCCTCGGCAATCACGCCGAGGCGATAAGATGCGCCGAAAAGGCGCTCAGCCACGCCGAGGCCGCCTCGTCCAGCGCGGACGGAAACGCCGGAAGCGAGGCGGCGCTCGCCGTCGCAGAAGCGCTCAACACGAAGGGCGTCGCGCTGGCGCGGCTTGGACGAGCCGCAGAGGCGGTCCGCGAAGTGGAAAAGAGCGTCGCAGCCGCAGAACGGGCCAATCTGCTCAGCGCCGCCTGCCGCGGCTACACCAACCTTGGCGTCCTCTATACGATCATCGATCCGGCGCGCGCGATGGACGTCTGTCGACGCGGTCTCGAAACTGCGCGCCGGATCGGCGATCTCGGCTTTCAAGCCCGCTTGCTCGCCAATCTCGCGGTGGCGTGTTGTACCTTCACGAACAAATGCGATTCGGAAGGCGTGCCGGCGGCGGAAAGAGCCATCGAGGTCGACCGGGCCCTCGATCAGCGCGAGCACCTTCCGGTTCCACTGATCGTGCTCGGGCAAATTCACCAATGCCACGGCCATCCGGAACTCGCGGCGCGCTGCTACAAGGAGGCGCTTGAAGTCGCTCAGGAAACGGGCGAGCCACAACAGCTCTTTCCGTGCTATGATGGCCTCGCGACCGTGAGCCTCGATCAAGGCGACGATGCTGAGGCCGAGCGCTATTTTGCTTTGGCGCAGGAGGTTTGCGCGCGGCACGGGCTCGATCCCGAAGCGCTGATCGTGCTGCCGTTTCTGGATTAGCGCTCGGACGAAGAAAGGGAGGATGACCATGATCGAGAGCAACGGCAATGGGCCGCTCCAGCCCGGCGATCGCGCGCCCAGCATCGTGTTGGATGCAGTCACGCGCGATGGAAAAGTTTCGCTCGACGATTTTCGCGGCCGCGCGCCGGTCTTGGTCGGATTGTTCCGGGGTTTGCACTGCCCCTTCTGTCGCCGTCATATCGCGGCGATGGCGCAGCTCGATCCGGCGCTGCGACAAAAGGGTGTCGAGACGGTTGCGGTCGTCAATACGCCGACCGAGCGCGCTCGGCTCTACTTCCGTTACCACCCGCAACCGAATCTGCTCGCTGCGGCCGACCCTGAGCGCGCCTCCCACCGTGCGTTCGGCCTGCCCATGCTGGAGTTTACCGAGAACGAAACTGTCTGGCCGCGCAAGATCGGGATGGATGTAGTGAGGGCCGCTCGCATCGAAATGCCGGGCGAGTTCGATGCGCCGGTCAACCCCATGGAGGCGGCGAAAATCCTGAACGAAAGGGACAGGTACGAGATAAGCGAAGCGGAGCATCGGGAGTTGCCAGCCGGCAACGGACAGCTCATCGGCGAATTCCTGCTCGATATCGACGGCGTGATCCGCTGGAGCTTCACGGAGGCTGCGGAAGGCGGTCGCCACATGTTCGGCGCGCCGGCGCCGGAGGAGCTGATGTCCGCCGCCGCGCAGATCGGCCGCTGATTCTGGAACGACAAGGGCGGTCGCGAAGGCGCGATGGACGGCTCTGAACCGAGAGCGCCTTCCGGCGACCATCAGATCGTCGGTACGTATTTGGCGGGATGTGGTCAGCCGAAATCCGAGCGGAAAAGCTCGCCGAATTCATGGCGGCTCTGATTTCCGTACGGCAGGTCCTTGATCTCGGGTTGAGCGTCCCCGCCGCGCGAGCCGATATCGCAATGCTGAACAAGCCGCTCAGGGAGCGGCTCTGCGCGGCTGCTGATGCGCTGCAAGACCATGCGGCTGGCGCCGCCCACCTTGCGCTGTCCGTACGTAACCGGCGCTTCGGGGCCGTTTCTCATGAGCAACTTTGAACAATCGTTGTTCATAATGATTCCACCCGCCACCGACAGAACATGAGATAAAAAGATTTATAGTCAAGCGGCTGTCGCAGATACGTGGTAACTGGCGTAATCGTAATTTAACGAGAGACTTGCGACACAAGGGAATTAAATAGTGTCTTTTGGTCGCACCTGTTTCTACTCACTGTCAGCGACGTTGCTCTTTCTGAGCGCGCAATCGCCGCTTGTCGCTGACGTCGCGCCCGACGGAAATATCTGCTCAAGCTCTGTAATCACGAAGGCGCTCAACGCGGCGGGTACCGGCAATAATAATTTGGTCCTCCTTCACAATTTCTTTGTCCAAAATTTCGGGGCGCCTCTCAAACAAGAAGCCGCTTCATCACTGATTAATATGAGCTATCAGATCAACCGCAGCCGGATACTCCTCATTCTTAGACGCAACACTGAAGGCGCTCTGGCCGTGAGTTGCTCACGCAGAGAGGCGAGTAGGGGATCCCGGTAGGAGCCGCGCGGGCCCACGACAAGGCCTGCTTCGATAAAGAGAGCGATTTTGGTCGATTTTCAGGATGCGATCAAATCGGAGGACGCATCGGGGTTTGGGGCAGGCTATGACTCGAAATAATGCATCTCATCGCTTCACCGCTGACTTATGCAGCTTCACGAGGGGAATCTTCATTCACCTATTGCGTGACCTTATTCTGAGTGGCGGGATTCTACTCGGCGCGACAACATTTTCTTTTCCGCAATCCGCGCCAACCGGCACTTACGCCGTTACTCACAGCATCTATTGTTCCGCGTCCGTGAACCTACCAGCCACATAGTGTCGGGCTCTAGCGGTGCGGCAGTTTGCCAACAAGTCATGACGGAAGACAATAACTTCATCAATTCTCATCCGGGAGTTTGTACTTCAGGGGAGCCCGGTGAGGTGGTAACATATACGATGGACAACATCAGCTACGCGATCAATGTCTACGGCATATATGCGCCAATTTGCAATTACCACGAGTATGATAGTTTTTTCAACGATACTTACTACGATTCCTTTGCAATAGATTTTTCATGCCCAAGCGGCTATGTACCTCAATATTCAAGTTGTGTTCTCAGCCCTGATAGAGGCTCGTCCCCTCCACCAAATTATTGCGCCGCCGGCTCTTCGCAGTCTGTTGGCGATCCGACATCGGTAGGTTCAGGAAGCCTATACGAAGAGGTTGTCGATTTCGACACCGCAGGATCGCAGCCTCTCCGTCTAAAACGGTACTACGAAGCCAACTCTGTAACGGGATATTACCTTGGGGACTCTCGGTGGCACTTCGATTTTGAGTACACGCTGCTGGTTTCGAGCGGCCTCGCGACGCTGATTACTCCGCAAGGGGCAACCTATCAATTCATTCAGAATGGCAGCCAGTGGAATATCCAGAATAGCGAGGGACCAATAACGCTGACCGGCTCGTCAACTGGTCAATATACCGTCACAATGCAGGATGGAACGAGCATAAGCTTCGTAAGCGGCGCGGGTGGGTCGCGCTATAAAATTTCGTCGATCGCGAGATCGGACGGGCTGACTTTGACATTTTCGTATGCTCCGCCCTTCATTTCCGTCGATATCCTCTCGTCAATCACCGATAATTACGGGCGGTCATTTTCGTTCAGTCCAGCGGCCTCAAACGCGAGCGCCATCGCGAGCGCCGTCTATAACGCCGGTCAAGGCGGTCCAGACGCGTTCCAGGTAAGCTACGGATATTCGTCAACGACGAGCCAGGGCTTTACCTACAACCGAATGCTGACTTCCGTGACGCGGTCCTCAAATCCGTCCGGGTCCAGTCCTGCGAACTGGCAGCAGGTGGACGGCATCAGCTATCTCTATCAAAACACTGACTATCCATTCCTGATGACCGGCGCAATTGATCAACGCGGCATCCAAACCTCAGCTTGGACCTTTGATGCGACGGCGCGGACGCTGTCGAGCAATCTGGCGGACAATCTCGATCCGACGACGATTACATATAATGATACGAACCAGTCGCGGGCGGTCACCAATTCGCTCGGGAAGCAGTTCACCTATGGTTTCGGCGCATCGAAAGGCCTGATGCTGCTCAATACGGCGTCTTCGGCGGCCACGACGCATACGCCGGCGTCGACGCGCAGTGTCGCCTATGACGCCAATTCCAACATTGCGCAGGAGATCGATGAAGAAGGTCGCGTGACGACCTTTTCTCGGGACGGCTATGGCCGACCTACGCAAATCGTCCGGGGCGCGGGAACGCCGAGCGCCGCAACGCGAGCCATCACATGGAGCCCGACGCTTGGCCTTCCGACGCAAATCGTCGATCCCGGCCTAACGACAGCTTATGTCTGGACCGCCAGCGGCCAGCTGACGTCGCTGACCGAGACCGATACGACGACTCAGAGCGCACCCTATTCGACCAACGGACAGTCGCGGACCTGGACTTACACATACAACGCCAACGGCGCCCTGGCGTCGGTCCGGGACCCTGCGAACCAAACCACGTCCTACACTTATAACGCGGCCGGATTCCTCCAGACCGTCACCGATCAACTCGGCCATGTGACGACGGTCACGGCATGGAACAGCCGGGGCCAGCCGGCCTCGGTGATGGACCCCAATGGAGTCGTGACGAATATCGGATACGACGACATCGGCCGGGTCGTCACGGTGGCGGTCGACGTCGGTTCGCAATCGCCGGCGACCACAATCATCGCCTGGAGCGTCGCCGGCGACATCACGAAGATCACCGAACCGAACGGGGCTTGGCAAGCTTTCGCCTATGACGACGCCAGGCGGTTGACGACTGTCACCGACTCCCTTGGCAATGCGGTGAGCTATGTTCGCGACACGATGGGCAACGCCACGCAGGTCACGGTCACCCGTGCTGATCAGACAATAGCTTACACGAAATCGCAGGTCTTCGACGAGCTGGGCCGCCTGATCCAATCGATCGGCGCGACGCCGGGAACCTGGACCTATGGGTTCGGTTACGACAAAACAGACAATCTCGTCTCCATCACCGACCCACGTTCAAACACATTTTCCTACGGCTTTGACGCGTTGAACCGGCTGATCCAAGAGATCGACGAGGAGAGCGCGACGGTCAACCTGACCCGCAATGGCGTCGACGACATTACCGCCTATCAGGACCCGCGAAATCTGACGACATCTTACGTCCGCAACGGTTTCGGCGAGGCGATTCAGGAAACGTCGCCCGATCGCGGGACCACGGTTTACGCACGCGACGCGCGCGGGCTGGTCACCCAACGTATCGACGGACGCGGGATTGTCACGAACTATACCTATGACGCCGCCGGCCGTCCGCTGACGATCTCCTATCTCGGTCATTCCGGCGATAATGTCTCCTTCACCTGGGACCAGCCGGCGACAGGCAGCTATCCGATTGGCCATCTGACGACGATCGCCGACGGCGCCGGGACAACGGTGCGTGCCTACGACGCAAAGGGACGCGTCTCCAGCGAGACGCGCACGATCGGTTCGGCGCCGCCGCTGACCATTTCCTATTCGCGCGATCTCTCGGGGAATATCACAGACGCCATCTATCCATCCGGGGACCACTTCGTGTGGAATCGCGATAAGCAGGGGCGCGTGCAAGAGCTTGCCTATTTTCCTAACGGCTCCACGACCTGGACGGACCTGATCAATACAGTCGCCTGGAATCCCTGGCGGCCTGTGCGCACGCTCGCCTTCGCCAATGGGCTGACGGCGAGCTTCGGCCTCGATACGGATTATCGCATAAACGCCGTGAACGTCGCGCCGAGTTCCGGGCCGGCGATCCTCGATCGCGCTCTATCCTGGGTCGGCGACACGCTCGGCCAGATCACGGACAGCGTGACGAGCAGCAATTCCGAAACTCTCGGCTATACGCCGACTCGACGGCTCGCCTCCGCGAGCGGGCCCTACGGCGCCTATGCCTGGACCTATGATCCGGTCGGTAACCGCGCGAGCGAGGCGCTCGCCGGGACGACCACGGCCTACAATTATCCCTCGACCTCGAACCAGCTCGCCAATCTCACGCAAGGAGCGACGACCGTCCGCAGCTTCGGCTATGACGCGGACGGCAATGTCGCGAGCGACACGAAGGCCGGCGGCCCTTGGACTTACGGCTACGATTCGGAAGGCCGGCTTATCCAGGCGACGGCGGGCTCGTCCGTGGTCGGGACTTACGTCTACGATGGACTGTGGCGGCTTGCCAAAAGGATGGCCGCCGCTGGCGAGACACATTACCTGCAAGACGACGACGGCCATATCGTTGCCGAGACAGATGCGAACGGGAACACGCTGCGTGAATATGTCTGGCTCGGGGACATGCCCGTCGCCGTCATCGACGCGGTGAACACGGCGACGCCTGCGACCTACTATGTCCATACCGATCATCTCTTGCGGCCGGTGACGATGACGGACGCTTCTGGTACCACGGTCTGGAACGCGGTCTATAAGCCGTTCGGCGAAGCTCTATCGATCACTGGAACGCTGGTGATGAATGCCCGCTTTCCCGGTCAGTGGTTCCAACTTGAGACTGGACTGCACTATAATTGGCATAGATATTACGACGCCACGACCGGCCGGTATCAGCAGCCGGATTCGATGGGATTGGGGACGCTGTTAGTCGGCGGGCCAAGCCGCTATGGTTATGCGAGGCAAGCCCCCTTCGGGTGGGTTGATCCAAGTGGGCGAACGGCTGCTGGCGCTTCAGCCGGGGCGTGGTGGGGAGGCTTGATTGCTGGTGTCGCAGGTGCCGAGACGGGTCCTGGAGATATCCCAATCGAGTTGCTTGGTTCTGCTGCGGGGGCGGCGCTTGGTGATTGGTTGACGGGGGCCCGACCCGAATGCTGTGCTTTCCCAGCCTCCCGATGATGCGCCGAGGGTATGTAGGGTATCGAGCAGGACTCTCCGCAACAGATGGTCGAAAGCCAATCAAACTCCATGGCCAAAAGATCCAAATGACCCTGACCGGAATCAGGACGTATCACATAGACTTCCTCTAGCTGATGGTGGCGACAACAGTTTGAACAATATCGAGCCTCGTCCTCACGATGATCATGTGCAGCAACACATCGATAACGGCGACTTCGTGAGATGGGGAGGGAGGAGCAGTGGTGGAAAATAACGGAGTGGATATCTGCAGTTTAACCCCAATAGATTCAATTAGAGGAGAGGACGAGGAAGAAACGTCGCAACTGCACAACCTATATGACAAAGCAGAGAAATTCGTCACGGGATTCAAGTGGTGCAAAAAAATAAGTTGCGCCTATCTCGGTTATGGCCTCGGCGATATCCTAGGTGTGTTTCTATTTGAGATAGAGCCCAGTTTACCTGACGTGGACGCGTGTTTATGGGTCATCGTAGGCGATATCCCATCCGCATATTTGGTGACGGACGAAGCGAAGAATCCAGCCGATGCTCTTAAAATATATACTAAGCTCTTTAGAGAGTGGATAACGGCGGTGAGGGCCGGAAAATCTGTTAAAAAACTAATTCCAGCAAATGCCGCGCCTACGGAAGCTAATGCCGCCCTCCTGGAATCTCGTCTCGATTTCCTCGAAAGAAATATACTCCCTCAGGTCATGTTGGTTCAATCCAGCCGTGGTCCTCGTTGCGAGTAGTACGACGGTGAGGCATCCCCCACGGCGCTAAACGCAAGCCTGGGACCGCGCCACCCTTTCCGCGATCGCCAACAACGCCATTTCGGCTGTGCATATCCCGGCGCGCAGTTCAACGTCCGCCTCGTAGTGCTCCTAACCAATTCACCGTGGATACAAATTCCAATAGGCGATCTTCCGCCTATCAAGTAGGACGAAACGTTTGTTGCAAATTCGACAGTATCGTCAGTTTAAGGACTCGGAAATCGCTATCCTCATTGCGGGCGATCAAGAAGGAATTGCGGCCTTCAGAACTTTTCTTTCAAAGTGGGACGGATCGCCGGTCGATGTAATGAAAGAATGCTCGACATTCAGCACTACGCCAAATGATAACATTAGCCACTTTTTCTTGAGGGTTTCGAATCATACAGAGTCAGCAAGAATCTCCGAAACCACGCTAACTTGGTCGATATCGGAATCCCAACCCAGAAGAATTATCGACTTATGTGACGGCTTGCTGGGAGCTAAAGGCAGTGGGCATCAATATCTTAACAACGACGGCGAAGCCATAGATATCATCCTTTCGAAAGATGAATACAAGCTGATATAGCCAAGCAGCAATCACAATATACGGTGGCGTGGGCCGCCACTTGCGCCTGAACACGGAACGACGAAGCCATAACCCGCCCGCGCTCAATGCAGCGCCTGCGATCGCGCCACCCGCTCCGCGATCGCTAGCCATTGTTTCTGCTGCCGCCGCACATATCCTGGCGCGCGTTTCAAGGTCCGCACCACGTCGTCGGCGAGCGCGCTCGCCTCGAAATGGCGGCCGAGGCGCTGCAGCAGCTCCGCTTGGCGCACGCGCGGCTCGACGCCAGGATAATAGCGGCCGACTGCCGCGTAATGCTCGAGCGCTTCGTCGGCGCGGCCGGCTTTTTCGAGCGCGACCGCGTAAAGCAAGTGGCCGTCGGGCGACTGAAAGTCGGGCCAGCGGCGCTTGAGCTCTTCGAGCGCGGCGACGGCCGCTTCGGCTTTCGCCAAGCCCAATTCGGCGCGCGCCTTGCCGATCAGAAAGACCGGCTCGTCGCCCATCGGCTTGGCCATGATGGTCTGGTACTGCGCCAGCGCTTCGTCGAACTTGCCGAGATTGAGACATTCTTCGGCCAGCGCCGCGCGATTGGCGATCGTGTCGACAATCTGCAACTCCTCGCTCAATCGCCGATAGCGCCCTGTCGGATTGAGCGTCGCGGCGACCTGGCGACGCGCGCTTTGGCCTTTGTACGAGCCCAGCCATTCCGGCGCGAGCTCGGCGACGATATAGGCGACGCCGCCGATTCCAGGCAGAAAGAAGATGACGTAGGCCCACGGCCAGAAGCGGCCGGTCTTCGCCGTATGGACGATCAACACGACGTCCAAGACGAATAGAATCAAACCGAGGGGCAAGCGACCCTCCGCGATTTGGTCAAATCGGCCGACGAAGAGCGCCGCAAGATGCGCCGCGCAGCCTTCGTCACCTTAGCGAAGCGCCGCCCGGAATGTCTACACTGACCATAGGTCAAGGCGGGCGAGACGAGTACGACGGCGCGACTCGGTGACGTAAGGTCATTTCGATAATTCAGGCGCTGCGCGGGAGCCGATCCGGCTTCGTCTCCTCCGCTTCGGCGCGCTGGCGTCCAACGAGCGCCGCCGCCTCGTCGGCCGAGAGCACCCGGTTCCGCCCCGTCGCTTTTGCGGCGTAGAGCGCGCGATCGGCCGCCGAATAGAGTTGATCGAACGTCTCGCCGGCCCTGCGCACCGCAAGGCCTGCGGAAATCGTCACCCGGACCGCATGGCCGGACGCCAGGACCGGCGTCGCCGCGACGCGATCGCGGAACGCAAGCAATCGCCGCTCCACGACCTCCGCCGGCGAGGCCGAAGCGAGCAGCGCAAATTCCTCGCCGCCGACGCGCGCAACGAGCCCCAGTTCGCCAAGCTCCGCGGCCATGGCCTGCGCCACCGAACGAATGACTTCGTCGCCGGCCAAATGTCCGTAAGAATCGTTGACCCGCTTGAACCGGTCGATGTCGACGATCACCAGAGCCAGGGTCTCCGGCGTCTCGCCGGCGATCGCCTCCATCAGGGCGCGGCGATTGGCGAGGCCGGTGAGCTGATCGGTCCGGCCGAGCGCGTCCGCGATCTGCTTGGCGCGATAGAGTTCGAGATGAGCTTTGCCGATGGCCCGCGAAATCGGAATGGCGAGCGCCAGAACCAGACCCGTCGTGATCGCCCAGGAGCGAAAGCAGGTCGGCCAGTCGATGAAGAAGGAGAGCTGATTGGCGACATCGGCCGCAAGCGCGATCACGACGCAGATCGCGGTCACGGACACGACAAAGCGCAAGAGGTCGCGCTCGTTTCGGATCGAGGCGCGAAAGACCCGAGAGAAAACAGACATAGGCGCCCGCCCGACGAAGTGCGGCAGCAGCGGCGATATGAGAAGAGGGAAGTTTAAGGGAGGCTTAACGCAAAGCACTGCGCCGAGCGGCGCAAGCGCATTTTTTTGCCGTCAGCGTCAATACTTGTGGAAGACGCCGCGATTCATGTCCGCCGCGGCCAGGGCGTCTCCGGCACCGGCGTCAGCGGGCCCTTGCCGTCGATCCAGGAATAGAGATTGGCGACGACGAGATCGGCCATGGCCTGGCGGGTCGGCCGCGACGCCGAGCCGACATGCGGCAAAAGGACGGCGTTGTCGACGGCGAGGAGCCTTGGCGGCACGTCCGGCTCCCGCGCGAAGACGTCAAGCCCCGCGCCGAGGATGGTCCGTTTCTCCAGCGCCTCGATCAAGGCCTCTTCGTCGACCAGGGAGCCGCGCGCGACATTGATGAGAATGCCATTCGGCCCGAGCGCTTCGAGCACGTCGCGATTGACGATGTTCTTGGTGCTGTCGCCGCCCGGCGCGACCACCATCAGGATATCGCAGGCTCGCGCCATGCCGAGCAGCGTCGGATAGTACAAGTACGGCGCGCCCTCCTGCGGCCTGCGGCCGTGATAGACGACGTCCAAGCCGAAAGCGACGGCGCGGCGGGCGATCGCCTTGCCGATCCGGCCAAGTCCCAGGATTCCCATTTTGCGGCCGCGCAGCGACGGCGTCAGCGGGAACGGCGCGTCAAGCCAGCGGCCTTCGCGCAAATAGCGCTCGGCTTGCGGCAACTGACGCGCCGTGGCGATCAGCAGCCCGAACGCCGTGTCGGCGACTTCCTCGTCGAGCACGCCGGGCGTGTTGGTGACGATGATTCCGTGTTCGCCCGCCCATTTGGCGTCGATATTGTCGTAGCCGACGCCGAAACTGGCGACGATTTCGAGCTTCGGCAGCCGCCGCATCAGGGCGGCGTCGACGACCGCGAGATGGCCGGTCGCGGCGACGCCTCGGATGCGCGGGGCGAGCCGAGCCAGCGCCGCTTCAGGGTCCTTCTCCAACCAGAGCCGGTGCAGCCGCATCCGCGCTTCGATGCCTGGCGCCACATCGCCGATCCCCAAGACCGGCATGAGCACGTCGAAATCTGCGATCGCCTGATCCATCATTCCCGTCCCGATTGCCTGCTTATATTGGCCGGGCCGGCCAGGCCGGCGCAACTCGCGCCAGGCGGTCTTTCGCCGGGCGGCCGGACGTGGCATGGCCTCGTCATGCCTGCGGAAGAATCGCCGCTGAACGAAGCCGGGCCCGGCGCGGCGCGCCGCCGGCCGCTGCTGCGCCGGATCATCCTGAAGGATTTCCGGTCCTATGCGGCCCTCGACCTGCAGCTTTCCGGCCGGCTGATCGCGCTGACCGGCGAAAACGGGGCCGGCAAGACCAATCTGATCGAGGCCTTGTCGCTGTTCAGCCCGGGCCGCGGCTTGCGCCGCGCGGAATTGGCCGAATGCGCCCGCCAGGGCGGTTCGGGCGGCTTCGCCGTCTCCATCCTCGTCGAAGACGGCGAGGCTTTTCGTCAGCTCGGCACCGGCTTCGACCGCGAGGAGGGCGAGCAAGCGCCGGGCCGTAAGCATCGCATCGACCGCGTCCCGGTCGCCTCGGCGCGCGCCTTCGCCGACTATCTGCGCCTCGTCTGGCTGACCCCGGCCATGGACGGCCTGTTCACCGGCCCCGCTGGCGAGCGCCGTCGCTTTCTCGACCGCCTCGTCCTGGCGATCGATCCCAATCACGGCGCGCGCGTCGCCCAATTGGAGCGCGCCTTGCGCGGCCGCAACCGCCTGCTCGAAGAAGGCGGCCGCGACGCGCATTGGCTCGACGCGATCGAGCGCGAGACGGCCGAACTCGCCGTCGCCGTCGCCGCGGCGCGCGGCGAATGCGTCGCCCGGCTGAAGGCGATGATCGCCGCGGAGCGCGAGGATCATTCGCCCTTTCCATGGGCCGACCTGGCCCTGGACGGCGAGGTCGAGCGCCTGGCGAGCGAACTGCCGGCCCTGGCCGCCGAGGAGAAATACCGCGAAATCCTGCGCGACAATCGCGGCCGCGACGCCGCCGCCGGCCGCACCCTGATCGGCCCGCATGTCGGCGACCTCGCCGTGTGGCACGGGCCAAAGGGGGCCAAGGCCGAGCAGGCCTCGACCGGCGAGCAGAAAGCGCTGCTGGTCGGCCTGGTTCTCGCCCATGCCCGGCTGGTCGGCGCAATGAGCGGCATTGCGCCCATAATTCTGCTTGACGAAATCGCCGCCCATTTCGACCCGCGGCGGCGTCAAGCGCTCTACGCGGGGCTGGAGCGCATCGGCGGCCAGGTCTTCATGACCGGCGCCGACCCGGCCGCCTTCGCCGACCTTGAAGGCCGCGCCGAAATCTTCGAGGTGACGCCCGGCCGGATCGCGCCCGCCGCTCCGGAATGAGGCATTGCGCGCGCCGCCGCGACCCGATATATGCCGACGACTTGCTCGGCCGGCCTAGACGCCGGCGAGAGCGGGCGCGTAGCTCAGCGGGAGAGCACTACCTTGACATGGTAGGGGTCACAGGTTCAATCCCTGTCGCGCCCACCATTTTCCTGCAGGAATTTTTTAGTTTTATTTGAGGACTCCAGTCATAAGCTATGCTCGCATAGCCGCCGGAGGGAGTGCGGCGCGACGTCCTTCAACGAGAGATCGCGTATCATGCGTGGCGCACAAGCCGATCTATTCGACCAGCGCAAACCGGCGGCGGTGTTTTATCGGGTCGGCGATCGCAATCCTCATCGCATTTTTCATGAGGGCTACGCCGAGCGATGGCCGGCGGTTCAGGAGTCGATCGCGGCGCTGGTCGGCTGCGCCCCGGGCGACGTGGTGCTCAAGGAGACGTTCTGGGGCGAAGACAACTCGGCCGAACTGGCGATGGTCGGCGACGAGATCGTCGGCAGCTTCAACCATCCGCTGTCGAAACGGGCGGTTGCGGCGATCCGGCGGGCGCTGGCGGGCAAACCGCGAATGATGAAGAGGGCCGGCGCCAAGGCGCTGAAGCCTAGACGGACCGAACAGCGGGAAATGCTGCTGCCGATCCCTGGCAAGAAGGCCGAGGCGAAGAGCGAGCCGGCGCAGCGCCCGGCCGGCGAGCGAAAGGCCGGATGAGCCGAGATGGCGGCCGGGACAGTCCAGCCATTTGAGCGGCCCGGCCTCCGCGGTTTCCTTCATCAGCCGCAGCAGCCCGCGAGCGAAGGCCTCGTTCTGACCCATGGCGCGGGCGCGAATTGCAACGCGCCGATTCTTGTGGCGGTCGCCGGGGCGCTGCAAGCCGAAGGCGTCGCTGTGCTGCGCTGCGATCTTCCGTTTCGCCAGAAGCGCCCTTTCGGGCCGCCGCATCCGTCCGGCGCGGCGGCGGATCGCGAAGGCCTGAGCTTGGCGGTCGCCGCGCTTCGGGAGACCGTCGGCGGGCCGATCTATCTCGGCGGCCATTCCTATGGCGGGCGGCAGGCCAGCATGCTGGCGGCCGAGCGGCCCGATGTGGCGGCTGCTTTGCTGCTTCTGTCCTATCCGCTCCATCCGCCAAACAAGCCGAACGAAATGCGCACCGCGCATTTCCCCAGGCTGCGCACCCGCGCGGTCTTCGTGCAAGGCGACGCAGACCCGTTCGGATCGATCGCGGAACTCGAAAAGGCGATCGCGCTAATCCCCGCGCCGACCCGACTGATCGTCGTCGACGGCGGCGGCCACGATCTCAAGCGCGGGCGCTTGGATTTTGCGCCGATCGCAGCTGCGCTGCGCGCCGAGCGCTGACTCGCAGAAAAAGATCGGCCCCGGCGATAAGCAACGCAGCGGGGCCGACAAGGCCTGGCGCCCATGCCGAAAAGAGGGGCTGGCTCCTCGGCGGCGCCGATTCTTTCGAGCAAAGGCGGCGCCGCGCGGGTTGCGCCGTTTTGAAACAAGCGCAAATCACGCCGCCAAAGGGACGGAAACGGGAGGCCGGCCCTGACAGGCGGCGTGAGCAGGGCCGGCCAGACGGCGCGCCGCGTGGGAGGCGCCGGCGCGACGCCGCTGAGTTCTTACGGTTCGATCGACGGCGGCGAGCGCCCGCCGCAAGAGAAGACCCGCCGAGCGCGAATCGGCGGGTCTAAGAACAGCATGAAGCGGCTTCGCGCGCCGGCCAAGGGTCAATGCTGTTTCGATTTGACGCGCCGCGGCCGAAATTGCGGCTGCGTTCTTCGCTCACATTCCGGCGCGGCCGCCGGGCTCGGACGTCGCCGCCGAACCGTTTTGCTTCATCGCGACCAGCCGCTCGCCGGGCGTCGCGAAGGTCGGCTGCTGAACCGTTGCGAAATGCGGGCTCCAGTGAACCGAAGCTTCGTGCGCGGGCCGCAGCGCCGTCAAACCGGCGATCGCGACGACGATCATCGCGGCGGCGACCGAGCCGATGAATTGGCGCCGCAGAACCAGATGCGCTTCCGAGTCGGTCAAGGCCGGCTCGGACAGAACTTGCGCTTCGCTCCGCGGGCGGTCGTACCAAATCCGGTTCATTGAAGCCTCCCCTCGAACTTGAAAGCTAAGATACGCGCTTCGCTGGTCAGCCAAAATGGAGCAACGTGAAGACGAAGCTGGCGAAGAAGCTGATGGTGAAGAGAAGGTTGAAAGCGTTGTGGCTCGAAGCGTGTTCCATGGAGCCCTCCTGCGTCAGCCTTACGGTCTGCGTCCAGGCGCGAAGACCTCTCGCGTGGCTTCTACTTAGTTCTTCCTTGGCAAGGACGATGTGGCGCTTCGCACATGACGCGATCTTGTCGCGCCGCTTTCGCCAATCCTGGACCGTAACCCGTCGCCGGGACCTCGGCGGGATCCCCGATCGAGGCTCGGCGCCGAAGCGATAGCTCCGCGCCGCCAGAACGCGCTTGACTAGTCCTCGAGCTTCGGCGCTTGCTCTGCGTCGGGTTTGAGGATTTCCCGCCAATCGATCGACGAGGAGGCCGACGGACGTTCCGCCGGCTTGAGGCTCTAACTTTCCGAGGACCCCCATGACGAGCGCCGTTTTTCGCGCCCTGCGCATCGCCTCGCTGACCGCTCTGACAGCCGGCTTCCTGCTGGCTCAGGCGAAAGCGCAAGAGGGACCAGGCCCCGGCGCACCCGGTCCGGGCGGCAATGGCGCGCCGCATCTGCCGTCCTCGACGGTCGCTCCTGTTCCTACCGGCCAGGGCGTGGAGGCCGCCAGCCGCGCCGCTGAGACGGCGATCGGACAATGCGGACGAGACGACCGGCTTTGCATCGCCGACGCGCTCGACGCTTATGCAACGGCGTTGCGGAACCTGTCGCCGCCGCTCGCGCCGGAATTGCGCAGCCTGCCGGACGTCGTCTCGCGCGCCGCCCGCCAGGTTCGCCAGGCCAAGACGCGGGCGCAGGCGGCCAAGGCGATCAAGATCGCGATCGCCGCCGTGCACAAGACCATCGCCCTGCTCAAGGCCGACGATCCGGTCATCCTCAAGGCCGAGACCCGTCAGGGAGCGTTCGTTGCCGAGACGCTTGCCGTGGCGCAGAACAAGCTGGAGAAAGCTGTCGGCCTGTGAGCGGCGTGCGCCGCCGGCCCTACTCGTCGCCCTGTCCCGTCATCGCGGCGGCGCGCAGGGCCGCTATGGCGTGGGCGTAGTCGCGGTCTTCGAAGATCGACGAGCCGGCGACGAAGACATTCGCGCCGGCCGCCGCGATCTCGGCCGCGTTCGCGGCGGCGACGCCGCCATCGACTTCGATCTCGATCGGCGCCTCGCCGATCATCGCGGCGACGCGCCTGATCTTGTCGAACATGGCCGGGATGAAAGTCTGGCCGCCGAAGCCGGGATTGACCGTCATCACCAGGATCGTGTCGACGCGGTCGAGGATATAGGCGACGGCGTCTTCGGGCGTCGCCGGGTTGATGGCGACGCCGGCCTTCTTGCCGAGGCCGCGGATCGTCTGCAGGGAGCGGTCGAGATGCGGCCCGGCCTCGGCATGCACGGTGATCCGATCGGCGCCCGCGTCGGCGAAGGCTTCGAGATAGGGATCGGCCGGCGCGATCATCAGATGGACGTCGATCGGCTTCGCCGTCGCCCGCCGCGCCGCCTTTACCGCCGGCGGCCCGAACGTTATGTTCGGCACGAAATGGCCGTCCATCACGTCAACGTGAATCCAGTCGCAGCCGGCTTCGTCGACCGCTCTGACCTCTTCATCGAGCCTGCCGAAATCGGCGGCGAGAATCGACGGGGCGATCTTGACGTCTCTGATCATCCGGCTGTTCCCGTCCGCGCGTCGCTCTCGTTCTGCGTCGCTCGCGCCATAACGCTTTTCAACGCCGCGCAGGTCTTGGCGATCTCCTCCTCGCGCAAAGTCGGATGAACCAGGAACATCAGACTGTCCTCGCCGAGCGCCTTGGCGTTCGGCAGTCGCCGCTTGGGGCCGAGCCCGAGGCCAGCGAAAGCCTTCTCGAGATATATCTCCGAGCAGGAGCCGGTATAGCAGGGAACGCCCTCGGCTTCGATCGCCGCGGCGATCCGGTCCCGCGTCCAGCCGTCGACCAACGCGCCGGGCCTGACGAAGACGTAAGCCTTGTAGGCGGCGTGATCGAAGCCGTCAGGCGGCGTCGGCGCTCGCAAAGCTTGGCTCTGCGCCGCGGCGCGCCAAATGCGCTCCGCATTGGCGCGCCGCGCCCGGCTCCATTCCGGCATCCGGCGCAATTGGATGCGGCCGATGGCCGCCTGCATCTCGGTCATCCGGTAATTGCTGCCGAACGATTCGTGCAGCCAGCGGAAGCCGGGCGGATGCTCCCGCGCATGGACGGCTTGCCAGGATTTGCCGTGATCCTTGAACGCCCACATCGCCTCGAACCAGTCGCGGCGATCGGTCGTCACCATGCCGCCTTCGCCGCCGGTCGTCATGATCTTGTCCTGGCAGAACGACCAGCAGCCGATATCGCCAATCGTACCGACCGAGCGGCCCTTGTAGCGCGCGCCATGCGCCTGGGCGCAATCCTCGATCAGATAGAGGCCGCGCGCCTCGCAAAGCTCACGGATCGGGTCCATGTCGCAAGGCCAGCCGGCGAGATGAACGCAGATCACGGCCCTGCTCCTCTCGCTCAGAGCGGCGGCGATCGTCTCGGCGGTGACGTTCTGCGAATCGGCGTCGACATCCGCGCAGACCGGAGCCGCCCCGCATTGGACGACGGCCGAGGCCGTCGCGACAAAGGTCCGCGACGGAACCACGACCTCGTCGCCCGGCCCGATCCTCAAGGCGCGCAGCGCCAGTTCGAGCGCCAGAGTGCCGTTGGCGAGCGCGATGGCGTGGCGCGCGCCGCACCAATCGGCGAATTCCTGCTCGAACGCCTTGGCCTCGCCGCCGGTCCAATAATTGACGCGGCCGGAGCGGAGCACCCGCGCGGCGGCCTCGACCTCTTCCTCGGAAAAGCTGGGCCAAGGCGAGAAAGCGGTGTTCAGCATGTCAGCGTCCGTCTCTCGCCCGTTCCGCGAGCGGCTTCGCCGGCACGCCATGCGCGGTGACGCCGTCGCCGATATCCTTAACCACCGCCGCGCCGGCGCCGATAACCGCGCCCATCCCGATCCTGATCCCCTGCCGCACCGCGGCGCCGACCCCGATCCACGCGCCGCGCCCGATTTCAACGCCGCCCGCCAGATGCGCGCCCGGGCAAATATGCGCGCCGGCGCCCAGAGCGCAATCGTGGTCCACGCTCGCCGCGGTATTGACGATGACGCCTTCTCCGAGCCGGGCGCCTATATTGACCACGGCGCCGGCGGCGACCAGGCTCGCCGGCCCGATCCAGGCGCCGGAGCTGACGATCGCGCGCGGATGAATGATCGTCGCCAGTTCGAACCCCGCCTCGCGCAGCCGTTCGATCCAGGTCAGCCGAGTCCCGGCTTCGCCGATCGCAACGAAAATTTCATGTCCGATCTTGTCGCGGCGCAGCAAATCCGCGCCGGTCCCGACAACCGGCCATTCCGCGCAGGCCGAAACGCCCGGCCAGCGATCGTCGAAGAATTCGATCGCCGACCAGAGCCCCTGCGCCCTGGCGCAATCGGCGGCGACTTTGCCATGGCCGCCGGCGCCGAGAATGAAAAGCCGCGGCGCGCTCATCGCCGGTTCGCTTCGCCGGCGGAGCCCAAGAACCGCGGCATGGTCGCTTCGCCCTCAGGCGCGATCCCTTCCCGCTTCAAGATTTTGCCGACCGTCATCGCCAGGATTTTGAGGTCGAGCAGAAAGGAGCGATGATCGACGTACCATATGTCGAGGCGGAAGCGCTCCTCCCAGGAGATGGCGTTGCGTCCGTTCACCTGCGCCCAGCCGGTCAGGCCCGGCCGGACCTCGTGTCGGCGCGCCTGCTCCGGGCTGTAGAGAGGAAGGTATTCTTGAAGCAGCGGCCGCGGTCCGACGAGGCTCATGTCGCCGACCAGGACGCTCCACAATTCCGGCAATTCGTCGAGGCTGGTGGCGCGCAGCCAGCGGCCGAAGGGCGGCAGGCGCCGCGCGTCGTCGAGCAGCGCGCCGTCGGCGCCGCGCGCGTCCGTCATCGAGCGGAACTTGCGCAGAGGGAACAGCGCGCCGCCGAGGCCCGGCCGCATCTGGACGAACAGAACGGGCGAGCCGAGCTTGACGCGGACCAAAAGCGCGAGGATTGCGAAGAGCGGCGCGGCGACGATCAGGGCCAGCGCGGAGACGATGATGTCGAAGGTCCGCTTCACGTCCTGGCGCTCGTTCGAAGGGCCGCCCCTTAAAGCTCTGGCCGCCGACGGCCAGCCGATAAGCTGAATCCGCCTTTGGCGCAAGTCGTGGACGGCCGCCCCGCCGCGACTTGAAAAGCGCGATTCGTGCTGGATTTCCCGCGCCTTGCGCCGTAAGCCGGGTCTGCGCTCAGGTTCGGCTTGCACGGCTTTCGCCGCGGCGCCTCAGGGGGGTTCATGAGCTATCTTGGCAACGACGTCTCGATCGTCACCGGCGGCGCCGGCTTTCTCGGCTCGCATCTCTGCGCGCGGCTGATCGAGAGCGGCCGGCAAGTGCTCTGCATCGACAATTTCTTCACCGGCTCGAAGCGCAACATCGCGCCTCTGATCGGCGATCCGAATTTCGAGTTGATGCGCCACGACATCACCTTTCCGCTCTATGTCGAGGCCGGCCAAATCTACAATCTCGCCTGTCCGGCGAGCCCGATCCACTATCAATACGACCCGGTGCAGACGACCAAGACGAGCGTCCACGGCGCGATCAACATGCTCGGCCTCGCCAAAAGGGTCGGCGCTCGCATCCTGCAGGCCTCGACCTCGGAGGTCTATGGCGACCCCGAGATTCACCCGCAGACCGAATCCTATTGGGGCCGGGTCAATCCGATCGGCTTGCGCAGTTGCTACGACGAAGGCAAGCGCTGCGCCGAGACTTTGTTCTTCGACTATCACCGGCAGCATAGGCTCGACATCAAGGTGGTGCGCATCTTCAACACGTACGGGCCGAACATGCATCCGCATGACGGCCGCGTGGTCAGCAATTTCATTATGCAAGCCTTGCGCGGCGAGCCGATCACCATCTATGGCGACGGCCGTCAGACCCGCTCGTTCTGCTATGTCGACGACCTCATCGACGCGATCGTCAAGATGATGAACGATTCGCCGGAAGGCTTTACCGGCCCGGTCAATATCGGCAATCCCGGCGAATATACGATGATGGAGCTTGCCGAGAAGGTGCTGGCGCTGGTCGGCGGCAAATCGAAACTGGTCTTCGCGCCCTTGCCGGAGGACGATCCGAAGCAGCGCCAGCCCGACATCGCGCTCGCCAGGAAGGCGCTTGGCTGGTCGCCGAAAGTGCCGCTCGAAGACGGCCTCAAGGAAACCATCGCCTATTTTCGCAAGCTGGTCGCGAATTGAGCCCGGCGCGCGCAAAGAGAAGCTGAATGCTCGCGTCGGGGCGTTTGCGCGTCGCAATCCTGCGGCCCTACGCGGCGCTGCCGTCCGAGGGCGGCGCCAATGACCGCTATGTCAATCTTTGCGGGAAGCTCGCGGCGCTCGGCGTCGCGCCGGAGCTCTATTGCTCCGACTTCGTCCACAATTCCAAGCAGCGGCGCTCCACGGACGCGCTCGCGCTCAACCAACAGCGCCTCCCCTTTCTGCGGCAGATTCGCTCGATCGCCTATCGCGGGAACCTCTCGCCGGCCCGGATCGCGCACGAGGCCGTGTTCGGGGTCAAAGCGGTGTGGCGGCTGATCCGCGGCGGCCGGCCGGACGTGGTCGTCGTCGGCGAGCCGCTGTTCCTGGTCGGCTGGATGGCGCTCGCTTACGGATTTTGCTTCCGTACGCCCGTCGTCGCCGACCTGATCGACCTCTGGCCCGAGGCGGACACGGCCGCGCCGCGCGGTCTCAGCGGCGCATTGCGCCGGGCCGCCTATGGCGCGCTGATCGCCTCGCGCGGGCTGCGGCTGCGCTGCTACAAGGCCGTGTCGTTCGCCTCGCGCTCCTATGCGCGGCGGCTCGCGCCGCCCGGCGAGGCGGCGCCCGTTTTCTATTGGGGCTCGCAGCTCGCGCCGCGACGCGGGCGCGCGGCGCAATCCGATAGGCTCGTCGCGATCTATGCCGGCTCATTGGGCCTGGGCTACGACATCGAAACCGTGCTCGAAGCGGCGCGGATCATTCGCGCCGACAACGCGCCGCTGCGGGTCGTGATCGCCGGCGACGGCCCGAAGCGCGACGACGTATTGCGCGCGCAGCGCGAAGGCGCAGTCGACCATCTCGGCCAATTGGGCCGCGACGCCCTGGTCGAGGCCTATGAGAACGCCGATATCGGCCTGCTGCCGTACCAGGCCGACAGCAAGGTCGCGATGCCGATCAAGTTTTTCGACTACGTCAATTTCGGCCTCTATGTCGTCGCGAGCCTGGCGATGGAGGCGCAGGACATCATCGCCGAAAAGGGCGTCGGCGCCTCCTATACGCCAGGCGATGCGCGCGGCCTGGCGGCGAAGCTGAGCGAAATCGCAGCAAATCGCTCTGTCCTGGAGCGCGCCCGGGCCGCGTCGCAAGCCTTGGCGGCGGAATTCGCGATCGACGCGCAATATGACAACTTCGCCCGCTTCGTGATTCAGCAGGCGCGGCGGAGCGGCGGGCGACTGGATTAAGAGTACGTGTCATTCCCGCGAAAGCGGGAATCCAGAGAGCCTTCGCGCCTCGGAGTTGGCGCAGCCTAGATTCCCGCTTGCGCGCAGGGCTGTCCGGGGAAAGCCCGCGCCTCGGCGGGGCTGATGGCTTGCTTTCAACACCGCGGCGCCACGCCGCCCGATCGCCGTCAACCCGCCATGGCGCCTCGAAGGTACGCGCAACACGATGTCTGCCCGCGCGGCGCCATGGCG